>CBCPMX010000100.1:0-6732 GCA_965120355.1 uncultured Oscillospiraceae bacterium
GCTCCGGCGTTGCCCAGGGCAAACATGGTCTACGTGCCCATATTGAAGTCGTTGTTGCCCGGCACAGCCAAGTCATATCCCGCCGCATCCAGCACCGGCGGGATCAGTTCGCCCTTGTACAGATGCGCCACGGCATGGCCGCCGGCATAGATGTCGCCGGCTGTGACCGTAACTACGTTTTGCTCCCCATAGCGGGCCTTCAGGCTGTCGGCCACAGCTTTGACATAGGGCTCCACGGAGATATAGCCATGGACGTCGTTGGTGTGAACCACGGCAAAGACCTCGTCATAGTCCTCCGGCACCACATTGGCAGAATTGTTCGCAGTGAGCACCTGGTACAGCAGAAGCGTCCCATCGCCGCGGGTCAAAGTCTGCGTCTCCTGCCAGTACTCCGGCAGCATCTGGCTGAACACCAGCGTATCCACCGGGTCTGTGCCCTGCCGCAGCGCCACCGGCAGCAAACCGGCCTCTGCCGCCGACGTAATCGCGCTGGCAGCATCCTGCAGGGTCACTGGTGCAGAAGCAGCCATGCCACCTAGCATCCCGGTATCTTCTATTTCCTGAGGTTCCACTCCGGCCGCTCTGGCCAACAGATCGGCCAACTGCGCAGCAGTGAGGCTGTCTTCCGGGGCAAACACGCCATCCGCACCGTTGACAGGCAGCTGCTTGCCGTAGATCACCCCCAGGTCATAGAGGCCATCCACGGCCTCCGCCAGGGCCTCGCCTGTCACATCGCCATAATAGGCCGATGCCGGCACGGCTTCTGCTTCCCCGCCGGACGGGGGCGAACCGGCCAACGCTCCGACGCTTAAAAGTAAGCTCAGCACCAGCAGCAGGCTCAGCCGCCGCACCATGGTCTTCGTGTGTTTCATGTTACAACCTTCTCTCTTTCATAATTTTTTGTGATGGGTCTTTCGTATTGTATCATGAATTTTGTATTTTGTACACATAATTCTCTATTTTTAAAGAAAAATTGTATAAAAAGCACAAACACATTTTTGCATTTCAGTTTTCCCCGAAAACCACTGCATCAATTATTATGGATAGAAGGCAGGCCGGTTTTTCGTGGTGCCCCCCAATTCTCCGCTTGGGCTTTGCGGGCTGCCCTCGAAAGTTTTGAGACAGACAAAAGGCTGCGGGCCAAATGGCCCGCAGCCTGATGGACTTTGTATGGATGGCTGGTGCGCCGGTTTCTTTACGCGCCCTGCAGCGTCTCCAGGATGCCGGCGGACATCTCCAGCGCCATGGCGCGGGTCAGGACGGCGTCCAAATCCGCACCGGGCTCCAGAATGCCGGCTTCCTCCGCAGCCAGTGCCACAGCCTCCTGCCAGTGCTCGCCGGTGAGCCCCGTGACGCCCTGGGCCGCCAGCAGCATTTTCGCCGCCTGACCCACAGTGATGGCGTCGTTGGGCCGGTAAGCCCCCTGGTCATCACCATTGACAATGCCCTGGGCCGCCAGATAGGCAATGCTGTCCGCCGCCCAGCTGTCTGCCGTATCGGAGAAAGCGGCGGACGCAGCGGCAGGGATCTCCTCCGTCAGAGCATTGGCCAGCACATGTGCCGCCTCTGCACGGGTAACCGGCGTCTCCGCCCCAAACATCCACTGCCCTTCGGCGGTGGGGACTGCACTCAGAAGCCCCTGCTCCAGCAGCAGCACAGCCTCCTGCCCCAACTCGTCAAAATCGGCAAGCTGGGAAACGTCCGTCAGCTCTGCCGGAGTCTCCGGCAGCACATACAGCCGGCCCGTATATGTCCGGCCTTCTTCGACAGGTGTGATCTGGCCGTTGACCACCAGGCAGCCATTGACTGTTGCGCCGGCTTCCACCGTCAGGCTGGACAGGGTGGACATCTCAGTCACATTCCAGACAGCGCCGTTTTTCAGCGTCATCTGCACGCCATAGCAGGAAGCAAAGTCCTCATCCACCACCCAATTGCAGTCTTCGACAGCATAGTCCGCCCACAGGGCGTTCCACTGCGCCACATTGCCGGAGACCACCGCGCCGGTCAGGGCCGCATTATCCAGCTCCAGGGTCATGAAGCGGTGATAGTCCATGTGGCGGATATCCCCTTCCGCCTCCATATTCTGCATGACGACGGTCACCGGCTCCACTTCCCAACCGTCGCCCTCATCCAGGAAATTGCCCATGCTGTCGCTGTTGAGCACCGTCAGCACCAGCACGCCGGAATAGGATTCCAGCTCCGCATTGTCCAAAGTAATATTGGCGCTGGTGGAGCGCACCAGAATATCCGCACCGCTGACATAATCCACATAGGCCGCCACAGCGTCGCCGTAGTCATGGTAATCCTTCGTGCTGACCAGCTCCCGTGTGGTGGCCAGCTTGCTGTTGCGGACCGTCAGGGTGCCGCAGTCCGCGGCCCAGACGCCCTGTCCCATCATGTCCGGCGCGTGGATCATCACCGCATTGCGCCCGCCAGTCAGGACGCTGGAAGCCTCTGCCGTCTCGCCGGGGTTATAAACCAATACCTCTTCCGGCGTTTCGGCAGTATCGGCCACCAGGATGCTGCCGCTCTTGGAAATGATTGCGCCGATCTCCGCCGCTTTTAAATCACTGCCATAGAGCCAGACGCGGCAGTTGGTATCCGCATAAGTGGCATAGCCGCCGTTCTGCGCCACGGCCTGCGTATTGTACGCATACAGATCCAGGCCGTCGCCGGTAGCGGAGTCCGTGGACAGCGCTGCCCAGCCTTCGGCAATACACTTGGAATTGAAGTAATATGTTTTCGTCGCGCCGATGGAGAAGTTGCTGCGGGCATTGCCGGAAATCAGCAGCGCCTCATTGGAGAATGGCTCGGCAATCTCCAATGTGTTCTCCGTCTTACCGGTAGAGGTGATGGCAGAATTGTGAACCACCAGCACCGCGTCGTTATAAGCGCTGACTACATACCGGGCAGAACCGTCCACCGTCAGGGTGGAATCGTTGATATACATGGTTGCCCCGTCATCCACCGCCACAGCGGATCCGCAGGTCATGTCGCTGGACGCCGGCGCATCCACTGTCAACAGAATTGTACACTTGTCCAGGGTCACGGAAGAACCTGCGCCCTTGGCAACAATGCCGTTGAACGTGTAGTCGCCGCTGGTCATGTCCAGGCCCGTGATGGTGGTATGGAGGCCGTCCGTGGTCACATAGGCGTCGTAGGCGCCGGGCACATACGTCTTTTCCGCCACAAGGGCGCCGTTTTCCAGATAGATGGCCGCTTGATCCGGAGCGCCGTCTCCCGGTGGTCCGGCAGGAGACATATCTGTGGCGCCGCCCGGCGGCATACCCATCATATCCCCCGGCGCGCCGGCCAGAGCTGTTCCGGCGCACATCGCCGCCGTTAGCGCCAGGGCCAGGGTATAGGTCAGCCAGCTTCGTTTCCGTTTTTTCATACTCGTTCCTCCTAAGTCATATTGGTCTATGCTGCATGCAGCAAATTCATTACACAGCAAAAACTGTAGCCTGAAAACCGGTTTCAGACTACAGTTTTTGACGTAAAATGTTCTGTTTGTCCCGACATCGTTTCAGCGGCGTTCTTTGCAGGACAGCGTCTCCGCCGTCAGCCGGAACACGCAGACGCTGTCCAGCATCTGCGCCGAAAACGTCCAGCCGTCCTTTCCCGCCGTATGCAACATAATGGCCTGCAAAGCGGCCTCTTTTTCCGCCGGATCCTCCACAAAGGCCACCGGCCCGCCGCCCATGATGCTCTGATAGCTGGCCGAGTGGGCACAGGCTGCCGCCGCCGTCCGCAGCTGATAATTGGTGTCCATTTCAAACGCGGCATATCCAGTGCGGCGAATCAGATCGATCTTCCGTCCCTCTTTGGCAGAGTGAAAATAAAACGTATATTTGCCGTCCCGCTCTGTAAACCCAAACGACAGCGGCACGATATACGCCTGCCCCTGGTCGCAAAAGCCCAACCGGCAACAGGTGCAGGCCGAAATGATCTGCCGAATCCGTTCCGGCTCTGTCACTTCCCTGTCTTGTCTTCTCATGAAAACGTCCCCTCCTTTTGCAGCCCCAGACCCAGGCTGCATCGCTTCGGCGGTACCCGGCAAAAATGCGCAATCAGCCGGCAGGCGCTTGCAGGCATATGTATTTTTCCCAACCGAAACGCTGGGCTAAAAAGGGGCCGGGCTCCAAATGCTGCGCTCATCCCTGCTCCTAATAGTAGTGCCGCTCCACACGGCGTCCGTGCTGCTCCAGCGCCTCACAAATGCCTTCAATACATTTGATCTTCGCCGTCAGATCCAGCGGGATGTCAGCCTTATCATAGGCCTCATTGCGGGCCGTGCCAATGTACACCCGCAGCACAGAGCAATCCTCCAAAAGCTGCTTGGCAATGATGGCCGCGCCGTTTTCCTCGTCCAATTTGGCAAAGTCGGCATAGCTGTAGCCAGCGGCAAAATATTCCTCCACCAGCTTGCAGGCCGCCGTCATAGTCAGGACGCCTTCGCTGACCAAATCCACACCGTCCATAAACGACAGAGGCGGCAGCGCATCCTCTCCGTCAGAAGGCAGAGTGAACACCTCCTCGCCGGTGACGCGGGAGACAATCTTGGCCGTGGTACCCCCAGCCACAATGCGGGTGCCCGGCTTGGAGAGGAAATCCCGGACCATTTTCTCATCGTCGGCCGGATCAGCAGGGGGCCCGTACATCAGGTTGACGGCATTTTCGTTGGGAATTCGGATCACCATGGCCGTCACGTCATCCGTAGGCCGTCCACCGTAGAGATTGTTGACGGCATCGGTGAGGGAATAGGCCAGCCGCACCGCAGAAGAGCAGCGGCCCACATTTTCGCACAGCCAGTTGGCGACGCTCTTCCACGTCCAGCGGTAGGAAAAATTGTTGTCCATACCGGCATTGACTGCGCCATCGGAAGTCACAATGACCCAGTCTCCCTCAATGAGCTGCACTTCGCTCTCAAAAATGGCCTTGTCCGCCACAGGGCGGAATACCCGCTCCAGCGTCATGAGCTGCCCATTGCGGATAATCCAGGCCGTGGGATTGTCAAACTCCACTAAGCGTGCATAGCCTGTCTCGGAAATCTCCACTACGCTGAAGGTACAGTAATTCATTCCCCGCTCAGAACAGACCGGCAGGGTCGAGATCACCGTTTCAACGGCCTCGGCCACTGTGGATCCCTGCGAAAGCATGGTGGACAAAATTTTAGAGGACATCGTGGCCAGAATATTGGCCTTGACGCCGCTGCCCATACCGTCTGCCAGCACACCGACGAAGGCCCCGCCGGCGCGGGTGGTTTCCACCTTGTCGCCGCACAGCTCCTCGCCATAGTGGAAGATGCTCCGCCAGCCAAAGTCCACGTCGATCATAGATTCTCCCCCTCCATCATGATCTGCTCCTTCAGGTGGTTCAGTGTCACCTTGGTCTCCGCCGTGGTCTCACCCAGAAGAAAGGCAATCTGCTGCGCGACGCTCATCTGTTTGTCAATGACCTTCTGGGCCATTTCCGCACTGCGCAGCCGCTGTTCATACAGGGCAGTTTCATAAGCCTCCTTCTCGGACACATCCTGGAACACCCCCAGGGCCACCCCCTGAGCCTTGACAAAGACAAAGCTGGCCTCCACAGGAATTTTAGCATCGCCAATTTCTGTGCGTTTGTGCTTAATCTCCATGCCCATGTCCAGCACATACTGGAAATCTGTGGGGTCCATAATCTCAAAGATGTACATGCCAATGGCCGCTTCCCGCGCCAGCTTGAACGCCGCGCAGGCCGCCTTGTTAAACTCCACAATCTTCTGATCTTCGTCCACAATGATAATCATCATGGGAATCTCGTCAAAGACGTAGTTTGTAATGCTCTCCGCCCTGCGGCGCAGTGCCGTCAGGCACATGCTCAGCTCCGCCTTTTTCTTCAGCACGGCGATGGCTTTCTTCCGGCAGGTGGGATAGCCGCAGGCGCCGCAGTTGAGCTGCCATTCGGGGTTTTCCAGTCCCATGCAGTAGAGCATATAGCGGATCTCTTCTTCCGTCGGCTCCGTCTCTTCCATGGGGTGGGCGATGACGGGGCGGGCCATGGCCACGCCCTGGGTGTTGAAATAGGGCGTCTTGTCGTGGGTCTGCACATATTCTTCAATTTGCAGAATTGACTGGAACTTACACCGCCCCGACTTGACCCGGCTGGATCCGTTGATACAGCCGCTGCGGCAGGCGCTCATCTCCACAATGGTGTGTTCAATTTTGCCGGCGCGAATGGAGTCCAGCATTTCCACGCAATCATCGATGCCGCTGACGGCAATTTTTCGGTAGTTATGATCGGTGCCAAAATAGTCGATACACTGCAAAAGGCCGCCGCTGATGGGATACAGCTGCCCCACGCCGCCGCCGTCAGACAGCAGCGGTTCTTCGTCTTCCTGCAGCGGATCCACGCCGGCTTCCCGCAGCCAGTCCAACAGCTCGTCAATGCTGAGCACCGCATTGACCTCCGTACTGTGGCGCACATCCTTGGCTTCGTCATACCGGGCGATGCAGGAGCCCACATAGACCACCGCAGCGCTGGTGAAGTCCTTTTTCAGCATCCGCCCCAGAACAATCATCGGCGACGCCAGGGGCGTCAACTGATCGCACAGATCGGGATAATACTTCTCGAATAAATTGCACACTGCCGGGCAGAAGGAAAGGCAAATATTTTTCATCCGCCCCTCTTTGGCCAGCCGGTAATACTCCGACGCCACGGCGGCGGCGGACTCCGAGACGTCAGCCACATCCC
>CBCPMX010000101.1:0-7395 GCA_965120355.1 uncultured Oscillospiraceae bacterium
TCAATATCCTCACAGTCTGTCGTCAAAACAACCAGCTGCGACTGCATGGCAACCCAGTCAAAGTGTGTCTTGTCCCCTTCGTTCATCACCGGGTCCGTACCGCCAGTGACATCCCAGCCCTCGGGAACGTCATAGGCGAAGAAGTCTCCATAGTGACCGGCCTGATCGGTAAACATGAAATAGTCACCATCGTAAGTCAGGCTGCGATCGGTGGAATCGTTTCTGTCATAGGTCACAGACAAAATGTCGTAGTAGATATAGCCCTTTTCATACCAATCGCGCATGGTTTCCACATACAGCTTCGCGTTGTCGCTGTACCAGGAAGATGTCACCTTGCCGTCCTCTACGCACAGGGCAGGGCCGTCCAGCGTTGCAATATCAAAGCTGCTTGCCAAAATGGTATAGAACGTTTCAGAGTTGGCCTGGATTGCAGCTCTGGAACCGTCATTCATCATGCGCTCAAAGCAATCTTCGTAGTCGGCAATGGTGACTGGCGCATCAATGCCCCACTCTTCCAGCTTATCGGTGCGAATAAACCATCCTTCCGGCGTCAAATCCTGATAAATGTCATACCAGCCAAAGGAATGGCCGTTGTCGTCCTTAAACAGGCGCTCATACTGCGCATCAAACTCCAGCCATGCGCTGTAGTTGGGGCAATACTCCGCGATGAAATCCGTGATATCATAAATCTGTTCTTCATCATACAGCGTGGTGATACTGCCGGTATAGTACATGGGAAGCCCCACAATCAGATCCGTCATATCGCCGCTGGCCAGCAGCAGGCTCAACTGTTCTGAAGCAACGTTTCCGGAAACAGAAGTCCAGTCTACGTTAATATTTGTACATTCACTGGCATAGGCATAGGACCGGTATTCACTGAAATCATTGATAACACCGACATGGTTGCCGGTAATTGCGGCCCAGATTGTAATGGTCTTGGTCTCTCCCTCCAACGGATATTGATAGGGAACTCCTCTGACCGAAATTTCCGTACCGTCCGCTGTATAGGTGCGTTCCATAGTCGGCATGTTGGCCCTGGAATCTGCACTGGCTTCCATCAGCGCATTGTAAATTTCCGCATATTCCGCGTCAGTTCGGGTGGAATATTCCCCCTCCAAAATTTCGCTCTGGACTTTATCCGAGACCTTCGTATAGGTCTCTCCCAGGTCGATTTCGGCAGCGGCGTCATCTTCTGAGGCTGAGGATTCGGCTGATTCCTCCGCAGCGGCCGTTTCTTCCGACGTTTCCGATGCAGTTGCTTCAGATTGAGAAGAGCTGGAACTTCCGCAGCCGCTGAACAACGCCAGAAGCATAACGAGCGTCCGCAATAAAGACGTTATGCGCATTTTCATGATAGAGTCCTCCTTTTCTAGTTACTCCTGTTCGTTTGCCTTTCGGCATTTACTACTTTACTCTATTAAGGTGAGGCCAAATTTTCAATTCAAATTGCACCGCATATTATTCCAAACCCGAAATTTCGCCGTATTTCAATCCAACACGCAAAGCGTCTGTTCTGTGGTGCTCAGGCGCTTCGCGCCGTTTTCTGTAACCACAAAAGGATCCATACAACAATAGGGATCTTTCCCTGTGGGCCGCAGTACAGGCGCAATGACCAAGGTCATGTTCTTTTCCAGCGGCCGGTTCCGGAACCGGTCCACGTTGCGCGGCATCTCATAAGCTCCGGTGCCAATGCCATAGATCTGATTGCAGGTCTCCAGCGGCAAGCCGTTGGGATGCAGGATTTCCCGATCCAGCAGGGTCATCAGCTCGGCAATTGTCGAGCCGGGCCGGGCAGCCGCAGCCAACAGATTCTGCGCCTGGACGGCAAGATTCCAAAATTGTACGGTTTCCGCAGAGGGCTCTCCCAGCACATAGGTACGTCCCAGCGCGGAAGCGAAGCCGCCGGGCATAAACCCGTTGACCAATACATTCACCCGGTCTCCCGCCTCCAGCCGGCGGCCAGGCCAAGCAATGGGCTCCGGCACACTGTAGCCTCCATCCGGCGCAGAGGTCAGCGTCACCATGGTACTGGTTGCCAGATCCTCACATTCCGCATCCATTTCCCGCATCCGGTTCCGCAGGGAAACAACGACTTCCCGCTCCAGCGGCTCTCCAGTCAGCAAGAGCGGCATAGTGGAAAACACCCGATCAAATTGTCTGACCGCAGCCGCCACACCGGCGACCTCTTCTGCCGTCTTTTCCGCCTGAAGCAGGTGAAATTCCTCATCCACATCCACCAGGACAATTCCAGGACACGCCTGCAGCAGATAATCCCGAACGCATTTTTTCAAATAAGAAGGATTCACCAGTCCCAGTCGCCCGCCCGTCAGGCTCTGCGGCATCGAGGTCTGGGTAATCAACGGAAACTTCAGCCAGTCAGTCGGATGCGGCTCTCGGGCACAAAGCTGCTGAATTTGCCCATCAGCCGTCACCAGGCACAAATTATTCCGGTTGTATGGCAAGTGCAGCGGCATGCCCTCGCTGGCCAACAACCAGGTATTGCAGTTTCCAATAGAACAGTTGGACACCAACACCGCATCCAGCTGCTTCTCCCGCATGAAACGCTGCACCCGCTCCATGCGGGCAGTTTTGATGGTATTCACCGTACAGTCGCCTCCTTCTCACGCATACAGAACCACCAGATCCTTGGGCAAGCCCACCAGGTCTTCCGCTCCGTCCGGTCCGATCCGATACGTATTCACCAAATGGATCCCCTCCCGTGCATTGGGATCTGCCTCCGGGAAAGTCCGGTAGATCAGAGGATGGCAGTGGAGAACGATGCCCTCTTGCAGCGGCAGGTCTTCCGTATAATCTTCCAATGAGTACTGATCATAAAAAAGGCGCCCATCCCGTGCATCCAGTTCCAGCCCAGCCGTTCAAACAGCTCCAGTCCCAAAGAATTGGCATATTTGCGCGTTTTCACTGCAATCTGCGCCAGACTCAAGCTGTCCGGTTTCATCAGCGAGACGGCGTATTCGTGCACTCGGATGGCATTGGCCACACTTTGCGCATAGCCTGCTGACGGCTCTCCAATGCTGTAGTGCCGCTCAAAAGCAATATGTTGATGCCCGGGGCCATTGACCTCCAACAGGCAGGAATACCGGTCGCCATAGGCCAACTTGTGATCCGCATAGGCATCCGGCGGACCGGACAGCGGCGCATCCATCGGGCCGTTGTAGTGGATGTTGCCGTTGCGGACGCCTGTTGCCCCCAACTCAGTCAGGAGGTTGCTGATCTCCCACTGCATCTGCCCCACTGTGCGGCCCAGCCGCATAATCTGGGGCAGCGCCGCCATAACTCTGACCTGAATATTTCGAGACTGGCGAATGGCATACAACTCCTCTTCGCTTTTGACTGCGCGGAATTTCGCGATGGGAATGGAGATATCCACAAATTCCACGCCGGGCAGCCTTTTCACAATCTCGTCATACAGTCCCGCTGTCAGATTCACCGGCAGGACCAGACCGATGCGCCGCGGATTTCCGGCGGCAATCAGATCCGCCAGATTGCTGTCTGGCCAACGGCCGATTATTTTCACGCCATCACAGACCGGATCTGGCCGCTTTTGCAGCAAATACCGGCCGAAATCAGTCACTGCCGGCTCGTCGCATAGCGACTCGTTCAATTCTCCCAGGCTGACACCAAAGGCCTCATCGGATGCTGGAACAATCATCAGATCCAACAGGCGGCGACCCATAAGCCAGTGATCGTAGGTCTCTTCTCCACACTCCAGGAACAGCGCAGTCTGCACCTGCGCTTCCCGCATGACACGCCGGACGCCATCCATACGGCGGCGGTACTCGGCTTTGGAGAATAACTCCACCTGTTCATAGCGGTTTACCATTTGCTTTCCTGCATATTTCATAATCCGCCCTCCTCTCAGTATGCTCTATCTCGATTGTACCGGTTCCCAAAGGATGCATCAATTCAAAATTGGGTACACTTTTTTCCGCCTCGTCATAAAATCTCTGGAAAGTCGAATTGATTTTCCGCCGCTGCCTCAGTACATTTAGAATTGGTTCATATACTCTGAGGAAAGGATGTGTTTCCATATGATTCCTGCCGTAAAACCGCCTCTGAGCGCAGAGGAACGGCAAATGTCCATTGCAAGCTATTATGATATCCCAGTCCAGCCACTGGGGCCGCTTCACCGAATGCTGCTCGACCGCGGCCCGCTGGACCACAGACATGTTACACGGGCGGAGCAGGTCACCCAGCTCTTTCGTCCCAGCGGATACACCGGTTCCGACTACGGCTACTGCATGATGGAAGACGGTTCCGGTTTTCTGGCCACCTACACGGTACTGCACAACTGCACCATGGAAATGCTGGGCTGGTGGTTCAGATGTATGAACACAAAACCCGCCAATATGCCGGAAGGACGCGGAAATTTGAAGTACAAAATTTGGTGCCCCTACGGCCATTTTGATCATGAGACGGTTCTCGCGCCTGACGGCAGTGTCGTATCCTGCGCCACGGAAGCCCTGGATCTGGGGCTGGAGGGCGATCAGCCGGAGCGAATTTATATGCACAGTCTGGATCCTTGCGACTTTGGGCTGTCTCACGCGCAAAAAGCGGCGCTGGATGCCGCAGAAGTCTCCTACTCCATGAGTTACGAGACGTTCGACACGCCTGGGATGCACCTGTGTATGAGCATGATTCGGCCGTGCCCCGCCGGCGGCATAGAAACCTTGGGCCGGGAATGGATCGGTTATGGCGTTCAGGACGGGAAAATCGTCCGAGTCCCAGAGACACCGGTGGACGAACACTTTCTCAAAAAAGTCGTCACGCACTGCACCATAGAGATGCAGCGGCTGGATGTCATCCTGCCGGATCTCTATCAGACCTATCACACCACCGCACCGGATGCCATACTTTAGCGCTGCTGCGTCGATCGATGCTTCCGGCATTACCGGCTCAAGTTGGATCCGCATCGCTCGCCCGCAGTTCGCGCCAAGTATTTCTCCGGCTTCACGTCCGCATGTTTCCATGTATCAAAGATTGATGAAAAAGAGCAGCCTCAAGTATCAGAGATGATATAGCCGTTGGGCGTTTTTCCAGAGGATCTGCTCTTTTTCTTCGTCTGAAATATCCAGTTGACGGATAAATTCCGGGCCGTCCAGCAGCCACTCTTTCCGCACCGGGTATGATGTGCCGAAGATAATATGATCCGCACCCAGTGCTTTGACCGCACATTCCAGCTGTGCCTTGCCCCAGGGCTGTGCATGGGACATTTCAAAAAACATATTGTTCTGAAGCTGTTGGGCAAAGTTCCCGTTCGCATTAGAGAATCGGTCTACCGTGTCGTTGGTAGGCTTGTGCGGGGTCATCATGGGCGCCAGCGCAAAAAAGGCGCCGCCCAACATGGAGTGGACCATACGGATATGGGGATACGCTTCAAACATATTGCTGTACAGCTCCCGGCAGACCGCCGTCATCTGATCCACACAGCGGCCATAGGAACGCCGCAGGCTTGTATAGTCCAGCAACGCATCATACTGTACCGGCAGCGGTGTATGGTGTACGTATACCGTAGCCTCCCGCGCTTCCAGATAAGCAAACAGGGGCGCAAACGATGCATCGTCCAGATATCGGCCGCCATAGTGTGCGCTGAGCTGAACGCCATGGACGCCTAACGTGTCAAAGCATCGATCCAGCTCTGCCAGCACCTCCGGTGTTCCCTCCGGCGGAACCACTGCCAGAGCTGCCAGCCGGCCGTCACTGCGCCGGACCTGATCCGCCATGCCGTCATTGAAGTACGCGCACATCTCCAAATCCATCCATTCCTGACAACAGGGCGTTTTCAGTACGGCTTGTTCCACACCAGCCGCATCCATGTCCGCCAACTGTGTCTCAATGCAGTATTCTCCCTGCAGATAGTTCAGATTCTGGCTGCCCTTAGGCTTCTCGATGATGATCTCCTGCGCGCCGGCCGCCGTCTGCCGCATGTAACCATAATGGCCGGATTGCGCCCCCTGCGCCTGGATCGGGGCAAAAAACCGCTGCCGCAGCAGACTGTCTGTAAACAGTGCCTCAGGAACCCAATACAAATTTGCATCAATAACCATGTATTTCCCTCTTTTCATTTTTATTTTCATTTTACGAAATGCCGCAAAGAAATCAATTCGTTTTGCACCGCAGATTATTCGTGTTTCGAATAACTTGCATTTTCCTTCAAAAAGGCGTATACTTTTTGTAAAGTTCAGCAACCTGAACAGTACAGGACCATTCCATGAGGAACACCGGATATCCGTGCAATCCTGCAGCAGGGCACAGATGCATGACCATGCCGCAACACAGGATTTCTCAGCAGAATATGCCGGCGCCCGGATTTCAAATTCGTCTGAATACAGCCAGAGATGAGGGATTGCAATGGAGCTCAAATATATTACGGAATTCGTCACGCTCGTAGACGCCGGGAAATTCTCCGAAGCTGCAGAGCGTCTGTATATCTCCCAGTCTTCCCTCTCCAAACACATGAAAACGCTGGAAGAGGAACTGGGCGTTCCTCTGTTTGAACGGGAAACCAAACGCAAGGTACAGTTGTCTTCCTATGGGAAGCTCTATCTCCCTTATGCCGAGCAAATCTCCATCCTTCATCATGAGTATCTGACGCTTCAAAAAAAGCAGCAGCGGGAAGCCGCCGCTACCCTGAATATCGGTTCCATTCCCGCTATGGCTCAGTATCGGATCACCGATCTGCTGGCCGAATTTCAGAAAAAGATGACTGGCGTGATTCTGAATGTGGAGGAACTGGAATCGGCGCTTTCCGTTGAAAAGGTTCTGCAGGGGCGGCTGGACTTCGCTTTTGTACGGGAACATGCGCCACAGGCAGAGGATTCCCTATGCCGCCTGCACTTTTCCAGCGACGTGCTGTGCGCGGTGCTGCCGGCGGGACACCGGCTGGCCAATCAATCCGTACTCTCCTTGGCACAGCTGGAGAACGAAGATTTCCTGCTGCTCCAGGACTCCTCTTTTATGTATGAGATGTGTATTCTGGAGTGCGAACGGGTTGGCATCGTCCCCAATATCGTCCATACCGGCTCCCGCGGCGAAAATATCGTCAATATGGTCGCCCAGGGCCGCGGCGTGGCGCTTCTGACCCGGCAGCCCATTGCCGGCCTGCAGAGTGACAAAGTCCGGGTGGTGAACATCGAACCGGCCATTGAAACTGAAATCAACCTGGTCTATGCCCGGCACGCCCAATTATCCAAAGAGGCGAAAAAATTCCTCTCCTTTTTCCAACAGCAGTTCCCCGAAGAGTGAACGGGGGATCTCTGTTTGCATCTGAATGGCCACAATTCGGTTCAGGCGCCAGCGCCTCAACTAGTTTCGATCCAAATTCAAAACACCGCCGCAGCTTTTGCGGTGGTGTTTATCCATTCTATGACGTTC
>CBCPMX010000102.1:0-6025 GCA_965120355.1 uncultured Oscillospiraceae bacterium
ACCTTCCCATTCTAACAGTTTAGGCAACGAGATGTCCCATGCCTATGGCTGGCTGCCATAAACCAAGGGGCAAATATATAGTAACAGGATGAGAATCATGAAGAAACCACTTGCGCTTCTGCTCGCGCTGGCGCTGGCGCTGGGACTGTTCAGCGCCTGCGGCAGCACCTCCACTTCGCCTGCGGCAGAAAGCCCCACGGAGGCAGTCTCCCAGGCTCCCGCCGAAGAAGAGACTGCTTCGGCAGAACCCAGTGCCGAAGCTCCCGCTGAAACGCCGGCTGAAGCTTCCGAGACGCCCGCCGGGGAGGACGCGCCCGCCCCGGAGGAGGAATCTGCCCACGTTATTGAAATGCCTTTGACCGAGGCGCCCATCACCCTGAGCTACTACATGCGGTTCAATCCCCAGGTACAAAACTGGTGCCAGGACTTCTCCGACAACCTGTTCTACGCCACTCTGGAAGAGCTGTCCAACGTCCACGTGGAGTTCCAGCTGATGCACCCGACCATGTTTACTGAACAATTCAATCTGCAGATGGTTTCTCAGGACTACTGCGACATCTACTGCGAAGCCGGCGCCAACTACGTCGGCGGCTATGACCAGGCCGTGGCCGATGATGTGTTTGTGGACCTGACCGATCTGGTTGCCGAATACGCCCCCGACTACTGGGCGATTCTCAATGAAAGTGAAGAAAACCTGCGGGCCGGTTCCACCGACGAGGGACGGGTTGTCTTTATCTCCCAGGTCTACGATCCCTATGCACCCTGCAACTATGGGCCGCAGATCCGTGCCGACTGGGCGGAAGCGCTGGGTTTCAATCCCGCAGAAATCCTGACCTATGCGGATTATGAAGCCTACCTGGAAGCCGCCTACAACGAATACGGAGCCACCGCCCAGCTGACCAACACCGGCTCCCCCAACTTCAATTATCTGACCGCCGGTTATGAGACTTCCGCAGGTTTCGGCAACTCCTTTGAAGCCACCCTGCCGTGGTACCAGGTGGACGGCGTAGTTCACATGGGCGCTCTGGAACAGGGCTTTAAGGACTATGTGACCATGGTGGCGGACTGGTATGCCCGCGGCTTGATCTACTCTGACTTTATGAGTTCCGACAGCGGCCTGTCCGGCGGCGCAGACGTCACTCTGGTGGCCACCGGCCAAAGCTCCATGTGGTGGTCGGAGAACAACTACCTGACCATGTATCAGGAAACTGCCACGGATCCCAACTTCGCCGTGGCCGCCATCCATGACGCGGTGCAGGAAGAAGGCCAGGAACTTCATTTCGCGCAGACCAATTATGACCGCATGTCCGCCACCTCCTCCTGTGTCATCTCCACCGGATGCAAATACCCGGAGATCGCCCTGAGTTGGCTGAATTACCGCTACACGGAAGAAGGCGCGATGCTGGCGAACTGGGGCGTGGAGGGTGTCTCCTACACCATGGAAAACGGCGAACCGGTCTTTACCGACCTGATCACCAACAACCCGGAGGGCATGACCGCCACTTTGGCGCAGTTCCGCTATATGCTCCAAAACACGGTCTGCCTCACCTCAGTGGCCGCCCAGCAGCAGGGCCTCAACGACGAACAGCTGGCCATGGCGGACATATGGATGACCGATAAGGACAACTCCAGCGCCCTGCCCTCCTCTCTGACCATGACCACAGAAGAGACAGATCTCTACAACTCTGTGGCTTCCGACATTATCACCTACTGTCAGGAAAACTTCCTGAAGTTCATTACCGGTGACAAGCCCCTGTCGGAGCTGGATGACTTCGTCTCCACCATCGAAAGCATGGGCATCTATGACGCCATGGAGATGCAGCAGGCCGCTCTGGACCGTTACTATCAGCGTTGATCGTTTCAGCGCCGGTTTTGGAATTGCACAAATAACACACAGACGCCGCTGCGAATGCAGCGGCGTCTTGCTTGTTGCAAAAGCGGTGATGCCGCTTTTTGCAAGCCCTGGATCTTCTCTGCCGGAACAACGCGGATCCCCCCTCAGACCTTCACAGCGCAAAAGCCGCGGCCGGGCTCCACAGCGCAAAAAAGGCAGCTTCGTACACCAAGTCAGGGTTTTTCCGCAGACTGAGGCGCGCTGCAGCATGACTCTACAGCGCGCCTGTCCTTGATATACGCTTGTGCTTTACAGGGAAATGGCCTTACGCCGTCACCACCAGCTTGCCGCCGGAGGTCAGGGCATAGTCGCCAGACAGGGTGCAGCCCTCGCCGGCCTTAGCCGTCACTGTAACACCGGCAGGGGCGTCAATGGCGGCGGCGTCCACCGCGCCCATGAGGCACACGGTGCTGTCGCCGGTGGCAAACCAGGTGCTGTTCTCCAGGCCAAGATACACATCGGTAATCACGCCCTTGACACTGGCGTTGAGAACGGACACATTGCAGGTACGGTCCGGATCTTCGTGGACGATGTCGCCTTCGTACTGGCCGTTGGCCAGGACGGCGTTGACGCCGTAGACCTTGCAGACCATCTCCTCCGGAACCACGGTATGGGCGTCGTCGTCATTGAGGATGGAGTGGATCAGATACTTCCCGGTCTTGATCTTAGCGCCGTCCAACTTCAGATAGACGTTCTCGGACTTGACGAAGAACAGCGCCTCGCCTACCGTCCAGTCGCCGCCCACGATGTGCGCTTCCGTGACCTCCGTGTAGTGGCCGCGGACGCCGTGGAGCATGCAGCCGTACTGGTTGGACTTGACGGTGCAGTCATTGAGCTTGACCCAGGCATCGCCGGCAATGATGGCCACATGGGTGTCCACCTGAATGCGGCAGTTGTTCAGCACATTATGGCAGCCGTTGTCGGCATAGGTGCCGTAGCCCACGGTTTCGCAGACCACATCGCAGTTGTTGGCCTCCAGATACAAATCGCCGTGGGAGCCGTCGGTGGACAGGGCCGCCCAGGAGTGGGCAATGATCTTGGAATCATAGAAATAGGCCCGGGAGTTGCCCATAGACAGGTGCGTCCGGCAGTTGCCGCCCAGCTTCAGACCCGGAGGCGGCTCCATCATACCGGATGCCACACGGGGCACATAGGATGCGGGGATTTCTCCGCCGCGGGAATCCAGTACGCAATTGCGCACAACGAGGGTAGCTTCACCGGTCACGGTGGTGCAGGGACGAATGACGCCGTGCGTGGTGATTTGGACACGATCCATCTCACACTTGGCGGTGTCGTTGAGCATCACGGCGGAGCCATTGCCGGCAAAGTCATCAATGCCGTAGCCGGTCAGATCAAATTTGCTGTCGCGGATGGCATATTGGGAGTCTCCGCCGATGTAGATGCCGTTGAGGCAGACCTCATCGGTGGTATACGTGGCGCCGCTCATGGCCGTATCCGTGATCTCACCGGTGATTTCGGCGTAGGGCGTCTCAGCCATATACAGCTTGCCGTTCAGCACATCCATGGACTCCATCCGGGGGAAGGGGGGCGCCTTGGGAGGGCCGCCGCCAGGCATACCGGGGCCGGGCTTGCCAGGCTCCACGTCGGCGCCGGGGACTGAGCCGGGATGTTCCGAGGGGCGGCAGGTGGGCGGGCAGGGCTTCAATTCCGCTACGACGGGCTGGCCAAAGCCGTCCATGGGAGGAGATCCGCCCTCAGGACCGCCGGGGCCGCCAGGACCACCAGGACCGCCGGGGCCGCCGGGCGGCATCATATTGACCTTTTCCGGCTTGTTCACCGGGCCGTCCAGAACGGGCATGCCATAGGCGGGACGGGGCGTTTGCAACGTACTCATGGGTGTTCATCCTTTCCTTAAAACATGAGCCATACATTCAAAAGATGAATGCTTTTATACGGATATATTGATTATACAGGAAGATTTCAACGGTGTAAATAAACGATCTGTGCGAAATATGTGAAAAATTTATGCTTTGACAGCCATTGTACAAAGCCGGACAGCCGCAGCGGAAAAAACCACGGCTGCCCCATTGTTATTTTTCTGAGACTGTGCTAGAATAAAAGTTCAGAATCTCTCCGGCACACAGCCGATTTTCTATGGAAGGAGGCGGCAGACATGCAGTATCCCGCGGGTGAATATGACGTAGCCGTCATTGGCGCAGGCCATGCCGGCATTGAAGCAGCTCTGGCCTGCGCCAGAATGGGTATGAAAACCGTTTGCTTCACCATCAATCTGGACGCCGTGGGCAATATGCCCTGCAATCCGGCCATCGGCGGCACCGGCAAGGGCCACCTGGTACGGGAATTGGACGCGCTGGGCGGGGAAATGGCCAAGGCCGCCGATGCCACCTGCATCCAGTTTCGGATGCTGAATCAGAGCAAAGGTCCTGCCGTCCACTCTCTCCGCGCACAGGCGGACCGGCGGCGGTATCAGGAACATATGAAGCGGCTGCTGGAGCGGCAGGAACATCTGGATCTGAAACAGGCCATGATTACGGAAATCCGGACGGAAAACGGCGCGGTATCCGGCGTCGTCACGCGATTGGGCGCAGTGTACCGGGTGCGGGCCGCCGTCATTGCCACCGGCACCTATCTCCAAAGCCGCGTCATCACCGGCGAATGCGTCTATGACAGCGGCCCCGACGGGATGCATGCCGCTGTCGGGCTGTCCGACTCCCTCCGCGCGCTGGGCCTGCGGCTGCAGCGGTTCAAAACCGGCACGCCGCCCCGGGTCAACGCCCGCAGCGTGGACGTTTCCAAAATGGAGCTGCAGCCCGGCGATTCGGTACCGGTGGCCTTCAGCTTTTCCACCCAAGACATTCCGAAAAATCGTGCCGTCTGCTATTTGACCTACACCAACGCCGAAACGCACCGCATCATTCGGGAAAACCTCCACCGCTCGCCGCTGTTCTCCGGCGTCATCGAAGGGGTCGGCCCCCGCTACTGCCCCTCCATTGAAGATAAGGTGGTACGGTTTGCCGACAAGCAGCGCCATCAGCTGTTTGTGGAACCCACGGGGCTGTATACCGACGAATTGTATATCCAGGGGTTTTCCTCTTCCCTGCCGGAGGATGTGCAGGTGGCCATGCTCCACACCATCGCCGGTTTGGAACACGCAGAGATGATGCGTCCGGCCTACGCCATTGAATACGACTGCGTGGACCCGACGCAGCTGCTGCCCACCCTGGAGTGCAAACAGGTGCCGGGGCTGTACGGCGCGGGCCAGTTCAACGGCTCGTCCGGCTATGAAGAGGCGGCAGTGCAGGGATTCGTGGCCGGTGTCAACGCGGCGCTGAAGATTCAGGGCCGTCCGCCGCTGATCATTCAGCGCAGCGACGGTTATATCGGCGCGCTCATTGACGACCTGGTGACCAAGGGAACCAATGAGCCCTACCGTATCATGACTTCCCGCAGCGAATACCGCCTCCTGCACCGGCAGGACAACGCTGACCAGCGGCTGAGCGGCTTTGGCCGGCAGATCGGATTGGTTTCCGAGGAACAGTACCAGGCAGTACAGGAGAAATACGCCCTGGTGGACGCGGAGTGCAGCCGTCTGGAGCACTGCGGTGTCCCCGCCTCCGAGCCGCTCAACGCCCTGCTCACGTCCAAAGGGGCCGCACCGCTGAAGGCCTCCGCCCGTATGTCCGACTTGGTGCGCCGCCCGCAGCTGCGGTATGACGATCTGGCCCCCTTTGATCCGGCGCGGCCCCAGCTGCCCGCTGCCGTCCGGCAGCAGGTGGAAATTCGCCTGAAATATGCCGGATATATTGAAAAGCAGCAGCGGCAGGTGGCGGAGTTCCAGCGGGCCGAGTCCCGGCTCCTGCCAGAAGACATAAACTATGCCGCCATTCAGGGCCTGCGTCTGGAGGCGCGGCAGAAGCTGGCCGCCATCCGCCCGGTCTCGCTGGGCCAGGCCAGCCGCATTTCCGGCGTCAGTCCGGCAGACTTGGCAGTGCTGATGATCTGGCTGGAGCAGCACGGTTCGGAGGAACTATAATAATATAATAAAGATTGTTCCTTTTCCGGCGCAAATTGCAATAACAAGTTGAACACTTCCGGGTAGATGGGACGGCAGTCAAGCGGCAAAGACTGAGTCAAGGAACGCATCAAAGA
>CBCPMX010000103.1:0-29913 GCA_965120355.1 uncultured Oscillospiraceae bacterium
GCTAAAAACGCCGCTTCTTTCGTTGCTGCTGTCCATATCCGTTGTATTGCTATTTGGCTCCTTGTTTATTGACGACACCATCTAGGAAACCTAACTCCTACGGGATCTCCCGGTACATCCCCACAGCATCGTCTTTGCGGACATTGTCGGCCACCTGAAGCACCTCAATGCGTACAGTCTTAGCGCCAAAGCGGATTTCCAGAATGTCGCCCACCTTGACATCGTAGCTGGCTTTGGCGGGGCGGCCGTTGACAGTGACACGCTCGTTGTCACAGGCCTCGTTGGCTACAGTGCGGCGCTTGATCAGCCGGGAGACCTTCAAATACTTATCCAGCCGCATGGCGGTACTCCTTTCAAAATCAGAATCAAAAAATCAGGGGCTGCTGAGACAGCCCCTGATGAACTTACTTTGCAACGACGTCCTTGAGCGCCTTGCCGGCCTTGAACACGGGGGTCTTGGAGGCGGGAATCTCGATGGCTTCTTTTGTCTTGGGGTTGCGGCCCATACGGGCAGCGCGATCCTTCACTTCGAACACACCGAAGCCCACCAACTGGACCTTCTCACCGGCGGCGAGTGCCTCAGAGATAGAATCGATGGCGGCATTGACAACCTTTTCGCTGTCTTTTTTGGACAGGCCTGCCTTCTCGGCAGTTTTAGCGATGAGTTCTGCTTTGTTCATGAATTGACTCCTCCTACTAAATCAACTTTTTTATTTTGGATTGCGTGGGGCAATTGTATTTCCATATGGATCTTCCACGGTATTTTTGCACAAGACAACCACCGATGCGTCAAGAATTCATTCCAGAGAGTCAGCCATTCTGCCGTCACAATATCCACGACCCACCGGTGGGGAAACCATATGATACTCTGCCTATAGAATTTATCATATTTTCTCCCATTACGCAAGTGTAAATTCGCTTTTTTGCGGGAAAAAACAAATTTGTCCGCGGAGATTTGGGCGGATTCATGGGAAAGGACAAAAACCATTGAAACTGCACAAGTTTTTGGGCTCCCGCGTCTGAGACAGACGCAGCGCAATCACCTGGGAGAAAGCCTCTGTGTGTGCCGCTGGCTGCTGGCGCAAAAGAGCAGATTCAAACGCCCAATGGGGAGGTTTGAATCTGCTCAGCAGAAATACAATTGGTTCCGAAAACCGGAGGTGTGCAAGGGGGTGCCTTCACTGAATCCGCAGCAACTTTGCGATCTTTTCTCCTTTGGGGAGCAGCATGCAATCGTCCAGTGTGATGATCTTCAGCACAACCACAAAGATTGCATAGACGATGGCGGCCAAGACAATGGCGCCGAGGCAGGCAATGGTATTGCTGCCCAGCTGTGTATGCAATACATCGTAAGCCATGAATGCCACGACAGCCATGGCGGCAGTGGCGAGAATCGGTTTCATCATCAGCGGCAGCAGCTTCGGCCGTCTGGGCATGAGCCGGTGCATGGCAAAGATGTTCAGCGCAGTGATGGTGATATAACAGCACAGCGTGCCAATGGGTGCGCCGGTGATATTGATGGAGGGAATGCTGACAAGAATGTAATTGATGATGATTTTCACAATACCGCCGATGAGCATGGTCACCACCGGAGTGGAGACATAGCCATGGGCCTGCATAATGGCGTTGGTCAGAAGCACGATGCAGTTGAAGATGACTGCCACGCCCAGGATCGCCAGCAGCGGCGCTGCCACGTTCAGCTCCTCTGTGGAATAGCTGCTGTAGAGCAGTTGCTGAATGGGTCTGGACAGGACAGACAGTCCGATGCCGCAGGGCAGTGCCAGAAGGGCCATAATGCGAATGGAGGATTCCTCCGTTTTGAGGGCGGCCGCATGATTTTTGCTGGTTAGATGGGCGGTGATGGCAGGAATGACACTGGCTGTGATGGGAACGACAAAGGCAGAGGGCAGATTGAACAGGGTTTGGGCGCCGGAGTAGATACCCTTCAGACTGTCGGCATAGTCCTGAGAATACCCCACAGCGTTGATTAGCCGGCCCAGGAGCAGCTTGCTGTCAATCAGATTGATGATTTGCAGGCCCGCGGAGCCAATGGTAATGGGAACTGCGATGGAGAGCAGCTGTTTCATGGTGCTCTGCAGCGACTTGGGCTTGACGCCTGCCGCTGTGGGCGGAAGACTGGCTGTAGCCTGCTGGTGCTTCACCGCCAGATAGGCTGCCGAAAGGACGGTGCCGATCGAGACACCCAGGATTGCCCCGCCGGCGCCGTAAATGGCGCCATTGTCAGGGTCGGCGCTGTTCTGGCCGATACGCACAAAGATCCAGGCCAGTGCCAGACCGATGATCAGCTTGGACAGAGCCTCCATAATCTGGCTGACTGCCGTGGGGGTCATGATGCTCTGCCCCTGGAAGAATCCACGGAAAGATGAAATGATACATACAAACAACACTGCCGGCGCCAAACACATCATGGCAAACCAGGAGTTGGGTGAGTTCATGAAATTGGCCAGCTGTCTGGCAAACAGCAGCATAATGCCACAGCCCACAACTCCGATGATCAGGAATACATATAAGGATGCCTTGTAAATGCGTTTGATCTGAGCGGAATTGCCCAGAGTCTGCGCCTCGGAAATCATTCGCGACATGGCCACGGGCAGGCCGGCGGTGGAAATGGTCAGCAGGACCGAATAGATATCGTAAGCAATATTGAAATAGCCGAACCCCTTGGTGTCCAGAATGCTCATCATGGGCACCTTGTACAGCGCGCCGATTACTTTGACCAGCGCGGTGCCAAGGGCCAGAATAGCCGCGCCCTGCAAATAGCTTTGCTTTTTATTAGAAGAGGGCATGGAGTCAGTCCTTTCTTCAGAGAAATACAGCCGAGAACGGTTCAGGCGCCGTTTCATTCATCGTCATCACGAAAGACCTTCGGCATGGCATAGCTGCTCAGCTCCTTGACGACGGCGTTCATATCGATGGTGGGATACTTCCCGGCGGCATAGAGAATCTTGCCGCGGACCATGGTCATGCATACGTCGTGGCCGGAGGCGCTGTAGGCCAAATGAGACAGTATATTGTGACAGGGAATCAGATGGGGCTGCGTAAAGTCCAACAGGATCAGGTCGGCGTCCATGCCCTCCTGAATCTGGCCGCATTCTGTTTCGCGGCCCTGGCAGCGGGCGCCGTTGACAGTGGCCATCCGGAGAACCTGCGAGGCTGTCAGGGCGGTGGGATCCAGGGAGGAGACCTTGGCCAACAGGGCAGCGGTTTTGATTTCTTCAAACAGGTCGGCATTGTTGTTGGAGGCCATGCCGTCGGTGCCCAGAGCCACATTGACGCCGGCTTCCAGCATTTTGGCCACCGGCGCAATGCCGGAAGCCAACTTCATATTGCTGACCGGATTGTGGACGACCGTGGCTTCCCGGCGGGCCAGCAGCGCGATATCCTCGTCATCGCACCAGACGCAGTGAGCGGCGGTGAGCCGGGGATACAATGCGCCGTGGCAGTCCAGCACCTGGGCAGGCGTCAGACCGTGGCGCTCCAGACAGCTCTCGTGTTCCGATTTGGTTTCTGAGAGGTGAATATGCATGCCCAGATTGTTGTTGATGGCATACTCAGCCAGTGCTTCCCACAGTTTATAATTGGAAGTGTATTCGCCGTGAATAGACGCCTCAATTTTGATGCGGCCGTGATCATAGCCGTGCCATTTTTCGTGAATCGCCACCATTTCCTGATAGGCCGGGAACTGTTCCGGGTCAAATTCCTCTGTGGGATCCACAAAATAAGTGGTGCCGCGGGAAATATTAGCTTTAATACCGCTCTCGTCCACAGCCTGGCAAATCTCATCACAGAAGGAATACATGTCTGAGACAGAGGTGATGCCAAAGCGCAGGCATTCGGCGATCCCCAGCAGGGTGGCGGCTTTGACGGCGCGGCCGTCCAGCTTGTCCTCCCTGGGGAAAATGTGGTCGTTGAGCCAGGTCTGCAGGTCATAATCATCGGCGTAGCCCCGCAGAATGGTCATTGGCAGATGGGTGTGGCAATTGATGAGACCCGGCATCAGCACCATGCCGGTGCCGTCAATGATTTGCTGCGGATGTTCTTTGGGGGCTTTGCGCCCCACATACGAGATTTTGCCGTCGGTGACCCCCACAAAGGCGTCCAGCAGCACCGAATCCGTTTCGTCCATGGTGACGGCCGTCACATTGGAAAACAGTGTATCCATAGGAACCCTTCTTTCCGTAGTTATAGTTTTTGCAGGCAGGCGATAATCAAAGCGGAGAAGCGCCCTTTGGCTGCTTCTGCAGCGTCCAGAACCTCTTGTTCCGACAGGGGCTTGTCCGTGACGCCGGCGGCGGCATTGGAGATGAGGCTGAAGCCCAGCACGGCCATGCCGCAGTGACCGGCAGTGATGACCTCCGGCACCGTGGACATGCCTACCGCATCGCCTCCGAGAACGCGAATGGCGCGGATTTCTGCCGGTGTCTCATAGGATGGGCCTGGAAAGTACATATAGACGCCTTCCCGCAGTGCGATGCCCGTTTCGGCGGCTGCCTGACGGGCGATCACTTGAAGAGCAGGGGTATAGAGATAGGTAGAGTCGGGGAAGCGGACGCCGAACTGGGGCAGGTTTTCTCCCCGCAGGGGAGAATCTGGGAAAAATTTGATGTGGTCGGTGATCAGCATAATATCTCCCGGGTTAAATGCCAGATTGACACCGCCGGAGGCATTGGTGATCAACAGCTTGTCACAGCCCAGCAGGCGCAGAACCCGAATGGGGAAACAGGTCTCTTCAAAGCTGTAGCCCTCATAGGCGTGGAGACGGCCTTGCATGATGGCTACCTGCTTGCCGCCCAGAAGGCCGAACACCAACCGCCCGGCATGACCGGGGGCGGTGGAAACGCAGAAGCCGGGAATTTCCCGGTAGTCTACACAGACGGCGTTTTCCACCTGGCCGGCCAGAAAGCCCAGGCCGGAGCCAAGCACCATGGCCACTTCCGGAGTAAAACCGCCGATGCGGCTGCGCAAGAAATTGGCCGACTGTTCATATTCTTCATAGCTGTATTTCATGGAATTACCTCACTTGGGACCGATGAACTCGCGCAGCAGAGAGTCCGCTGCCACGGCATCCGGTGAAATGGGCAGGAAATTGCCAAGCCGCTGCAGCAGCTCCCGAATTTCGTCCAGTCGCGCCGCATCCGCCGGCAGGGCCTGGAACATAGGTCCGGCAAAGGTGGCAAGCACCGGCACTTCGTAGGCCAGACTGGTATCGAAGACCACATCGGCTTTGTGTTTGAATGGGGAAATATAGAGCTTTTCGCCGCGGCGCACATTGGACCACATTTTCAGCGTGGAGGCGGCGTCTGTGCCGCGGAAGCGGTAGTCCCGCACGCACCGGCGCATGAGCCGCGTCCAGGTACTGCGGAAAAACTCTTTTCCATTGTCATAAATATGCGACCGGGCTGAGATATAGACTTTTGTGGCGTTGGGATGCCGGTCTGTCACCAAATCATTCAGAGCGTGGATGCCTTCAAAAATGATTGCCTCATTGGGACCGGCCTTGACAGGTCTGGCCAGGCTGGTGTCCCGCATTTGACGGGAAAATACGAATTTTGGCACCAGAATTTCCTCGCCCCGTTCCAGCTGGTCAAAGTGCTGGTTTAACAGGGACAGGTCCAGACAGAGCGGAGATTCATAGTCCAGGTCGCCGGTTTCAGTTCGGGGATGGGTTGCTGGATCCACAGTACGGAAATAGTCGTCCATGCTGATGGTGTGGCAATGGATGCCCATGTGTTCCAGGGCTGCGTCAATTTTTCCGGCAGTGGTTGTTTTCCCGGAGCCGGAAGGGCCGGACAGCAGCACAATGGGGCTGCGCTGGATGCCCTCGGCGATTTTCTTTGCGGTGTCAGTGACATTCTGCTCGTACTGCGCATCACAGGCATCCATAAATTCCTGGGGATCCTGCCGGATGGCGTCATTGATAGCGGACAGTTCATAGTTCATGGGATACCTCTTTCAAACTCTATAGGACGGGACGGTTGGCCGGCAGGTTCAGGATGGAGAATGCTTCGTCCTTTTGGGCGCGGAGTTTTTCTTTGGCGGCAATATACTCCTTGGGATATTTGGGGTTGTGCAGACGGACCAGTTTTCCGCCAGGCAGATTGAGCTTGCTCATGCCGCCGGCCCCCAGGGACAGGACTGTGTGCAGTTCTTCCATCATATAGATGTTGTACAGGCCCGCGCAGCCGGGCTTGCACCAGCCCACGTTTTCAAAGCTGCCGGACATATACTTTTGACGGTAAAGGTAATAGGGCGTATAACCCGCTCTGCGCAGCCGCAGCTCGGCGTCCTGCAGCATGGTGGCCACTTCACTGGCAGTGGGCAGGGTGTCCCGCTGTGCAAAGAGCGCCGCGCCTTTTTTCAGGGCGAGGGTATGGACGGTAATATTCGTGGGATTAAGGGCCAGCACCTGAGCCAGCGATTGGGCGAAACCAGCGGCGCTGTCGCCAGGCAAGCCGGCGATCAGGTCCATGTTAATCCCGGAAAAACCGGCGGCCTTGGCAGCTGCGTAGGCTTCGAGGGTTTCGGCAGTGGTGTGCCGGCGCCCGATGCACTGCAGCACTTCATCGGACATGGTCTGCGGATTGATGCTCATACGGTCCGCGCCCAGTTTGCGAATTCTCCGCAGCTTTTCCGCATCCAGCGTATCGGGCCGCCCGCCTTCCACCGTGTATTCCAGTAGATGAGACAGATCGAAATGCAGCGACAGGGTTGCCATGAGACGGGAAATCTGCATTGTGGAAAGCGTGGTGGGCGTACCGCCGCCGATATACAGAGTGCGAATCCGCAGACCGGACTGCCGCAGAAGCTGGCCTGTGTATTTGATCTCCTCCAGCAGAGCTTCCAGATACTGATCCAGCATCCAGGCATCGCGCTGGGTGGATTGGCTCACAAAAGAGCAGTAGGCGCAGCGGGTGGGGCAAAATGGAATGCCCACATAAACGGAGATGTCGTTGGGCGACAGCAGTTTGGCCGCCTCCACCGTGGCCTGGGAACAGGTCACGGCCAGCTTGCGCCGGGAAGGGGAGACATAATAGACATCCCGCAGCATGCGATTGGCGGAGGCGGCGGTGCCGCCCTCCAAAAGATGCCGGGTGGTCAGCTTGGTGGGGCGGACACCGGACAGCGCGCCCCAGGCCGGCGCTGCCGGCAGCAGCGGCAACGCCGTTTTGTAGTAACTCTGGCGCAGCAGCTGGCGGGTGGTTCGTTCATCCAGGGATTCAGTCTTGCAGCGGCGGACGGCGCGGCTGGTGCGGCTGCCCACAGTGATGACCGTGGAGGCGGTGGTGTAAACCGGCCCGCTTGTGAGCGATGAAATTGCGCCATCGCCCTCTGTAAAAGGGGACTGGACATATTCCATGGCAGCTTCAGGGAACAGAGACAGTTGGATTTGTTCCATGGCGTAGCGGTAGCTGTGGCCGCTTAAATACAGCTTCATCCCTGCACCGCGCTGCGCATGAAGTCGTTGGTCAAACGCTCATAGGACAATTTACTGGAGCCGGTATGGCCGCAGAGCACTGCGTAGTCGCCGGGCAGATCGTACAGCCGTTTAAGGGAGTGGCACATCTGCGTCCAGCTTCCGCCGGGAAAATCTGTTCTGCCGCAGCTTCCACGGAAGAGGGTGTCGCCGGTAAACAGCACATCCTCCGCCATGAGGCAGACAGAGCCAGGGGTATGACCCGGGGTGTGAAGGACCTTGAACGTCAGACTGTCCAGCGTGACCTGATCCCCCTCGTCATAGAAACGGACATCCTCCGGCAGCACCAGCGCACCGCCGAAGGGATTGACCAGGTTCCGATCGGCCTTGTGAATATAGACCTGGGCGTGGGTAGCGCGATACAGATCCATGACTGCGCCGGTGTGGTCGAAATGGCCGTGGGTCAGCAGGATCAGCTTCAGTTCCAGATGGAGCTTTTTCAACTCTTCCAACAGATAGGCACCGTCGTCGCCGGGGTCGATGATGGCGGCTTGATTTGTATGTTCATCCCAGACAATATAGCAGTTGGTCCCCAGGTCGCCGACCTGGATCGCTTTGATTTTCATAGTAAATCATCCTTGTTGTTAAAATATAGTGGTTTACGGGGCCGGTTCATCCTCGCTGCGCAGAATCTCCTGCAGGGAGGCGGCATCAAAGCCTGCCAGGGCAGGGTGGCCGGTCAGCGCCCGGATGATCCGCCAGCCATCCCGGCTGCCGGCGGCATTGGACGGAACGGGACGGAAGCCCAGATCCAGATAGACCTTGCAGGCAAGCCAGGTGGTTGTTTGGGTGGGGATCATTGCACGGGTGCAGCCCAATTCGCGCATCACCTGTAGGGTATAGGTGATCAGGGGCTTGGCAAGGCCGTGGCCCTGATGGTCGCGCCGGACCGCGACCCAATGCAGCCAGCCGCAGCCTGGCGGGTTGTTTCCCGCAATGTCATAAAATGCGGTGGCTGTGGCAACCTTCTCTCCCTGGAAATTCTCCAGGAATACCATGCGGTGCGCCAGCTCCGGATCCTTGCCCCCGTAGTACAGCTGCCAGGACTCCAGACCCTTTTCATAGCTGCGGAACTCCTTGGCAGACTGCTCGATGGCGATCCAGTGATCCCGGTCGCCGGGACGGTAAAACACGAAACGATAGCCATCCGGCAGGGAACAGACCGGCAGACCATCCAGAGAACGCTCCAGATACAGCGGATAATACTGAATCCGGCAGTCGTGATTGTCAAAACGGATATTGTCCATAGTGCATACTCCTGTAACGGGCTGGCGGGAATTGCCGTGCTTTTATGATATATGCGCAGTCTGTGGAAAAAGTTACGAAATTGTAAAAAAACCTTGCAAGCGGAAACACAATGCCTGTACCGGGCTTTCTGCGTTTTCAAAAGCAGGCCGGCGAATGACGTTGCCAGGGCAGCGAGAATTCTGCGGGCAAAAAGAGAAAGTTGCGCGTTTAATGAACGGCTTACATCAGTTCCGCAGTGTCCAGCCAGATGGTTACAGGCCCGTCGTTGACGGAGGCCACATCCATATGAGCGCCGAAATTCCCGTGTTGGGGCGGAAAGCCCAAGTCTGTACACGCCTGCAGGAACGCTTCATACAGTGGAATGGCCAGATCGGGACCGGCTGCGCCGGTGAAGCTGGGGCGATTTCCTTTTTTGCAGTCGCCGTAGAGTGTGAACTGGCTGACCACCAGCAGACTGCCGCCCACATCGGCCAGAGACAGGTTCATTTTACCATTTTCGTCGGAGAAGACCCGCATGCCACAGACTTTTTTCGCCAGCTTTTCCACCTGGGCAGGGCCGTCGCCAGGGGCGATGCCCAGCAGCACCAGAAAACCCTGCCCGATCTGACCGGTAATCTGGCCGTCCACAGTGACAGAAGCAGAATGGACTCGCGTTAGAACAGCACGCATCAGTTATGCCCCCTTCGGATAGCGGTGACGCCCTGTACATTGAGCAGTTTTTGCCGGACTGTATTCAGTTCGGTGCTGTTTTTGACTTCAAAAGTGGCGACAGTCACGCTCTTTCCGCCGGGCAGGCTCCTGGCGGACAGCTCTGAGACCTTCAATTTCATGCCGGAGAGGATGGTGGCGATGTCCAGGAACAGGCCATCCCGGTCGGCGGAATCGATTTCCAATGTGGTGGAAAAATGATCGGCCAAACCATCCTCCGCCCAAGCGACCTTGACCCAGCGCCCGGAATCCTCGGGGGAGGCGGCGCCGGCGGCGTTGGGACAGTCCCGGCGATGGATGGACACGCCATAGCCGCGAGTGATAAAGCCGACAATATCATCACCGGGTACCGGTGTGCAGCAGCGGGAGAACTTGATCATGCAGTTGTCCAGATCCTCCACAATAATGCCGGAATCGCTGTGGCGGCTCTTTTTCTGAGGAACGGGTTTGGATTGGACCTTAACCGCAGATTCCTTCGGTACGGCCCGATTGGCGCGTATCAGTTCTTCCCGAACCCGGTTGACGGCTTTCAGCGCCGTCAAACCGCCATAACCAATGGCGGCATACATATCGTCCAGAGAGTCAAATGCCACCTTGTTCAGCACAACGGACAACAGCTCGTCGTTCTGGAGAATGGAAGGACTGATCCCCAGGTGTTTCAGCTCGCTTTCAAAGCTTTGCTTGCCGCGCTGAATGTTTTCCTCACGGCGCTCCCGCTTATACCACTGCTTAATTTTGTTCCGGGCCTGATTGGATTTACACAGCTTCAACCAGTCACGGCTGGGGCCTTTGGCGGATTTGGAGGTGATGATTTCCACAATGTCGCCGTTGGAAAGCGTGGTGTCGTAATTGACAATGCGGCTGTTAATTTTAGCGCCCACCATGTGGTTGCCCACCTCAGAATGAATGGCATAGGCAAAATCAATGGGCGTGGAGCCGGAGGGCAGGGAAATGACCTGGCCCTTGGGCGTAAAGACAAACACCTCGTCGTCGAACATATCCACCTTGAAGGAGTGGATGAAATCCTCGGCTTCCGTGTCCTGCTGGTTCTCCAGCAGGCGGCGGACCCATTCAAAGGACTGTTCCTCGCCGTTGCCGACGCCGTTTTGCTTATATTTCCAGTGAGCGGCAATACCATATTCCGCGGTTTGATGCATTTCCCATGTGCGGATTTGCACTTCAAAGGGAATGCCGAGCTTGCCGATGACGGTGGTGTGCAGGCTCTGATACATGTTGGGCTTCGGTGTGGAGATATAGTCTTTAAACCGGCCCGGAACCGGGTTGAACAGGTCGTGGACGTGCCCTAAGACGTTGTAACAGTCGGCGATATCGTCCACAATCACCCGGAAAGCGTACAGGTCGTAGACCTCTGTCAGGGCTTTTTTCTGCTCGAACATCTTGCGGTAGATGGAATAGATGTGCTTGATGCGGCCATAGATGGTGTGTTTGATGCCTGCTTCATCCAGCCGGTCGGAAATAATCTGCTGAATGGAAGCCATAAAGGTCTTGGCTTCTTCTTCCTTCTCCGAGAGACTCTGCATGATCTGATCATAGCCAATTGGGTCCAGGTATTTCAAGCTGGTATCCTCCAGCTCCCATTTGATTTTTTGCATACCAAGACGGTGAGCCAAAGGAGCGTAAATTTCCATGGTCTCCAGAGATTTGGATTTTTGCTTGGCCGGTGTCTGGAACTCCAGAGTGCGGGTATTGTGCAGGCGGTCGGCAATTTTAATAAGAATGACGCGGATATCCTTGCTCATGGCCATAAACATTTTGCGCAGATTTTCCATCTGCTCTTCTTCCATGGAGCTGTACTGGACACGGGTCAGTTTTGTGACGCCTTCCACCAGCTCTGCCACAGTGCGGCCGAACCGCCGGGAAATGTCTTCAAAAGAAGCGTCCGTATCCTCAATACAGTCGTGGAGCAGGGCGGCCATCATGGCGTCGCAGTCCAGGCCGATTTCCGCCACAATCGCGGCCACAGCCAGAGGATGAATGATATATGGCGAGCCATCCTTGCGCTTCTGATCCTTGTGCTTTTCCGCAGCGTATTCATACGCAGCGTTGATCCGGTTCATATCTACGGTCGGGTTGTATTTTTGGATTGCGTCGACCATGTCATTGTAATATACAGAAACTGATTCCATACTATCACCTGATTTGTTTTCTATCATGATTCGCGGCTGGAGGCGATCTGCTGCAGTTCCAGCAGAATGGAGGATTGGGTCAGGTCTACCTTGCCATGGCTGCCGAGAATTGTGATGCGCAGGCTGCGCCTGTTTCGTTCCACAGCCAGCAGCCCCCGCTCGCAGAACACATCCAGACAGACCCGTGTGCGGGCAGCGGGACAGGAGAAGCCGGCGTACTGGGAAATTTTCCGGCTCAGGGTGTCACAGTTTTCCTGCACATGGCCGTTGACGCTGTGGTGGATCAGATATTTCCAGGTAGCCACAAACTCTGTTCTGGGCGGCAATAACGCACTGGCCTCTCTGGCAGACAGGCTGGCGCCGGTGCGGTGCTTTTCATACAGGGCGATGTCCTGCTGCAGGCTTTGGCGGGTGGCGGCGTCCGGACGGATGTCCATAAGGCTGAGCTGGACAGATTTGACGCCGCGGTACTCATTGAGCTGAGGAGTAAAGGCGATCTCTACGGTGTCGCCCTCCATAACGCCGCTTTTGACGGCGGTCATGGAAAAGAAAATGGCGTTGAAATAGGAGCGGCCACGGCGCAGGCGCAGTTTCAAGTGCTTTCCGCCGCCCACTTCTGTCAAACGATCCACTACCAGCCCGCTCATGTAAAATGCCGGACGGGGGCAGCCAGCGCCGGTGGGTTCCAGCAGTTCCAGGGCAGCGACGTTGTCCTGCGTCAGCAGTGATGGATCTGTAATTTCGCAGTCCAGCTCCAGCGCGGTGGAGGACTGGCCGGAGGCGGCGAACGTGGCGGACAGGGCGGACATCTGCTGCCGGAAATCGGCGATATGATCCTGATGGATGGTGAAGCCGGCGGCCAGCTCGTGGCCGCCATAGCTCTCCAACAGGTTGGAGAGCTGTTCCAGGGAGGCATAGAGATTGAAACCGCCGTAGGAGCGGGAAGATGCTTTGCCCCGTTCACCATCCATACAAATCAGAAAAGTGGGGCAGGCATATTCCTCCGCGAGGCGGGAGGCTACAATCCCCACGACACCCTGGTGCCAGTTGTTGCCGGCCAGGACAATGGTGCCCTGAGGCGGCGTTTTGGCCAGTTGATCTACAGCGTCATTGTAGATTTCAGTTTCCACAGCCTGGCGCTGCCGGTTCAGACGGCACAGTTCTTCCGCCAGTGCTGCGGCGCGGGCGGGATCCTGGGTCAGAAACAGCTCAGTGGCCAGTTCCACCTGCCCCATGCGTCCAGCGGCGTTGATACGCGGAGAGAGAACATAGCCGATGGTGCTGGCGGACAGGCTTTGCCGGTCACAGCCGCACTCTTGCATCAGCATCCGCAGGCCCAGCCGCGGAGCGTGACGGAGCATTTCCAGACCTGCGCAGACCAGGGTGCGGTTTTCGTCCAGCAGCGGCATAACGTCTGCCACGGTGCCCATGCTCACCAGGTCACCGTAGCGTTCCAGCATGGCCTGCTGGTCGCCGCTGATGGCGGATGCCAGCTTAAAAGCTACGCATACGCCTGCGATAGACGGAAAAGGATAATTACAATCTTTTCTGTGGGGGTCCACCACGGCTACGGCGTCGGGTAAGATATCACGGCATTCATGGTGGTCGGTGATGACCAGTTCCATGCCCAGCTGGCGGCATAAAATGGCTTCTTCCATGGCAGTGATGCCGCAGTCCACTGTGACGATCAGGCGAACGCCTTCGGCGGCGAGCTGTCGGAGGGCCAATTCATTGAGCCCGTAGCCTTCTTCCATTCGGGCGGGGATATAGTGTGTGACATTGGCGCCCTGCCAGGTCAGAAAATCTTTCAAGAGGCAGGTGGCCGTTATGCCGTCCACGTCGTAATCTCCGTAGACGGCGATCAGTTCCTTTGCGTCGATGGCTTGCTTTACGCGGGCGGCGGCCTTGTCCATATCGGCCATCAGCAATGGATCATGCAGAGTGCTGTGGCCGGTGGAGAGAAACGCCGAGACCTTTTCCGGCGTGTCAAAGCCGCGGCTGCACAGAACAGCAGCGGCAAGTGGAGAGACGCCTGCGCGGGTCAGGGTGCGCAGCGCCTGCGAATCGCAGCCAGACACATGCCATGTGTCATATTTCAAGACAATACACTTCCAGAATTCTTTTCTTCTGATTATAGCAAATCTCTGCGCAAGTGGCAATACAAAATCACGGCAGCGGGCCCGGAAACAGGCTGCTGAATAAACCGAATATCTATGAAATTTACACCTTTTTAACATTTCGTTCAGGGGAAGGCGTTGAAATGCCTGCAAAAAATATGATATCATAGGCGCAATACATAATCCTATTTCAAATGTGGATCAGTGTTAAGCTGAGCAAAGGTGGGTGCCTATGAGTTATATTGAACTTCGGAACGTGGTGCGGACCTATGGTACTGGAGAAGGCGCGGTGCGTGCCTCCGACGGTGTGGATCTGACGGTGGAAAAGGGAGAGCTGTGCATGATTGTCGGCCCGTCCGGTGCGGGAAAGACGACGGTGCTGAATCTGCTGGGCGGCATGGATCAACCCACTTCGGGTCAAATCCTGGTAGATGGCAGCGATGTCGCCCAGTACAATTCCCGCCAGTTGACGGCATATCGCCGGTATGACATTGGATTTGTCTTTCAATTTTATAATTTGGTTCAGAATTTAACGGCGTTGGAAAATGTGGAGCTGGCTGCCCAGATTTGCAAAAATCCCATGGACGCGGCAGAGGCGCTGACGCGGGTGGGACTGGCCCACCGCATGTCCAACTTTCCAGCGCAGCTGTCTGGCGGTGAGCAGCAGCGTGTAGCCATTGCCCGTGCACTGGCGAAAAACCCGAAGCTGCTGCTGTGTGACGAGCCCACCGGCGCGCTGGACTACAATACGGGCCGGGAAGTTCTGAAGCTCCTGCAGGATACCTGCCGGCGGGACGGCATGACAGTGGTGATCATCACGCACAATTCAGCGCTGACGCCTATGGCGGATCATGTGGTCCGCATCAAAAACGGCAAGGTGGCGGAGTCCTGGATGAACGCTGCGCCGACGCCTGTTGAGGAGATTGAGTGGTAATGAAAAAAGCAATGCGATGGGAGCTGCTGCGGGAAATTGCCAACTCCAAAAGCAGGTTCATCTCCATTTTCATTATGGTGACTTTGAGCGCCACCTTTTTGACGGGCTTGCGTTCCACTTCTCCAGACATGCGGCAAACCGCGGACAGATTTTTTGATGAGCAGAAGTTCATGGATCTGCAGGTGATTTCGACTCTGGGTATGACGGATGCGGATGTAGAAGCGCTGGCCCAGGTGGACGGTGTGTCAGCCGTGTCTGGCGACTGGTCGCTGGATGCGTTGGCTGGAGACAGTGAGCACGGCTACACGGTCAAGCTTCACAGCCTCAGCGAGAACGGCATCAACGCTCCGGTGATTCTGGAGGGAACGATGCCGGAGGCGGCAGGCGAGTGCGCCATTGAAGAGGCGCTGGCGGAGATGCTGGAGTTGGAAGTGGGCGATACGCTGCACCTGGAGGACACGGAAACCATTGCCGACGCGCTGACAACGCGGGATCTGACGGTGACGGCCATTGTAGAGAGTCCTTTGTACATCTCCGTTGACCGTGGAACCGGGTCCTTGGAGGACGGCTCCGTGAAAGCCTATGTGCTGGTGTCCCGGGATACCTTTACATTGGACTACTACACGGAAGTCTATCTGTTGGCGGAGGGCGCGGCGGCGCTGGATACCTATAGTACGGAATATGAAGAACTGATCGATGCCCTGACTGATGCGGTGACGCCGGTGGCTGAGGAGCTGGCGGAGCAGTGCTACGAGTCGCTGCTGGCAGAGGGGCAGGAGGCGATTGATGACGCTGTCCAGGAATATGAGGAGGCCAAGCAGGAGGCCATCGACGCACTGAGCGACGGGCAGACGGAGCTGGATTCTGCCCGAACGGATGGAGAACAGCAGATTGCCGATGCCTGTCAGGAACTGGAAGACGCCCGTGTGGAACTGGATCAGGGCTGGGCGGATCTGGAGGAAGGCCGTCAGACCTATGCCCAGGAAATTGCTGATGCGGAGCAGCAGCTTCAGGATGCGCAGGCGGAACTGGAGCGGGGGGAGGCGGAACTGGCAGACTCTCTGACGACGCTGCGCAACAGTGAGGCGGAGCTGCAGACCCAGCAGCAGGATGCCCAGCAGCAGTTGGAGGAGGCGCGCCAGGCCCTGGAAGACGCCGATGCACAAATTGCCGAACAGGAGACACAGTTGGAGGCTGCGCAGGCGCAGTTGACGCAGCTGCAGGAACAACTGGAGACACTGCTGGAGCAGGGCGCTGAGGATCAGGAGACTACAGCCCAGCTTCAAGCGCAGGTGGATGCCCTGACGCAGACCGTCAGTGAAGGCACAGCGGCGCTGGAGACGGCCAGAGCCCAGACACAGGCCGGCTGGACTGCCTATAACCAGCAGGCGGCGGAAGCCGAAGCAGCCCTGGCAGAGGCGCGCAGCACACTGGATGCCGGTTGGACTGCCTATTATCAGGGGCAGACGGAGCTGGAAAACGGGCGGACAGAATATGAAAACGGCGTGGCAGAGCTGGAGCAGGCCAAAATCGACGGCCAGCAGGAATTGGACGACGCGGAAGCCGAGCTGACACAGGGCGAGCAGGACTATGCTGACGGTTTGGCGGAACTGGAAGAGGCGGAACAGACGCTGGCCGAAGAATTGGCCGATGGCCAGCAGGAACTGGATGACGGCTGGGCTGAAGCGGAGGCGGAGTTCGCCGATGCGGAGCAGCAAATCTCCGACGCGGAAGCCGAGCTGGCGGAACTGAGCAGTCCCACGGTCTATACGTTGGATCGGAACTACAACGCCGGCTATGTGGGATATGATCAGGATGCGGAGCGTATGGCGGCTCTGGCCAATGTATTCCCACTGTTGTTCTTTATTGTGGCCGCGCTGGTCTGCCTGACAACCATGACCCGTATGGTGGAGGAAGAGCGGACCCAGATCGGCGCCATCAAGGCCCTGGGATATGGCACCGCCGCCGTGGCGGCAAAATACCTGGTCTATGGGGCGCTGGCTTCCTTGGGCGGCAGCCTGGTGGGCATTGTCGTCGGAACCAAACTGATCCCTTATATCATCTGTAACGCTTATGCCATCATGTACACGCTGCCGCAGGCAAAACTGGACTTCCAATGGGGTGTGTGCCTGGGGTCCATAGTGGCCAGTCTGGTTTGTACCCTGGGAGCTACACTTTGGGCAGTTATGAATACGATGAAGGAAACACCGGCTGCCCTGATGCGGCCCCGGTCGCCCAAAGCTGGCAAACGGGTGTTTCTGGAGTATATTCCGTTCATTTGGAAACGCATGAATTTCTCAGCCAAGGTCTGTGCCCGAAATTTGCTGCGATATAAAAAGCGGTTCTGGATGACAGTGATTGGTGTGGGCGGTTGTACGGCCCTGATTATTACGGGGCTGAGCCTGCACAACGGTATTTTTGCCATTATTGACCGGCAGTATGACGAACTGTCGCTGTATAACCTGCAAATCGGTGTGGACACCGACGCCGGCACTGATGCCTGCCAGACTGTTATGGACGCGCTGAGTGAGGATACGCGGGTGGAACAGACACTGAAGACGTACACCAACACGGTGACCTTTGAGTCTGATTCCCGGGTGGTGGACGGCTACCTGGTCTCCGTGGAAGATCAGTCTGAGATGGAGGGCATGGTCGTCCTGCGGGAGATGGGCTCCGGGGACGCCATCACGATTCCGGAGGATGGCGTAGTTATGAGCCAGAAGCTCTCGGAGCTGTTGGGCATCTCGGTAGGAGATACCGTGACGATAGAGAGCAATGGGACGCGCGTAGAGGTGCGGGTTGCTGCACTGTGTGAACACTATGTCCGCCACTATATTTATATGCTGGACAGCTATTACTCCAGCCTCTTTGGCGAAGCGCCGGAGGATAACTCCATTTATGTATCGGTCACAGAGAACACGGAAGAGGCCATCAGTGCTGTGGCCGCGGATATGATGTCCATGGAAGAGGTGGCCTCGGCTACCAATATTCGCTCCACGGCAGACAGCTTTTCTGAGAGCCTGTCGTCGGTCAACATTGTGGTGGTAGTGATCATCCTGGCTGCTGCGGCGCTGGCCTTTGTGGTGCTGTATAATCTGACCAATATCAATATCACGGAACGCATTCGGGAACTGGCCACCATTAAGGTGCTGGGCTTCTTTGACATAGAAGTGGCCATGTATGTCTATCGGGAGAATTTTATTCTGACGCTGCTGGGTGTGGCGCTGGGACAGGTGTTGGGAAAACTCCTGTATACCTATCTGATTCGCACTGTCGAAATAGACATGGTTATGTTCGGCCGGGAGGCTGTCTGGAGCGCCTATGTGGGTTCCATTGTATTGAGTCTGCTGTTTGCAGTGCTGGTCAACTTTGTGATGTATTTCCGACTGAAGCGAATCGACATGGTGGAGTCGCTGAAATCTGTGGAATAAATTCGGATTGCCGCCGCAGCTGATGCTGCGGCGGCAAATTTTTTGATCCGGCTGCGTCCAATTGACATTCCTGATCCTGTCCTCTATAATTGGAAGGCGGAAGAGCAGGGGCCTGTTTGAACATATAGAGTTTGCCGGGTTTGCCGCAGAGATGGGCAGTTTTGAGGACAAAGCGCAGAAATTCCAGGTGCGTTCTGCGCATGTCTGTTACGAAATGCCTGTTTCCTGATAGGAAAGACGGTGCGCTCGGTAGTTTGAACTGGCCTGATACGATCTGAAAAAGTTTTCCATCTTTCTGAAAAGCGATCAAGCGATAAAAGGAAGGGAGTGCCGGGAATGCTGGCCTATACCTATTTGGAAAAGGGGAAATTTGCGTTATTAGAAAAGCCCAAGCCGATTTTGCAGGATGCGCGGGACGCCATTGTCAGGGTGACGATGGCCAGTATCTGTACCAGCGACTTGCATATCAAACATGGTTCTGTGCCGCGGGCGCTGCCGGGTGTCACGGTGGGTCACGAAATGGTGGGGGTCGTGGAGTCAGTAGGGGCTGCGGTGCGGACCGTCCGGCCGGGGGACCGGGTAACGGTCAACGTGGAGACATTCTGCGGAGACTGTTTTTTCTGCCGCCACGGCTATGTCAACAACTGTACCGATCCCTACGGCGGCTGGGCGCTGGGATGCCGGATTGACGGCGGTCAGGCGCCCTATGTCCGCGTACCCTATGCCGATCAGGGGCTGGATAAAATTCCGGACAGCGTCACAGACCGGCAGGCCCTGTTTGTGGGGGATGTGCTAGCCACCGGCTATTGGGCGGCGCGCATCTCTGAGATTGGGCCGGAGGACACGGTGCTGATTTTGGGCGCAGGGCCGACGGGAATTTGCACATTGCTTTGTGTGCTGCTGAGACAGCCCCGGCAGGTGATTGTCTGCGAAAAAGATCCGGCGCGGCTGGCGTTTGTGCGGGAGCACTATCCGCAGGTGCTGACGGTGGAGCCGGAGCAGGCGGCGGCGTTTGTCTGTAGTCACAGCGACCATGGCGGCGCGGACCGGGTTCTGGAGGTGGCCGGCACGGAACAGTCCTTCCGCATGGCCTGGCAGTGTGCCCGCCCCAACGCCGTTGTCACCATCGTGGCGCTGTATGACAGCCCGCAGATCCTGCCGCTGCCGGAGATGTACGGAAAAAATCTGACCTTTCAGACCGGCGGGGTGGACGGCTGTGACTGTGCGCGGATTCTGGAACTCATTGCTGCTGGACAGCTGGACACGACGCCGTTGATCACCCATACATATCCCCTGGCGGACATTGACGCCGCCTATGCCCTGTTTGAAGAGAAGCGGGAAAATGTGATGAAAGTGGCGATTGTCCCGTGAACATGCAGTGCATTGCTTTGGATTTGGACAGGACGACCCTGAATGCCCAGGGCGTCCTGTCCGAGGGCAACCGCCGGGCGTTGGAGTACGCCATTGGGAAAGGGATCCATGTGGTCATTGCCAGTGGGCGTTCTTTTGCCACACTGCCAGAGGATGTGCTGGCTGTCCCTGGCATTGAATACGCCATCACCTGCAATGGTGCGGCGGTGTACCATGTGCCCACAGGGAAGTGCCTGCGGCAATTCCGGATCAGCGCTGCCGCTGTAGGGGAGATCCTGCGGCTGACTGCCGGACAGACGCTGGTCTATGAGGCGTTCATTGACGGCGCGGCCTATGCCGACGCCGCCTATGTCCGTGACCCGGTGCGGTTCGGCGCCACGCCGGAGGCGGTGCGCTATGTGCAGCAGACGCGCCGGCTGGTGGAGGATATGCCGGGGTTCCTGCGGGCCCATGCGTCGGAGCTGGAGAGCATGGACATTGTCGTCCATGACAATGCGGCAAAAGCCCGTATCCGGCAAACGCTGGCCGGCGCCATTGCGGATATCTACATGACTTCCTCTGTCGACCAACTGCTGGAAATTTCTCACAGGGACGCCGGGAAGCACAGTGGTGTCCAGTATATTGCCGAGCGCCTTCAGCTGCCGCGGCAGGCCGTGGCGGCCTTCGGTGATGGGGACAACGATATAGAAATGTTAACCTACGTGGGCTGTGGCATTGCCGTGGCCAATGCGTCGCCGGCCTGCCTGGCTGCAGCGGACGTGGTGACAAAAAGCCACGACGAGGACGGCGTGGCCTATGGCATCTATGAAATTCTGAAGATTTAAAGTGTGCTGCGGCCCCTGCCGGGATTGCCCGCCGCATACCGATAGAGGAGAGGAGACTGCCCATGCCGGTGCCGGTTCATCAAACCACTGCTGCCGCGCGACTGTTTGCCCGGTGGGAGGACACCATGATCTGGTCTTGCCTGCAGGGAATCATGGGGGAGATCTGGGTGGATGACCTGCAGGCGCCCAATGCCGCCATGGCACGCCTGGGCGATTTTGCTTTTTTTGCAGGGGTACCCAATGAAGCGTTGCTGCAGCTTTGTGCCGGCAGTGCGTTCTGGATTCTGGTGCCCCAGCATGCTGCCTGGAGTGGGATGATTGAGCGCTGTTTTCCGGACAGAGCCGCACGGATGACTCGATATGCGTTTGAAAAGACAACCCGTTTTGACCGCCAGACGCTGCGGCAGGCTGCCGCTTTGCTTCCGGCAGGCTATGAGATGGCGCCTTTGGATGAGCCGCTTTACCACTGGTGCATGCAGAGGGACTGGTGCCGGGACTGGGTGGCACTGTATCCGGATTATGCGGCGTACCAGCGGCTTGGCCTGGGCGTTGTGGTGCTGCGGGACGGCGAACCGGTGGCTGGGGCCTCGTCCTATAGCCGCTATGCCGGAGGGATTGAGATTCAGATCGACACCAGAGCCGATTTCCGCCGGAGGGGCCTGGGCCGCGCCTGTGCGGCGCAGCTCATGTTAGAGTGCCTGGAACGGGGCCTGTACCCCAGCTGGGATGCGCAGAATCCTGGTTCTGCCGCACTGGCGGAAACATTGGGATACCGTCTGAAAGGGACGTATCCCGCCTATGAACTCCGCGGCGGCCTGCAATCCGCTGCGGTTTGACACAACTGAAAAAGCGAGGAACTTCCTATGCACTATGTAATGGCAGATCTGCACGGTGAATTTGACCGGTATCAGGCAATGCTGCGGCAGATTCAATTCTCGGATGCAGATCAACTGTATATTTTGGGCGATGTGGTGGACAGGGGCGGCATTGGCGGCATTGACATCCTGCGGGATATGATGGCCCGGCCCAATGTCACGATGCTCCTGGGCAACCACGAGCGGATGTGCCTGCTGGCCATGGCATCAGACGCCACGGAGCGTGCCCGGCTTCACTGGATGCGCAACGGCGGCGGCGTTACACGCGAATCCCTGATGACCCGCGTGAATCCGGAGGAGCGGGAGGGGATACTGGATTTTTTCCGGGGCCTGCCCGATCATCTGGACTTGGAGGTGGCGGGCAGACAGTTCCACTTGGTGCATGGATTCCCGGCGGAGAATACCTATGACCGGGTCTGGAAGCGGCCTGCGTTGGATACGCCCAATCCGTTCCCGGATGGCCGGACGGTGCTCATTGGGCATACACCGGTCTGCGAATTTTTTGCGCACAATGAGCAGGAGCTGGAACAATACCTCCGGGAACTGGACGTCCAAGGGGCGCATTTGCGCATTCTCCATGCGGAAGGCTTTATCTGCATGGACTGCTGCTGTGGCTATAGCATGAATAGCCGCCGGCTGGCTTGCCTGCGCCTGGAAGATCTGGCGGAGTTCTATGCCTGATTTTTGGGCGATTGGGTGACCGCCGGTGGAGGCGCCGTACCAAAATTGTGCCCCCCGCTGCTACACGGTAGCTGTGGGGGGCACAATTTTTAAAACCGGCGTTTGACCAGGCTTGTTATAACAGCATAGGGGAGCAGGGGTCGTGCTTTTTGGCGTTGCGCAGCGCTGTCTCCGGCCGAAAATTGGCATAGCAGTATTTGCAGCCGTGGCAGCAGGTGTGATACATGCCCAGATCCACGCTGGACATGCAGCCGCAGGCGGGCCGTTGATTGCGGTCTTTCCGTCCGTCGACGGGCCGGCCCAGAAGTTTCGAAAACAGATCCGGGTCTACACAGCGGGCATGGGAAATGCCGTATTGCGACAGATCCAGGGACTCGGCACAGGTGCTGATGGAGATTCCGTATGTTCCGGCGATGGAGACCAGCGCTGCCGCCAGCTGGGCCTGCCGGGCGGGCGGAAACTCCAAGAGATCCAGCCCGGCCATGTTGCGTTCTGTCCGGCGGTACAGATCCAGAAAGCTGATGATACAGCGTGTGGTTGCGCCCTGTAGTTGGCGCGCCATGGCGGCAAACCGGTTTATGTGGGTCTCAAATCCGTAGTCCCGGCTGAGAAAAATGGGGTCATACCGCCAAATCATTCGTTCCGGTCCCAGCTGCTCTGCCAGACGGAGAAAGGTTGGAATCAAAACCATGTCCTTATCCGGTACGTTGGGTTCTACGTCCGGGCCATAGCCTGTCATGGTAAATTGAAAATAATAGGCATAGTCCTGTAATCTGTCCAGCCGGTCCAGCATGGGCGTGGGATTCTTGGACCAAAAGACAAAGCCGTCCACTGACTCCGGATCCAGCGCTACCCGGCGCACCTGTTTGGGATTCATGGGATTCGGGACCAGGGCGTATCCCTCCTGAAGCCGATGGAAAAACCAGTCTGTGAAAAAAGCCGGGATATCTGTCCGGCGGCTGACACTGACGATCATACGCTCCCTCCTGATAGTATACTTGACCGGAAAGGCCGGAGCTTGCATCAGCCGCTTCGGCGGAACAGACACAGAGCCGGGAAAAACAGTACAGTGCAATATGGGCCTGTCATAACGAGCGCGTAAATTTCGGAGAGCAGTATGCCTAGTCCAAAGAACGCCAATATCAGGGAGCCTGCCAGCGCAGGCAGGCTCAGTCCAATCGGGCCGCGGAACTGTCCTTTTCGGAAACCGCATCGTTGCAGATTCAGTGTTTATTGATAGAGTAGAGATATGGAAAAGGCAAGGGGCGAACTCTGAAAGAAGCAGAGGAGCATGGCAGCGTGCAACTGTGGCAGCGGCGAAGGTGCAGCCCGCTCTCCGTTGGCGTTTGGGGTTGGTGTGCCTGGGGGGTGCAGACGTGTCCTGTGCGCCGCAGGGCTCCATAAACGGGCGCCAATTTCCATCGGTGTCTCAAAAAACAGCGGCCCGCCGGCGATCCCACTCCGCCGGCGGGTGCTTGCTGCTGGACGGCATTTTGGTGCGGACCGTTCGCTTTGGCTATATGCTTCTCCGCCAGACCCGGATGCGTGCGCCTGTCCTGGGCGGGGAACACAGGCTGCTGATCTCACCTGTGCCGGGCAGCGGTACAGCCAAATGTGCAGGTGCGGCGGGAGCGCAGAGGGCATCACCTCCAGGGAATGTGGTAACAACTTTATTATACTTGATGAGTAATAAAATTGCAACTAAAATTTCTGTTGAAAAACCACATTTGATTGGGTATAATACCGATGGAGCGGCCGCAGCGCCGCATCACAAAGGATTGGAGGTTGAACCCCATGGTCAAAATTGAAAAGAGCACCATCATTGGGCATATTCTGGATATCGCACCGGAGACCGCGCCCCTGTTTTTTGCCATTGGCATGCACTGTCTGGGCTGCCCGTCCTCCCGTGGCGAGACAGTGGAGGAGGCCTGCATGGTCCACGGCGTGGACTGCGAGGAGTTCCTCAAGCAGGTCAATGCTTTTATTGAGAGCAAGGCGTAACGTCTTGTCAGAATAAAAAAGGGCGGACTCCCGCCCTTTTTTATATGCGGGAACCAGAATCTCACGGAAAGGAGCGGAGGTATGCGGATTCCCATTTCCCAGCGCCTGCGCTGCTGCGCAGAGCTGATTCCGCCCGGCGGGGCGGTGGCCGACGTGGGCTGTGACCACGGGTATTTGGGCATTTATTTGTTGAAAAACGGGCTGGCGTCTCGTGTGCTGGCTGCGGATCTGCGGGAAAAGCCCCTGGACAGGGCGCGGCAAAACGCCGCCCGCTTTGGCGTGGCGGACCGGATGACGTTTTTGCAGACAGACGGCCTGCGCGGTGTCCGGGAGTCCTGGGAAACGGTGGTCTGTGCCGGCATGGGTGGTGACGCCATTGCCGGGATTCTGGATGCCTGCCCATGGGTGCGGGATCCGGCGGTGACTTTGGTGCTGCAGCCCCAGACCTCCGGCAATGATCTGCGGCGGTATCTGGGCGATTACGGGTATTCCATTATCCAGGAGCGGCTGGTTCGCGACGGCGGATACTTATATTTTGCCATGCAGGTGCGGTATGGCGGCGGCGTGCCGCTGTCTCCGGGAGAGCAATATGTGTCCCGTCAGCTTTTGGACTGCGGCAGCCCGCTGCTGCCCGACTATTTTACCCGGGTTCTGGGCGGCCTGGAACGGGCGGTGGAAGGGCTTTCTCATTCGGAGGACACACGCCGGTATGCCTATTATCACACTGCACTGATGCAAGTACAGGAGATGAATCGAATCTATGAGAACAGTACGGGAGATCTTTGACCATATGACGGCCTGGGCGCCCATGGAAACCATGGAGCCATGGGATAACTGCGGTTTTCAAGCCGGCAGGGGAGAAACAGAGGTGGAGAAGATTCTGGTGGCGCTGGATATCACGCCGGCGGTCATCGACGAGGCCGCTGGATGGGGCGCGCAGCTCATTGTTTCGCATCATCCTGTGATCTGGCGGAAAATGGGCGCCATCACCGGAGACAGCCTCCAGGGACAAAAAGCCATGGCGCTGATCCGCCATGGGATTGCCGCCATCTGTATGCACACGAATCTGGATATGGCGCCGGAAGGCGTGGATGACAGCCTGTGCGCTGCCCTGGGTCTGACGCCGGAGGCAGTGCTGGCCGAGGGAAAAGTGGGCCGCATCAGCACGCTTCCGGAACCCATGGCGCTGCAGGACTTCCTGCCTTTTGTGAAACAGCAGCTGGGCGCCAACGGACTGCAGTATGTGGATGGCGACCGGCCGGTGCGGAAGATCGCCACCGGCTGCGGAGCTTGCGGCGACTATGTGGCCGATGCTGCGGCGGCGGGCTGTGATACCTTTGTCACGTCGGATCTGAAATACAGCGACTTTTTGGACGGGGAAGCATTGGGGCTGAATCTCATCGATGCCGGGCATTTTCCCACGGAAAACGTCATTGTGCCGGTGATTTGCCGAAAGCTGCGCACCGCTTTCCCGGAACTGGAGATTCGTCCGTCGGCGGTCATGGCGCAGCCGGACCGGTACTTCGTATAGGGGGGATTCGATGGCTTCCTGGATTGTACATCTGCGGGTGGCGGACTGGCTGCTGGACAAGCTCCAGGGTCTGGACGCGAAGCAGTTTGTAGTTGGCAATATTGGTCCGGACTGCGGTGCGGTCACCGATGTGCCGGGGGAGTATGATCCGCCCAACCGGATCACCCACTATTCCCCGGGCGGGAAAAAGCGGGACTGCGAACCATGGCGCTTCCGGGATGCGTATTTGCCGGATCCGGATCCGGCACGCAACGCCTTTTATCTGGGCTACTATGTCCACCTGTGGACAGACCGGCTGTGGCACGAACGGGTTTTTCGAAAGGCCGAAGAAACCCATGCTGCGGCTTTTGCGGCGGACCCGGCCATGAAGCTTGTGATGAAGCGGGATTGGTATGACCTGGACGCCCGGTTTCTGCGGGATCATCCGGATTTCCGGGCGTTTGGCATTTTGCAGGGCATCACGTCCTTTGACAATACCTATCTGGACTTCTATTCCCGGACGGCCATTGGCGATCAGATCCGGCATATTGTGCAGTTCTATGCTTCCAACAACAGCGATTTGGACAGGGAGTATGTGTACCTGACGCAAGGGGAAATGGACGCCTTTGTGGCGCAAGCGGCGGCAGATATCTTTGCGATTTTGCAGCGGGATGGCCTGACGGCGGAAAAATAGTTGTTTTTCCGCCCCGGATGTGTTATGATGAATCGAGTTTGCAACAATACTAGAAAAAAGGGATGAGAACTGAATGTCTGGACATTCCAAATGGCATAATATCCAGAAGACCAAGGGTGCGCAGGATGCGAAGCGCTCCCAGGCGTTTACCAAGATTGCCCGGGAAATGATTGTGGCGGTCAAGGAGGGCGGCAGCGGCGACCCGGCCAACAATTCCCGCCTTGCAGCGGTGATCACCAAGGCAAAGGCTGCAAACATGCCCAACGATAATATTAAGCGGACCATCGAGCGTGCTCTGGGCTCCGGCAACGCCGACAGCTATGAGTCCGTGACCTATGAAGGCTATGGTCCCTCCGGTGTGGCGGTGATTGTACAGGCCATGACCGACAATCGGAACCGGACTGCCTCCAATATGCGCCACTATTTTGACAAGTACGGCGGCAACCTGGGCGTTTCCGGCGCGGTGTCCTGGAACTTTGACGAAAAAGGCGTCCTGGTCATCGACAACGAAGAAGAGGAACTGGAAGAGGACGCCGTGATGATGGATGCGCTGGATGCCGGCGCTTCCGATTTTGAAAACGAGGGCGAGTGTTTCACCATTTATACCGACCCCAACGATTTCAACGCCGTCTCCGAGGCGCTGACCGCCAAGGGGTATGTGTTTGTCTCTGCCCAGGTGGAGATGGTGCCTCAGAGCTATATCAAGCTGGAGAACGAGGACGACATCAAAAATATGCAGAAAATGCTGGACATCATGGAAGACGATGATGATGTGCAGAATGTATATCATAACTGGGAGGAGTAACGGCGCATAAGCCGGCACGTCCTGCGCAAACAGCCGCAGCACATGACGTTGCGGCTGTTTGCTGTCTGCAAAGACTTTTGGGAACTTTACGGTTCTATGGAAGCGGTTGCCTGTGCGGTGAACGGTATAATTACGGCAGGTTCGGGCATTCTAATGCCGTACCAAATTGCAAGGAGGAAACAACAATGGGCAACTGTTTTTGCAACGCCAACAAGAGTATTGAATGCACTGTGACGCAGTGCGCCAACCACTGTGATTCCGAGAACTATTGTTCTCTGGAAAAAATCCTGGTGGGCACCCATGAGATGAACCCCACCATGGATCAGTGTACCGACTGCAAGTCCTTTAAGAAGAAGAGCTGAAAAATTTGAAACGCAGACTCCTCCGCCGTACCCGGCGGGGGAGTCTGCGTTTGTAAAAATAGTTACAGAGCTTTGCGGTACAGAGCCTCAATATCCTTCTGGGTGGTACTTCTGGGGTTGACCAGGACATTGCCGCTCTTCATGGCGTCGGCAGCCATGGCCTCGATCTTATCTTCGGTGACGCCAACGGCACGCAATGTGGCGGGAATGCCCAGCGAGGCGTTGAGATCGGAAATTTCCCGAACCAGCATATCCGGTGTAAACTGGTCTGCCGCTGCTGGAATGCGGGAAATAAAATTATAGATTTTTCTGTATTTCCCTTTGTCGGTCAGCGCGTTATAGGCGACTACTGTGGGCAGGAGAATGGCGTTGGCGACGCCATGGGCTACGTTAAAATAGGCGCTGACCGGGTGACTCATGGCATGGACATTGCCCAGCCGCGCCCAGGAAAATGCAATACCGGCGAACAGAGAACCGGCCAGCATAGCTGCTGCGGCGTCTTCATTGGCCCGGTTGCCCACATAAGCGCGAAGATTTCCGCCAATGAGCTCCATCGCCTTTTCCGCCATGGCGTCGGAGAAGGGCGAAGCGGCCGTGGAAAGATATGCCTCCAAAGCATGGATCAGCGCATCAATGCCGCAGGCTGCCGCTGTGGAGGCGGGCACAGTGGTCAGCAGATCCGGATCCAGAATGGCGTAAGCGGGCAGCAGCTTGTAGCTGAACACCGTCAGTTTATAGTTCCGGCTGTGGTCAGTGATGACGGAGAAAGCCGTTACTTCAGAGCCGGTGCCGGCCGTGGTGGGAATGGCAATCAGTGGGACAATATCGCCGGGAACCTTGCCGCCGCCTTCATATTCCGTAATTTCACCGCCGTATTTTGCCAGGACGCCGACCGCTTTGGCCACGTCCATGGGCGAGCCGCCGCCCAGGGCGACGATACAGTCCGCTCCGGATTCCAGGAACCGCGCGGTTGCAGCGTTTACAGTCTCAACAGAGGGATTGGCCTCCGTCTCGGTGAATGCGTCTGAAGCGATGCCCGCTGCGGACAGCATGTCCGCACAGGTCTGGACAATGCCCATTTTATTCAAATGGGGGCCGGAGATGAAAAAAGCGTGTTTTCCGCCCAGCGCTTGAACGAATTCCGGCAGCCGGGAGAGGCTGCCTTTGCCAAATACAATGTTTTGAGGGATTGAAAAAGTAAAGTTTTCCATATGTGAGTAAGCTCCTTTCGCGGGCAGAAGCTGTGAGGCACTTCTGTATATGTTGTGAATATAGTATAAATCGCCGGTGAGAAATTGTAAAGGGCAAGATGGCGCAGAAGCCGGTTTGGACAGGCTTCCGGGCGCCTGACCTGAACCGCAGCGACACGAACAGAACGCATTTTTTCCTACCAAAATGGTGAAATTTGTGGTAGGATAGAAGCATCAAACGTGCCATTGTTTTTTTGAAAGGAGTATCGTCATGCCCAGCAAAGCTTTTTTGAACTACAAAGCGTACATCCCTACCGCACCGCCGCAGCCCGGACAGATGCCTCACGAAGAAGGGAACGCCATCCCTGTCACGCCGCTGCAGGGCGGCCCGAACGCCTATCCGGGGGCAGAGCTTGGGCTGCCCATGATGCCGCCAGACTATGTCCCCCCAGAGCCGGTGATTCCCGAAGGCTGCACCGGCGGAAAAGTCACGGTTGGCGGCGTTTTGGGCCTTCACATCACGATGCCGGGCTTGCGGGAAAAGTGTGCTCTGCTGTATCTCCATGGCGGCGGATTCACCATTGGATCTGCCATGACCGGCGGCCCGCTGCTGAAACTGTTTGCGCAGAAGGTGGGGCTGGAGGGCTATGCGGTGGAATACGGCTTGGCTCCCTACCATCCCTTCCCGGAGGCGGTGGAAGACTGTGTGGCCTTTTATCAGGGCCTGTTGGACATGGGGTATGAGAAGATCATCATGGGCGGCGAATCCGCCGGAGCGGGCCTGACGCTGTCGGTGACGCTGGCCCTGAAGGAGCGGAAACTGCCGCTTCCGGTGGCCCTTTGGTGTTCTTCGCCGGTGGAAGATTTGAGCCCTGCTGGCCAGAACACCTACATGAAGGATTTTTTGCTGGACTCCACGGAGAAGCTGCTCCAAGCCTATGCGCCAGGAGTGGACCCGAAGCACCCGCTGCTCTCCCCCATATATGGTGACTTTGCGGGTATGCCGCCCATGATTCTCCAGGCCGGCGGCGGTGAGAGTTTGGCGGCGGGTACCGTCCGCCTGGCGGAAAAGGCCGCCAGAGCCAATTGTGAGGTCGTGCTCCATGTCGGCAAGGACATGCCCCACACGTTTGCCATGGATTACGAATGTTATCCGGAAGCGGCTGACGCCATGGAGGAGATTTTGACCTTTGTGCGCAATCAACTGGCCCTGACAGAGCTGTAAGCTGGATTTTATTGATACAGATTGATGTTCCGCCTCCTGTTTCCCAGGAGGCGGGATTTTTTATGGCGCGGATTGTGTTCTGCGGGATCAGGCGTCCCGGGCCGCCAAAACGGCCGGGACGCATCACGATCCGCTTCCTGCGCAGAGGAACAAAAATGGAAAATAAAAGATGGAAACTGATGTAAGAAAATTTTCATGAAAATCTAGTCGCAAATTGCAATAACAAGTTGAACACTTCCGGGTAGATGGGACGGCAGTCAAGCGGCAAAGACTGAGTCAAGGAACGCATCAAAGA
>CBCPMX010000104.1:0-8739 GCA_965120355.1 uncultured Oscillospiraceae bacterium
TTACTACGGGGTTTCTCCAGCGGAATACCGGCAGCGCCTCCATTCGGATCCGGACGGCGCATAACAGCCGCTGCCGGAGTTCAGGCATCCTGAATATATACTGCAGCCTCGCCGAAAATTCCCGCAGCCTCTATCGGGGCAAGTGCGCCGCCGATGGCGCCCATCACCGTATGATGCCTCCGCATATACCGGTCCAGTGTGTTTGCGACCTCAATGCGCAGCGTATTTTCCCCCTGGCGCAAGTATCCGCTCAAATCAAACCGATATGGCGGCGCAATCCGTACGCCAGCCTCCTGGCCATTGATCCAGACTTGGCAGCCTTCAAAGACATGCTCCAGGCACAGCGCTGCCTGTCTGCCGCATTCCTCCAGAGAAAACGTGGTCTCATAAGCCATATATCCGGAAAAGTCCGGTTTCCGGGTTCCCAGGTTCTCTAAGGTATCCAGTTCTATCTGATCCCGAAATGCCGGATATTCCTTACCGCTGCAAAAGCTGACCTGCCAGGGGCCTGCCAACGCCAGTCTGCAGCCCTCGGCCTCGGGCGCTGGAATCAGCCGTTCCTGCTCCTGTCCAGAGATCAACAGCACCAACTGGCAGGGCTCCAGCGTCAACGTCACGGTATCGCCCTGCTGTTCCACCGGCCGCAGCACATTGTCCATAGCGTCGTAAACGCAAAGCGGTTTGCCGCTTCGCAGCCGGATCTTACCGGAGAAGGTCTCGGACACACTTTCGTTGGAGAATATGTACAGATCCTCATCGCCCCGGTAATGGGCATAGACGACTTTCTCACAGGGCGTTTCCAGCTGAATATCCCACAAGTCATACTGCTTTAATGCTGCAATCAGCTGCGGCGTGGGAACCGCCTCTGGCAGCGCAGGCACAGGCCCTCCTTCGCACAAGCCGGCAGGCGTCCGGTCGAGGATGACCACGGGGAAGCCGGAAGCTGCAAATTGGGCAACTTTCTCAGGCAGATATGCGGCGCCAGGAATCACCAGCGCCTGATATGCATTCCCGTTTACTACCAGCTGTCCATCCGTCTCGGCGCAAAACTGTGCCGGCTGGGAAAACACATCTGCGGGCAGAATGTCAAAATCAATCTGATGTTCAGTGAGCAGCCGTGCTGCAGCGTCACAAGTAGAATACTCGCCCGACCACTCGGCCTCCGCAAAATAGAGCAATGCCACTGGCGCCACACGCCTGTCTTCTGAAATCAAATGGCAGATTCGGTTCATATACTGCATCAAGTATCCAAAGTGGCGGTATTGCGGGTTGTGTCCGTGGGCATAAAAGTGAGGCGGAAATTCCGGATCCGGAAACGCCTTTGGCGTAAAGGCATGGGGAACATAGTAATTCACGCCCCGGATTAGGAAATGATCTGCCAGATACTTCATTTCCCGTACGCCTTCCTGCCAACCATACGCTCCAAAAATTTCGCACAGACTGCGGTTGCGCTGCTTTGGCAGGATCCGCGCCGCAGAAGACGCCAGCTTGCCCAGCACATAATGATAGAAGCTGCCGTCGCCGGGACGCACGCGCATGGCGTCCTCGCCTCCTGGAAACACCTGACCGCCGATATCGTCAATGCCTGCCATATGCTGGCCGGAAATTGCCCGGAAATAGTGCCCCATGCCGCAGCCCAGCCTGGTATGCTGATTCAAATCTTCAATGACATGGCCTACGAAGTCCACACCGTGCGCTTCGCACCATTGGCCGATTTGTTCCGAAAAATTCTTCTGTACCAGCCGGGTCACAATATCCATGTAGCGATACCGGATTTCTGCATCCGCGTCCGCATTGTCAGATCCATACCAAAGCCGGGGCAGCGTCCGCGCCCAATCCTCCCCCAGCGCTTCTTTCAGACAGCGTTCCAACTCTTCGCACCAGGGCAGCTGCATTTGGGCGTTGCGCCCGATGGACTCGTCAAAATTGTAACCGGACGTATTTCCAATCATGGGTTCGTCAGCGAAAAAGCCTGCGAAAGTTTTTCCGAAATCCGCGCTATAGCGGCTATAGTGCGGCTCGTAAACCTTGTCCAAAATCACCCGGACAGAGTCACGGTCCAGCAAATTGGGGATCGCGCTGTTGCCGCCGCCATTACGGGTACGGTAAAGAATGGTCACACGCCAGCGGCCCTTTGGTACATCCCAGCGGAGGATACCAGCCTCCACCTGCGCTGTCAGATCTACAGGTTCTCCCAGCAGTTTATTGTCCCGCCCCAGTGCCCAGGCCGTCACTGCCACCAGGGAATTGTCCTCAAACACCTTAGCCGGAGGCCCTGGCATGCCTCTGTCCGGCATTCCCATGACCGGTCTCGGCGCAATGATATCCGCCACATCGATTTCTATGGCGGGCATGGGGCCAGGCACATCCACAACCGCTTTGGCCAGATATTGTTTTGTCAGGCACGGATACTCTTCGTCCATATGCATATACCCGTTGAAGATGTGCGCCATGTCCAAAACCCAAACCTTCATGCCTCGCTTGCGCGCCTCGTCCAGAATGATGTCCATGTCGTGAAACCACTGCGGTCCGCAGAAATCAGGATGCGGACGGGACTCCACCGCTACCGCGCCGATATTCGCTTCTTGAATTGCCGCCATATAGGTTCGCAGTGTCTCCTCGTCTTCTCCATGCTGCCAAAAGAACGGAAAAATATAGTTCTCTCCCTGGTTTGATAAGAGATCCTGAAGTTGCTTTTTCACAGAAATTCCTCCTTGCTCTTTATCTGGTCAAGGCGCCGCGCCTCCGGCAATCCGCTGCTCCAGACAAGCTTCCTGCTTGATATGGCCACAGTATAAAATACCTGCCGGGTCCTGACAATGACCAAATCTGCACTCATGTTAACCAAAAGCTTCTTTCCATGGGCTCCCGCTCTGTGCCGTCCAAAAACAGAGTTCTCTACCAGCACGTATGACTTCTCAGCCGCCGGCCGGCCATCCACGGGCATTGACAAAGCAGAAAAAACCGGTCGGCAGTACAGACTGCTGGCCGGAAACCGTTCTTATGCTCCTTATTCCTGCAGCAAGACGCATCCATTTCATAAGCTCAAACACCGCAATCGTTCTGATGCAATGCGCCGCATGCTCCACCGTATGGCTCGCTGCAAACCGTTCCATTCTGTTACATCCGCATGTACAGTTGACTTGGAAATTCCAAATTCTTTTGCAGCGGCACGGACGGTTGCCTTGTTTTCGATGATGTATACGGCCAGGTCACAGGCCCGCCGTTCTATGGTTTCTCGCATGTGGCACCTCCCTGCATATTGCTTGCATTGCAGTTTATGCAGGCAAATTGAAAGCTATGCGTTTGCCCTGTTTTGTCAGGCCCGTTCTAAACTGCCATCTCTGAAATCACGCATACTCCTGGGAGATGCATATGACGTCATATGCTGCACCACAGGACCGGCGCCGAAACTGCCGCCAATTCCCAGTACGGAACCCTGCGGCATATGGAACGTGCACAATGTTTGGGGCCATGAAAACAACCCGGACGGGCGAGTTGCTGCCGTTGACGGAGGCTCCTCTTTGTAAGGAACCGCCCTGTATTCGTCCCAAAACAGGCAGCAAGTCATCACGGCGCCATCTATTCATACACTGTATTCCGGCAGCAGCCCCTGCATGTATTTACAGCACAATTTACTAAGACAGCAAGCGTTCCATCGCATTGCCGCCAAATCGAATCCTCCCCGCACCGCCTGTATGGCGGTGCGGGGAGGCGCTGTTTTGCTCAGCATGCGCAATCCGGACGATTGTTTCGATCGCAGCAGCACAACCCGTCATGGACCAGTCACGCCCGTTTATTCAGGTACTGCGAAATTCCGCATGCCACCTACGTCCAGGGATTTTCCGTGGGATAGGGCAGACTTTTGGGCTGATTATATGCAATATCCCGGATGCCCAGATACTTGAACACCTCAAACAATGCTTTCCCATGGTGGCCAAAGGCGACCGCCCCGTGATGCGGATACCGCTTCTCAATCAGCACATGGCGGTAGAAACGGCCCATCTCCCGGATGGCAAACACCCCGATGCCGCCAAAGGACCCGGTGGCCACCGGCAGCACCTCACCCTGGGCGATATAGGCCCGCAGAATCCCCTCGCTGTCGCACTGCAGCCGGTAGAAGGTAATGTCCCCGGGGGCAATATCGCCTTCCAGTGTGCCGCGGGTGAAGTCCGGCGTGCCGCCGTTTTCCAGCAGGCGGTTTTGAATCAACTGGAACTTCCCCGCCCGATCGGCACAAAGCTTGCATTCCGGCGTATTGCCGCAGTGAAAGCCCATAAAGGTGTCGGTAAGGGCATAGTCAAACTTGCCCTTGATCTGTTCCTCCCACATGGATGCAGGTACGGAGTTGTTGATGTCCAGCAGCGTCACCGCATCACAGGAGACACACGCGCCGATGTACTCCGACAGCGCCCCATAGATGTCCACCTCGCAGGCCACAGGGATGCCCCGGGCAGCCATACGGGAGTTGACATAACACGGCTCAAATCCAAACTGACTGGGGAACGCCGGCCAGCATTTGTTCGCAAAGGCCACATACTTTCGGGCGCCCCTGTGCTCCTCCGCCCAGTCCAGCAGCGTCAGTTCAAACTGTGCCATCCGCTCCAAAAGGTCGGGATCGTACCGCCCTTCCCCAAGTTCCCGCGCCATATCTGCGCACACGGCACCAATCCGCGCATCGCCGGCGTGTGCCCAATAGCTCACCAACAGATCCAGCTCGGAGTTTTCCTCCACCTCGACGTCAATTTCATAGAGGCCCCTGATAGGCGCGTTACAGGCGAAAAAGTCCTGGGGCCGGGGGCCAAAGGTGAAGATCTTCAGGTTCTTCACACCGATGACCGCCCGCGCAACCGGCACAAACTCCCCGATCATTCTGGCAATCTCCTGGGCCGTGCCCACAGGATATTCGGGGATGTATCCGGTCAGATGCCGCAGTCCCAGGTTATAGGAACAGTTGAGCATCCCACAGTAGGCGTCCCCCCGACCATTCATCAGGTCACCGTCGCCCTCGGCAGCAGCTACAAACATACATGGCCCGTCAAACTGTTCGGCAATCAGCGTCTCCGGCGTTTCCGGGCCGAAATTGCCCAAAAAGACCACCAGAGCATTACAGCCGGCCGCCTCCACATCGGCCACAGCGGCCAGCATATCCCGCTCATTTTCCACTGTCACGGGGCACTGGTACAGCTGTCCCGTATACGCCTCCGCCACGGCCTGGCGGCGGCGTTCCGACAGGGCGATGGGAAAGCAGTCCCGCGAAACGGCAATGAGCCCCAATTTGACCTCTGGAATATTGTTCATACGATGTTCCTCCTCATTGTAAACTCTGAAACAGGGCTTTGACGCTTGGGTAAATTTGCCGGAATTGCTGGTACCGCGCCTCATACCGGTCCATCAATTCCGTTTCCGGGGACACGGTGTCCAAGACCCGCACCAATGCGCCGGATGCCTCCGCCACACTGGAAAACGCGCCGCGTGACACCATCGCCAGCATGGCCGCACCGTAGCCCGGCCCCTGCTCCGTCTGGAGCGAATCCAGCGGAATTTGCAGTACATTGGCCAAAATTCTTCGCCAAAGGGGACTCTTTGCGCCGCCACCGCACACAGCTGCCCGGGGAACCGGAAGATCCAGACTGCGCGCCACCTCCAGGCTGTCTCGCAGGGCAAAAGCCACGCCTTCCAGCACCGCCTGCACCAGGCTGGCACGGCTGGTGTCCAGGGTCATTCCGATGAAGGTCCCCCGGGCGGCGGTATCGTTGATAGGAGATCGCTCGCCCATGAGATACGGAAGAAAATAGACCGGATTCCGCCCCAGGCACTCCCCGGCAATGGCGGCCTGTTCGGCGGTATAGTCCGTGGTATGGAGAATCTGCTGGCAGAACCACTGGTTGCAGCTTGCCGCAGACAGCATACAGCCCAGCAGATGATATCCGCCGTCGGCGTGGGCAAAGCTGTGCAGGGCGTTGTGCGGATCCATACCAAAGGTGTCTGACGAAATAAACAATGTGCCGGAGGTGCCCAGAGAAATGCTGCAGCCCCCCGCGCCCACGGTCCCGGTACCCACTGCGGCGGCGGCGTTGTCGCCCGCTCCTGCGCAAACCGTCACTCCCGGCCGCAGCCCCAACTCCGCCGCCACCTCCGGCAGCACCGTCCCCACCGTCTCATAGCTTTCAAACAGGGTGGGCAGTTGGCGCTCCGCAATGCCGCAGATATCCAGCATTTCTCTGCACCAGCGCTTGTTGGCCACATCCAGCAGCAGCGTCCCGGAGGCGTCGGAGTAGTCGGTACAGTGAACGCCGGTAAGACGGTAATTGAGGTAGTCCTTAGGCAGCAGGATCTTTTGGATTCTCTGGAAATTTTCCGGCTCGTTCCGCTGCATCCACAACAGCTTTGGCGCAGTAAAGCCGGCAAAGGCAATATTTGCAGTATAGCCGCTCAGCCGCTGCCGGCCCACTGTCTCATTGAGCCAGTCCGTCTCCGCCGCCGTTCGGCCGTCGTTCCACAAAATAGCCGGGCGGATGACCCGATCCTGCGCATCCAAAGCCACCAGGCCGTGCATTTGTCCGGCCACGCCCAGGGCCGTCACCTGCGCGGCATCTACCCCCTCTAACAGTTCCGGGACCCCAGTGCGGCAGGCGTTCCACCAATCCTCCGGATCCTGTTCTGACCAGCCAGGTTGAGGAAAGTGCAACGGATACGAGCGGGATACGGTGCGCAGCACCGTTCCGCTCTCATCCACCAACAGAAATTTACAGGCCGAGGTGCCAAGATCAATTCCAATGTATAACACGTTTTCACATCCTCTCATTGGTGCGGTATCCGCGATACCGGCAGCATGCACCGCTCATAAACATCCCCAGGGCGGTCGGTATCTGCCGGCATTATATCACATTTCGCAGCGCTTGTCATTGCTGGATTGCGGCTGGAATCCGCAAATCCGGCAGGGCTTTACTGCCGCAAAACGCCCCCGCCTGCCAGGCAAGCGGGGGCATATACAGCGGGCCGCTCATCTCAATGGCAGCACACTGGCACAGCTCAGAAATTGTCCGGGTTATTCCGTCCGGGAGAGAAAGAATGGGCGTCGTCCAGCGTCTCGTAGGGCTCCGGCCACGGCACCGTTTTCTGCACCGTCTGAACCACGTCATAGTCCACATGCAGCGGGCCAGGATCCGTGACAGGCGGCGGATTGTGATAACCGGGCTGTGTATAGTTTCCCCGCAGCGCCTGTTCATAGCGGTCATGGGCCCAGTTCCCGTTGTTGTAATCCATGAAGCCGTCTGGGCAGACCTGCTCGTGGAGATACTCCCAGCGGCCGTTGTGGTAGACAAAGTCGGAGCCATAGCGCTCATTGAGAATCCGTCCGCCGGACACCAGCGAGTTTTCTCCGCCCATGACAAAGGGGCCGGGCGTAATGTAGGTAGCCCGGCAGGACTTGCCGTCAGCTGCCACCTCCACCACGCCGGAGCACAGCGCATGACAGCTGTTTTTCTTCATTGCCCGCGGATCCTTGCGCGCCGCCTCCGGGTCCCGCTCCAGTTCCCGCAGGAACTGCTGGTATGCGCCGGGATCCACCAGACACACGCTGTCCCACCAGATCTGATCAAAGCCCACCATGCGGCCAAAGCTGTGCGCCCAAGTTGCATCCTTGCTGCGGTTCCAAATGCCGTCCCACTCCTCCGCGGAGTACATCATGCCGTGAAGATAGCTGTGGGTAGACTTGATATTCTCGCACTGCTGGCTGCCGAGGGCATTGTGCAGCCGCTGTTCAAAGGTCAATTCCGTTGCCATATCGCTTCCTCCTTATCGCCAGGACCGCAGCGGATTCGGATGTCCGTCGGGGCCGTAGCTGATGGCCGGGTCATAAGTCTCGTGAGGTGTGTAGGTGTTCGGCATCTGTCCCGGCAGATCGTTCCAGCCCCATTTGACCACATAGGGCTTGGCCACCGTGGGGGCGCCGTAGTCGTCCTCATAGGGATCCGGGCCCATATCCGGCATGGGCGGCGGTCCTCCGGGTCCCTCCGGCCCGCCGGCCTCGCCCTCCGGAGGCGGCCCTCCAAAACCACCGGACGCACCAGCCACCGGGGCGGCTGGAATAGACAGGTCATGCATGGATTTGATATGCCAGATCTTCCAGACACCGTTTTCTTTCACCAGATCCGCCAGCAGATGACCGGTAGTCCAGTAGCCTTTTGCGGAGCCATCAGGCTGCGGATCCGTTTGATGGCCGTGGTCATAGGCCAGATAGCGCGCAGTCTGACCGTCGCCGGCCAGTTCCACCATGACCGTATGATAAGTATGGGCGTTCATGACGCTGTTTCCATAGTCTGCGTCCGGCCTGGCCGCGCGAACCATTTTCAGCTGTGCCAGCCGCTTTTCCCGGAGTCCGTCCACATAATACTTCCCAATCTCCGCCATGCCGACAAAATAGCCCAAATTATTCGCCAGAGAGGCAGACGCCTGTAAGTCCGGTTCGGTAACCCACAGTTCATCCAACTCCCGCTGCCGCCAATCGTTCTGCTTGTAGTAACAACGGCGGCTCATCAGATCCTTGATCTCTTCCTTATCCCAGAGCCGGGTGACCAGCTCTGCATTGGTGTACCGTGTATGCATCCTGCTGCCCCCTTTCTCAAATCCCATAGCTGAACGTCTGCGCAAACGTCTCATACGGCTCCGGCAGCGGCGGCGATTCCGTAAAGGGCCGGCCGGGATAGTAGCTGCTGCGCAGCTGCACCGGTACAT
>CBCPMX010000105.1:0-7935 GCA_965120355.1 uncultured Oscillospiraceae bacterium
AAAAAATCCATAGATGAAACGTTGCTGAACGCAAATCGTGCAAACGCACAGACCACAGGACTCGCCGTTCAGCTCTCCTTTCAAAAAATTTTCATGAAAATCTAGTTGAAAGTTGACATAAAATCTGCTACCATTATTCATGCTGATCAATGTCGAGGGGTGTCGGTATGGTATTTTCCAGCTTGATTTTTTTATACGGCTATTTGCCTGTTTGTTTGATCTTGTATTTCCTTTGCAGGGGAATCCGCATGAAAAATATCATGCTGACCGTTTTGAGCCTGCTTTTTTACGCATGGGGCGAGCCGGTTTATGTGTTTTTGCTGATTTTATCGGCATTTTTGAACTACATAGCCGGGCGGATCATCGGCGTCCGGCGGGGACGCGGGACAGCAAAGGCGGCCATGGCTGCAATGGTTGTCATAAATCTGGGAATTCTGATCTTTTTTAAGTACACGGGATTCCTGGTAGATAATCTCAACGCTTTGACCGGCTTGCAGCTGACAGCTCCTTCGGTGGTTATGCCCATTGGCGTGTCGTTTTACACATTCCAGGCCCTGTCTTATGTGATCGATGTGTACCGGGGCAAGACAGAGGCGCAGCGGTCTTTTTTGAACTTCTTGCTGTTTATCTCCCTGTTCCCGCAGTTGATTGCTGGACCGATCGTCCGATACAGTGAGGTGGAAGTGCAGATCCGGGAGCGCAAGACAACAGTTCAAGGCGCGTTTTATGGAATGACCCGGTTTTGCATCGGCCTGGGGAAAAAGGTGCTGCTGGCCAACTATGCCGGCAATGTGGCGGACACGCTGTTGGGCGGCACTCTGTCAGCTACGGCGGCAGGGGACTTCTGGTTGGGCATTGTGATGTTTTCTTTCCAGATTTATTTTGACTTTTCCGGTTATTCGGATATGGCCATCGGCCTGGGGCATATTTTCGGATTTCGATACAGCGAGAACTTTAATCTGCCGTATCTGTCCAAGTCCATTTCGGAGTTCTGGCGGCGGTGGCATATTTCATTGGGCAGCTTCTTTCGGGACTATGTGTACATTCCGCTGGGCGGAAACCGCCGGCATCAGATTCTCAATCTGTTTGTCGTCTGGTTCCTGACGGGCCTGTGGCATGGCGCTAGTTGGAATTTTGTTCTGTGGGGACTGTATTTCTTCGTACTGCTGGCGCTGGAAAAGCTCTTCAGACCAGTGCTGGACAAGGTGCCAGGGCCCATTCGCTGGTTGGTTACGATTGTGTTGGTGGAGTTCAGCTGGGTCCTGTTCTATTTCACGGATTTCACAAGACTGACCGAGGCGGTCCAGACGGCCTTCGGCCTTAACGGCGTGTCGTTCCTGTCGGCTCGGACGACGCTGGTGCTGAAAAACAACCTGTTCCTGATCCTGGTGTGCATATTGGGCAATACAGCCATTCCGCGGTTTGCGGGGATGCAGCTGCAGATTATGGCCAGTGTGCCAGGCAAGGGGCTTAAGGCCCGGGAAAACATCTATTCGGTGGCTGTGTTTGTGTTCTGCTTTGCGCTGTTGCTACTGAGCACCATTGCGCTGGTGGGGGATAGCTACAATGCGTTTCTGTACTTCCGCTATTGACAGGTGATGTTATGAATCAAGTGAAAATTGTTTTAATGGCCTTGATGTTGGTGTGGGTGGCCGTATTTGGCGTGTACGCTCTGGTAGACGAGGATCAGGAGCGCTCCGAAGTGGAGAACCGCACTCTGACCCAGCAGCCTGCGCTTACAATGGACGCACTGCTGGATGGCAGCTATACGACAGAACTGGCTAATTACTATGCCGACCAATTCCCGCAGCGGGAGCGGTTTATGCAGGCCAACCGGTGGCTGAACAGCTTCTATTACTATACCGGTGATGACAATACCCTGGTCATCAGCTTCAGCGGCGATGATGCGGTTCAGGGCGGCAATGAGGTGGTGCACCTGGATGGTGAGACAGCCAATGCCTCCCTGGGGGAAGAGAGCGAGACGGACGAGACGTCCACGCAGACCATTGACGCCAGCGCGGAACCTTCAGAGGAACCGGACGATGAATCAGCGGCATCACAGCAGCCGGAAGAAGAGACGGCCGGGCAGGAAGAGACGGCTACGGAGCATACCTATCCCAGTGAAGAGGATGCCTTTGTGCCCACGGACAGCAACATTCTGATTGTTGGCGACCGGGCTATGGATTTGCCGTTTGCATCCTATGACATCATTGAGCAGTATGCACAGGCTGTCAACAATATTTCCGGCGCTTTGGGTGAAGGCGTGCGGACAATTTCGCTGCTGACGCCCAATTCAGGAGAATTCTATTCGCCGGAAAGCTGGCATACGGGCAACTATAGCCAGAAAGCCATGATCGACTATTGCTATGATCTGATGAACCCCGGCGTGATTACCGTGGACGCCTACTCCAAGCTGGATGCCCATGTAGATGAGTATATCTTCTTCCGTACGGATCATCACTGGACGGCGCTGGGCGCATACTATGCGTATACGGCCTTCTGTGAGTCTACCGGCTTCACAGCAGTCCCGCTGGAAGACTTTGAGACGGGGCGGTATGAGGAGTTTGTAGGCACCATGTATACCTATACCTCCAGCTATGCCCAGAGCCAGGTGCTGCTGGACAACCCGGACTATGTGGACTACTATCTGCCTATTGTGGAGGCACATGCCAAATATTATACTGACGCCAGCCTGGAAAACGGGATTGCCATCAGTGTGGTGTCTACCAACGTGACCTCCTCCAACAAGTACATGTGCTTTATTTCCGGTGACACCCCCATCTGTGAGATTACCACAGATGTCAATGGGCCCACATGTGTGGTACTGAAGGATTCCTATGGAAACGCGCTTGCACCGTTCCTGACTTCCCACTATAGTACCATCTATGTCATTGATCCTCGGGAGTTTAACCAGGAGGGCAAATCCCAGCTGGACCTGGTGGAGTTCGTCAGTGAGCATGATGTGGATGATGTTCTGATCATCAACTATCCGTTTATGATCAACAACAAATTCTATACCCAGCTTTTAGACCGGCTGGTGACAGACCCGGAGACTTGGTATAACTAAGGAACCGCTGAACAAGACCCGTGCGCGGGTGTGCCAGGTAAAAAACCGGCGCACTGCCGTTTCCCACAGCAATGCGCCGGTTTTTGATTTCCACGTCAGGAGGTTTCCTCTACGATGGTAAATTCGATGGTGGTCAGAATCTGATTGTCGAAATAGACGTCGATGGTGTATACGCCCGGCTCCTGCGGCGTCCGGTCCAGACCGCCGCAGTGGATCGCACGGGTCCAAAGACCGTCCCAGGAGCGCTCGCCGGTGTAATAGTCGATGACAGTGCCCTCAGAGTTGCGTACCACATACATGGTGGAGACGGTCTTGTCGTCGCTGGAGACACCGTAGACGGCCTGAATGGCAAAGGCAATGCCTTCGCTGGGCGTGAAGGAGGTGCGCCGGGTAGCCAGGTCATTGACAGTCCAGTCCTCGTTGGTGGGTTTGAGGTACAGGGCAACGTACAGATCAGAAATTCCATAACTGGTAAACTGTTCGGCTTCCGGCGTGGACGCCTGGACAGTGTTGGTGCCCTCCAGCCCCAGCTCCTCCTTGGGTTTTACTTCAAAGGTATAAAGGCTGCCGGGAATCAGTCCAGTGATGGTGGCTTCCGTGCCGGTGACCGTCATGATGGATGGCTCCAGTTCGGAGTTTTCCAGCGCATAGGTAACGATCCATTCCTCCGGGGCCTGTACGGCGTCGATTTCCCAGGTAAGCGTGATAGTGCCTGCATCTACCACCGTGGCTGTCAGGTTCTCAATGGCGTAAGAAAGCGTGGAGAAGGTGGTGGTTACCGGCGCCAGATCCGGAAGATCGTCGCAGGAGACGGTGACGGTGTAATCTGTGTTGTATGCCAGATCCGCAAATGTGGCCGTCAGGTCCTGCGTGCTGACCTCCTGGGAGGAACCGTCGCTACCGGTACAGGTGACATGCCACGTCAGATCCTCATAGTCGCCTACAGCGCTCCACTCCACGGTTACTTCCGTAGCGGAAGACATGACGGCTCTGGCTGCGCCCATGGTGACTGAGCGGGCTGTTGTGGCGCTGCACTCGAGGACACCCAGCACTTCTGTGTCATCTGTGGGGGCCAGCGTGAAGAAATACGTGGTATTGGACTGCAAGCCGGTCATGCGGATTTCGTTTCCGTAGATTTCTACGGTCACCGGATCCAGATCTTCGGTGGAGTAGGTAAGCGTCCAACCGGCAGGCTCTACGCCTTCATATTCAATGGAGATCAGGGCTTCATTGGCGGAAACCTCCGTCACTTCAAAGCGGGTAACCTCTGTGGAATCCAGGGTGGAGACCACCGTGCTTTGGACACCCCGAATTTCCCGGAAGCCCACGGCTTCCACGGAGATGGTGTATTCCGTGCCGGGCTGCAGGTCGGTAAATTCATAGGTCGTGCCGGAGTATTCCTGATAGAAGGTTTCGCCGCCGCCGCTGCAGACCACCTGATAGGAATTGTCTGCGCTGGTGGAGTTGATGGTAACGGAGATAGAGTCGGTGCTGGTGGCATAAGCCTGCATGTATTCGATCTGAATACCATAGATGTACAGATAGTAGTACATGCCTGCCGCTGCCGCGCCCAGGATCAGGAACAGGGACAGGAGTATGGCAATCAATTTGCCATGGCCGCCGCTGTGTGTTTCAGGTCCCTCTTTGGATCTGGGGGGCGGGGCCACGGTTTCGGCCGCTTCGTCCCGGGTCATGTTATCCAACAGCTGCCGGGCTTCCGCTTCATCGGCCGAGAGAATGGGCTGGCGGCTGGTGTCCGTAAAAGCGCCAGGGGCAAAACTCTTGATGAAGTCTGCGTCCAGACTGTTGACGTCGGTAAACTGAACCGGCTCCACGGTTTCATTGCGGGCGTCCTCCGACAGGGTCAGATCCTCGTCGAGATAAATGGGCGGGACGATCAGCTCGTCTGCCACATGGTTGCGCTTCATATACAGCACCAGGGCCTGCTTCAGTTCCGTGGGCGTCTGATACCGGTCTTCCGGCTTAAATGCGCAGGCTTTGCGGATGATTTCTGCCAACTCATAGTCGGCGTACAGCGGCGTCGGCAGCTCCACACCATCCAGGCGCTGCTGTTCAGCCTCTTTGGCACTGGTGCGCTCATCCTCAAAGGGCGCGTGGTTGCCGTTGTAGATGCGGTAGAGGATCAGGCCCAGGGAGTAGATATCCATGGTTTCGTTGAGACAGGCCAGGGTGTTCCGCAGCTCCGGCGCAGTGTACTCTCCGACATAGCGGTCCGGCAAATAAGTGAATTTCAGCTCATCCCGACGGACGACGCCGATATCGCCCAACATGTATTGATTGTACTGGTTGATAAAAATGTTCTGGGGCTTTACATTGCAGTGGATCAGGCCCTCTTCCCGCAGGGCCTCCATGGCGGAGCACAGGTCCACGCTCATATTCAGTGCGCGCAGATGCGTCATGGCGCTGCGGTCGATGAATCGCTGCAAAGAAACCACGAAGGGCATCAGCAGATAGCAGTCAAAGCCCACTGCGCCGTCCTTTGGTTCGATCTGCAAGCCCGTGTAGGTCTGGACAAAGGGACAGCCGGACAGCTTGCCCACGTTCTCCAGCTCCGTTTTCAACTCCTCCACGGACTGTGCATAGTAGTCCTGGGCTTCTTCCTCATTGGCTACAGCGCCGGTGTAGATCAGCGCTTCAACTTGGGTAGGGGAAGGGGGAACTGAAATGTGTTTTACGATATAGAGCCGGTCGGTCTGCGTGTTTTTTGCGGAATAGACCGTACCGCTGGAGCCCTGTCCAATGGCTTCGCCGACGATCATATCATCGAGCAGCGGAGAAATGGCTTGAGGGTCAATCAATCAAAACGCCTCCTTTGGAAGTGCGATATCTACATTCTATGCTATTTCAAGAAAAATTGCAATACAAGAACGTGGAGAATCCAAGGATTCCGCAAGGTTCCCATCGCCATTTTTTCCCTGATTCTGTATGAGTGACCCGAAGATTGACTGCTGCAGGCCAGAAAGTGCATACTGAATCGGGGATGTTTGGAAATGGGTACGGTCAAAAGGACCGCGGGGGGCTGCCTGTGGGAATATACACAGTGTTTTCTTCTTTCGCAGGGGAAATCTCGAATTTTTATTTGTTTTCCGTCGTAAGGGATGCTATAATAGCACACGGAAGCGGCCTTTTCTGATTTTGCCATTCTGCCGGCGGCCTGTGGGCATCCGGTTGAATATACTTCGGCTGCGCTGCAGCTGTGATTAAGCGGCTTTGCCGTGTAAAGGAGGAACCTATGGAACAGTTTGATAATATAAAATGCCCAACCTGTGGGCGGGAGTATTCCGGCTTGCTGACCACATGCCCTTATTGTGAGCTTGGCCTGGATGCCACAACCTCACTTCCAAAGCTGACGAAAGATCAGATTGATACCACGCCCCCTCCCATGGAGGAGGAGGAACCGGTGATCGTATGGCCCGATCCGGTGGATCCCAACGCAGAAAAGGAAACGCAGGATCAGACCAGGGCCTGGAGCACGGCGTCTCCGGCGCCGGAACGGGAGACGGTGCAGGCTGTGCCGGTGGCCAGACAGCGGCGGGAGCAGGAACCGGAAGAGCGGGAGGACGCCAAAGTCCCCGGCTGGTTAACAGCCCTGATTTGTGTGGTATTGGGTGTGGCGATTTTGGTAGGCGCATTTTTGCTGCTGCGTTCGGCCGGTATTATCGGCAGCACAGAGAGTGAAAGCGGCGAGACCATATCGCCGTCGCTGCCTGTCAGTTCCACGCCAACAGAGACCGAAGACAATTTGGAAACTTCCACTTCCGAGCCGGTTGTCTCCGAGGATCTCCCGGAAGAGAGCGACAGCGCCTCCAGCGAGGTGGTCTGGCCCTCCGACACCGATGATGAAACGGATGATGAAGCCAGTGGGGCAGACGGCCAGGTTATTACCGATGATAGCACCCCCACAACTGAGACTGTAGATGTGGAATGCGACAGCATTTCTTTGAATCTGACGGATATTTCCCTGTTTAACATTGGCGAGACATATACGTTTACTGTCAGCGTCACACCGGCCAGTGCCAGTGAATACGTCACTTGGGAGTCTTCTGACATTGCGGTTTGCTCTGTGGACGACAACGGCACGGTCACTGCGGTCAATGGCGGTACGGCAGAAATTACTGCCACCTGCGGCGACCAGACGGCCACTTGCATTGTCCGCTGCGCCTTTGCCACTGTGGATTTGGATCAACTGTTCACGCTGAACTACACCGATATTACGATGTTCTATCCTGGCGAAGAGGTGCAGCTCTCTGTGACCAATTTGGATGATGACAGCGAGGATATCCAGTGGGAGAGTTCGGACCCCTCTGTGGCAACGGTAGAGGACGGCCTTGTGACCGCCGTGAGCAACGGCACCATCACGGTGACGGCCACGCTGATGTCCGGCTCCGTGGAAGGGCAGACCATGTCCTGCATTGTCCGCTGTAATCTGACCGACGGGACGGACAGCAGTGATGTGAGCTTGTCGGGAGACTATAGCCTCAGCACCTATGACGCCACCATGACCCGGGAAGGAGAATACTTCCAGCTGACGGTCTCTTCTGCCACCAGTGATACTGTGCCCAGCCACACCTGGACCTCTGCCGATACAGACGTATGCTATGTGGATGAGTTTGGCGTAGTCTACGCTGTGGGCAACGGTACCACCACAGTCTCCACCACCGTAGACGGACAGTACTTGCAGTGCATCGTCCGTGTAAATATTTCGGACTGACTGCAGCATTTGTGAATCGGGAAACAGGCAGAACATTCTGCTATGACAGCAGCGGGGGCGGGGGAAAAGGACCAAGGGCGCTCAGGTTTTTTAACAAGAAGTTTTTCTCTTTTTTCTCCCACCTCCCCCTCTGCAA
>CBCPMX010000106.1:0-9431 GCA_965120355.1 uncultured Oscillospiraceae bacterium
AGCAGACCACCTCATAGGTCAGCGTCCTGTTGCTGCTGGCCGAGACGGCCGACTCAATGTTGTCGCCGAACATCTTCCAGATCACGCCTGCAGCCACGATCAGAATCACCAGGACCACCAGCGCATCCACAAGATTGATCTTGCCGAACAGGCGTCCTTTTTCGTCTAACACTTTCATTGACATCCTCCATCCCCGGCGGACACAAGCGCCGCCGTGATTTTTCTCGAATTTGGTTTGACCACCGACGATTGTTATTGTACAATACGATCATAGGTTTCTTTATTTTAGCCGATTTTGCCCCAATACACAAGTCTAAATTACATATGTGCGCATAAAAACACAAACCACCCTGATTTTTTCAGAATCCGCTGCCGCAGACGGCAAGCGCAGCGGGGTCCTTTTCTATTCTCACAGCTTGGAGGCAGTTTTCTATGAAGATCATTCACCTTATCTCCGGCGGCGACGTGGGCGGCGCCAAAACCCATGTGCTGAGCCTGCTGCAGGGGCTGGGCCGCACCGAGGAGGTCCTGCTGGTCTGCTTTCTGGAAGGTCCCTTTGCCCAGGAGGCACGCGACCTGGGCATCCCCACCCAAGTCATGGACTCCGCCAATATTCTGGCCGTTCGCAACGCCCTGATCCACCTGATTCTCAGCCGCAATGTACAGATCGTCCACTGCCACGGCGCGCGGGCCAATATGCTGGGGGTTATGCTCCGGCGCAAGGTGGGTATCCCCGTGGTTACCACGGTTCACTCTGATTACCGGCTGGACTATCTGGGCCGGCCCATCCACCGGCTGACCTACGGCACCATCAACACCGTGGCCCTGCGGCTTCTGGACTACCGCATCGGCGTCTCCGACGCCATGAGCGAACTGCTGATCAGCCGGGGCTTTGACCCGCAGCGGCTGTTTTCCATCTATAACGGCGTGGACTTCTCCCCGGTAACGCCGGCCATGGACAGGGCGTCATACCTGCGCAGTCTGGGGCTGGACTTGCAGGCCGACACCGTTATATTCGGCATTGCCGCCCGCTTTAACCCTGTCAAAGATCTGCCAACCCTGCTGCGGGCCTTTGCCATTGCCGTGTCCAAATGCCCCAATATCCGTCTGGTTCTGGCGGGTGACGGCGAGCAGGCAGAACAGCTGAAACAGCAGGCCGCAGACACCTGCCCCGCCGGGACAGTGGTATTCGCCGGCTGGGTGCAGGACATGGACAGCTTTTACAATGCGCTGGATGTCAATATGCTCACCTCCCTGTCTGAGACCTTTCCCTATGCCCTCACAGAGGGCATCCGGCTCCACTGCGCCACCATTGCGTCCCGGGTGGGCGGCGTACCGGCCCTCATCGACCACGGTGTCAGCGGCTTGCTGTTTGAGCCGGGAGATTATAAAACGCTGGCTGCCCATATGGTCGCCATGGCATCCGACCGAAATCTGCGGGAAACTACCGCCGCACGCCTGTATGAAAAGGCGTCGGCCCAGTTTTCCTTCGAGGCCACAGTCCGCAAGCAGCGGGAAATCTACGCCACCATTCTCCGCCGCCAGGCGCGTCCCAAACGCAAGCGCGACGGCGTGCTGATCTGCGGCGCCTACGGCAAGGGCAATGCCGGCGACGACGCCATTCTGGAAGCCATCGTGGCCCAAATGCAGGATATTGACCCGGACATGCCCTTATATGTGCTGTCCCGGACGCCGAAGAAAACCATGCAGCGCTACCGCATTGGCGCCTGCCACACCTTCCATTTTCTCAAATTCCTGCGGATCATGGGCAAGACCCGGCTGTACATTTCCGGCGGCGGCAGCCTGATCCAGGACGTCACCTCTTCCCGCTCGCTGCACTACTATTTGACATCCATCATCCTGGCCAAATGGCGGGGCAACAAGATTCTCATGTACGGCTGCGGCATCGGCCCCGTGAACCGGCCTGCCAACCGCCGGCGGGCCGGCAGTGTCATCAACCGGTATGTGGACCGCATCTGCCTGCGAGAGGCCCGCTCCGCCGAAGAGCTCAAAGCCATGGGCGTCAGCCGCCCGCCCATCACCTTGGCCGCCGACCCGGCGCTGATTCTGCCGCCGGCACCTGCGGACAAAATTGACAGCCATATGCTCACCTGCGGCATGGATCCCCAAGGCAAGTATGTGCTCTTTGCACTGCGCCCCTGGCCGGGTTTTTCGGATAAAATACCGGTGTTCACGGAGGCCGCCCAGTATGCCTATGAGACTCTGGGTCTGACGCCAGTGCTCTTTGCTGTGGAACCCAACCGGGACCTGCCGGCAGTACAGCAGGTGGCAGACCGTTTGGCCTGCCCACACCATGTTCTGGCATCTCCAGAAAACGGCGGTCTCATCATCGGCCTTCTGTCCCGGATGCACATCGCCCTGTCCATGCGCCTGCATGCTCTGATCTTCGCCGCCGCCAGCGGTGTGCCCCTTATCGGAGTCGTCTACGACCACAAAGTCAGCGCCTTCCTGGACTATCTGGGTCAGTCCCTCTATACAGACCTGGACAAGGTCACAGCAGAAATTCTGAAAGATCACCTGAACCGGGCCATGGAGCTGGCCAATGACACAGCCGCCCGTGCTCACGATGTGGAGCACTTCTGCGCCTTGGCCCAGGAAAGCCGGGAGGCCGCCCGGTTACTTTTGGAGGAATGAAGTCATGAAACAAATCGTCTGCCTTTCCACTTCTCCGTGGTATCCCATCCCCACCCGAAAGCAGCAGGTCATGAGCCGCATTGACGACGCCCAGATTCTCTATTTCGACCCGCCGGTTTCTCTGCTGGCCCCCCTGAAGGACCCTGCCGCCAAAGAAAAACTAAAGGCCTGCCGCAGACCCGGCGTTCAGCCCCAGCCCAATATCACGGTCTATGCCGTGCCGCCGGTCCTGCCCTTTTTCAACAAATTCCGGCTAATCAACCGGCTCAATCAGCGGAGGCAGGCCCGGTACATTCGCAAACGCATGGCACAGCACGGGTTTGACAAGCCCCTGCTTTGGTGCTATTCCCCCACTGCCGCGGATGCAGTACCCCACATCCCCAAAAGCGCCCTGGTTTACGACTGTGTGGACCGCCACTCGGCATACGGCGGTCTCATGAACCCCCAGCTGGTGGACAACATGGAGTTGGATCTGGCCCGGCAGGCCGACCAGGTCTTTGCCACTGCTGCCGGTCTTGCTCAACGGCTGAAGGCCGTCAACGCCAGCGCCGTGTGCATCCCCAATGGGGCTAACTACGAACGGTTCTCCCAGGCGGCGCAGCCCCAGCCCATCCCGGCGGACATGCAGGACATCTCCGGTCCGGTGTTCGGTTTCGTGGGGGCGCTGCAGGACTGCATTGCCTATGACCTGGTGGAATTCGCCGCAAAAGCGCGGCCCCGGTGGCAGTTTGTATTCATCGGCGGAGAAAAGCCCGGCGTTGACCTGCGCGCTTTGAAGGCCCTGCCCAACATCCACTTCCTGGGGCTGAAGGAAAACAAGGATCTGCCGGCCTATCTGCACCAGTTTGACGTATGTCTGAATCTCTTTGTTCCAAACGACCTGAGCAAGGATGTCTCCCCCCTGAAGTTTTACGAGTACCTGGCCACCGGAAAACCCATCGTTTCCACTCCGCAGCCAGACCAGGTGCTGGATTTTCAAGATGTCATCCACATCGGCGGCACAGCGGAAGAATTCCTCACCGCCTGTGAGGCCGCCCTGCATGACACTGCCCCGGAGCGGCAGTCCGCCCGCATGGCTGCCGGAAAAGCCTGCTCCTGGGACGCCCGCGTGGCAGAAATGGAAGCCATTCTTTCCCGGCAAAAGATCTGGTGAACCTGCGGAACCGGATCCTTTTGGATGTTGGCACGCCGTGCTGCCGCAGGACGCCGCCGCCATCCGGCAGGGCAGACTGCTTCTCCCGTGGAACACCGGGCCGGCAGCGGCGACGCGCCCCAAAGGCGGAAAGAGCCGCAACGCAGCCCGCTGCCGGAGAAGTTTTGAAGCACGGCCTTCGGCTGTGTGCACATCTGAGCACCGCTCGCGCCAATTTCATCGGAGGTTCTCCAGAATGGCGCACTTGTCCAAAATCTGTATAGTGCCGGCTTTGTCTGAAACGACAAGGCCGATTCTCAGAAATCCCGCGCTGTTGTTCACTTTTACAAAATTTCAGGAAATGGCGCTGCATTGCTTGAAAATGCCCGGAAAATCGGTTAAAATGAGAACCACACTGGAAAAGGGGTGGGACCATGGCTTGTAAGCAGACATCCGGTTTTTTGCTGCTGGGCCGTCGTGCGCCCGCCCGCGGTTTCCTTGTCATCTGGTAATTTAAACGCAGAGCCTCTTTGTACCCAAAGGGCTCTGCATTTCTTTTTGGAGGGAACAGGACTATGAAAAAAGTAGCCGTCATTATGGGCTCCGACAGCGATCTGCCTGTGGTGCAGGCCGCCATTGACCGGTTGAAGGCCTTTGGCATTCCTGTGGAAGTCCGTGTCATTTCCGCACACCGCACCCCCGCTGCTGCGGAGGCCTTCGCCTCCTCGGCCGTTGAAAACGGCTTTGGCGTTCTCATTGCAGCTGCCGGCAAAGCCGCTCATCTGGGCGGCGTTCTGGCCGCCTACACCACGCTGCCCGTCATTGGCATTCCCATCAAAACATCCATGATGGGCGGTCTGGACAGTCTGCTGTCCATGGTGCAGATGCCCAAGGGAATTCCCGTGGCCTGTGTGGCCGTGGACGGTGCGGAAAACGCCGCCATTCTTGCAGCGCAGATTTTGGCGCTCTCCGACGCAGATCTGGCCGGGAAGCTGGCGCAGTTTAAAGAAGACATGGCCGCACAGGTGGCCGAGAAGGACCGGAAGCTGCGCCAGGAGGCACAACTCTGAACGCCGCTGGCATCCCGGCAAATTCCGCCCCTGCCCATAATCCTGAGAAAACTGTAAAGAATAGTTCAAAACAAGTTCAAAAAACTGTGTATGACGGAGGAATGTACGATGGAAAAGCTGAACCAACTGTATGAAGGCAAAGCCAAAAAGGTCTATGCCACTGAGGATCCTGAACTGCTGATCGTCTCCTACAAGGATGACGCTACCGCTTTCAACGGCGAAAAGAAGGGCACCATCGCCGGTAAAGGCGTCATTAACAACCGCGTCACCAACCATCTGATGCGCCGTCTGGAGGCCGCTGGCATCCCCACCCACTATGTCGAAGAGCTCAGCGACACCGATACCGTGGTGAAAAAGGTCTCTATCATCCCCCTGGAAGTCATTATCCGCAACATCTCCGCCGGCTCCTTTGCCAAGCGCTATGGTGTGGAAGAGGGCATCGTATTTGATCAGCCCACCTTTGAAGTCTCCTACAAAAACGACGATTTAGGGGACCCGCTGATGACCGAGTCCCACGCGTTGGCACTGAAGCTGTGCACCCCCGAGGAACTGGAGACCATCAAGAAGTACGCCCTTGCCGTCAACGACCTGCTCAAAAGCTTCATGAAGGAGATCGGCATCGACCTGGTGGACTTTAAGCTGGAATTTGGCAAGCTGTCCGATGGCACCATCGTCCTGGCCGACGAAATCTCCCCTGACACCTGCCGTCTTTGGGATGAAAAGACCCATGAAAAGCTGGACAAAGACCGCTTCCGCCGCGATCTGGGCAACGTGGAAGAGGCCTATCAGGAGATCATGCGCCGTCTCATGGGCGACTAAATTTGTTACGACTGCATACCGACCGTTCCCCATTCGGTCAAGACAAGGAGGTCTCATATGGGTGGTTTCTTCGGCGCCATCTCCAAGCGGGATTGCGTTCTGGACATTTTCTTTGGTGTGGATTATCACTCCCACCTGGGTACCCGCCGCGGCGGCCTGGCGTTTTACGACAAGGAGACAGGCTTCCAGCGGGAAATCCACAACATTGAAAACTCCCCTTTCCGTACGAAATTTGAAAAAGATCTGGACTCCTTCCGCGGCTGCGCCGGCATCGGCTGCATCAGCGACACGGATCCCCAGCCCCTGCTGGTCCGCTCCCACCTGGGCACTTACGCCCTGACCACCGTTGGCATCATCAACAATGCCGACGATCTGGCCCTGCACTTTTTTGAGAGCAAAGGCAACCACTTCATGGAGATGACCTCCGGAAGCATTAACAACACAGAGCTGGTAGCCGCCCTCATCAACGAAGCAGATTCCATTGCCGAGGGCATCTTGCATGCCCAGGACATGGTCGACGGCTCTTTGACGGTTCTTGTACTGACACCGGACAGCCTCATCGCGGCCCGGGACAAATACGGCCGTCTGCCCGTGATCCTGGGGCGAAACGAGGATGGCTTCTGCGTCTCCTTTGAATCCTTTGCCTATCACAAAACCGGCTATGATGACTACCGGGAGTTAGGCCCCCGAGAGATTGTGCGGCTCACCGCCGACAGCGAAGAGGTTCTTTCCCCTCCAGGCGAGGAAATGCGCATCTGCGCCTTCCTGTGGACCTATTACGGCTATCCCAACTCCCGCTATGAAGGCAAAAATGTAGAAATGATGCGCTATCGCAATGGCGAAATTATGGCCTGTGCGGACCGAGAGCACGGGTTGGCGCAGGATCTGGACTATGTGGCCGGCGTGCCGGACTCCGGCCTGCCCCATGCCATTGGCTATGCCAACGAGAGCCATGTACCTTTTGCACGCCCCTTTGTCAAATACACGCCCACCTGGCCCCGCAGCTTTATGCCAGCCAATCAGGACATCCGCAACCAGGTGGCCAAAATGAAGCAGATTCCGGTACCGGAGTTGATCGAGGGCAAAAAGCTGCTGTTTGTGGACGATTCCATTGTCCGCGGCACTCAGCTTCGGGAAACCGTAGAATTTTTGTACGAAAGCGGCGCCAAGGAGGTCCACATCCGTTCCGCCTGCCCGCCCATTATGTACGGCTGTAAATATCTGAACTTCTCCCGTTCCAATTCGGAAATGGAGCTGCTTGCCCGCACTATTGTCCAGGAACTGGAGGGCGACGAAGGCCAGCAGCATCTGAGCGAATACGCCGACGGCACCACGCAGCGCGGCAAAGCCCTGCGGAAGGCCATCTGTGACAAGCTGCATTTCACGTCTCTGGAATATCAGTCCCTGGATGGGCTGCTGGAGGCCATCGACATTGAACCCTGCAAAATCTGCACCTATTGTTGGACTGGAAAGGAATAAGCCATCATGATCAATTCGCACTCCGCTAGTTACGCCGCCGCCGGTGTTGACGTCACCGCCGGTTATGAATCCGTCAACCGTATCAAGCCCCTTGTCGAAAGCACCAACATTCCCGGTGTCATCGGCGGCTTGGGCGGCTTCGGCGGCATGTTTGCCCCTGACACTACGGGTATGAAGAAGCCCATTCTGGTCTCCGGCACCGACGGCGTCGGTACCAAACTGAAAATCGCCATGCTGATGAACAAGCATGACACCATCGGCATCGACTGTGTGGCCATGTGCGTCAACGACATCATCTGCGGCGGCGCGGCCCCGCTGTTCTTCCTGGACTATATCGCCTGCGGCAAGAACGATCCCGACCGGATTGTCGAGATCGTCACTGGCATCACCGAGGGCTGCCGTCAAGCTGGCTGCGCCCTGATCGGCGGCGAAACTGCGGAGCACCCCGGTATGATGGCCGACGATGATTATGATGTTGCCGGTTTCTGCGTAGGCATTGTAGACGAGGAAAAAATCATTGACGGCCACGACATCACCGATGGCGACATCCTCATCGGCCTGGCCTCCAATGGCCTGCACTCCAATGGATTCTCACTGGTCCGCAAGGTATTCGACGTGGAAAACACAGATCTGAACGTTTATATGCCGGAATGCGGCTGCACCCTGGGTGAGGAGCTGCTCAAACCCACCCGCATCTATGTCCATGCCATCAAAGCCATGCTCCAACAGGGCATCCGGATCAAAGGCATCAGCCACATCACCGGCGGCGGTCTGTATGAGAACGTCCCCCGTATGCTGCCCGACGGCATCATGGCCTCTATCAAATCCAGCTCCTTCCCTGTCCAGCCCATTTTTCACATGATTATGGAAAAGGGGAACGTTCCCGAACGGGATATGTTCAACACCTTCAACATGGGAATCGGCATGGTGCTGGCCGTGGACAAGCAGGACGTGGGCAATATTATTGACGCCATGATCCGTGTAGGGGAGCGTCCGTACATCATCGGCCAATGCGTAGCCGGCGAAAAGAGCGTGGAGCTATGGTAAAGATCGCCGTACTGGTCTCCGGCGGCGGCACCAATCTGCAGGCTTTGATCGATGCCCAGCAACGCGGAGAACTCGAAAATGGCGAAATCGCCGCCGTCATTGCCTCCAAGCCTGGCGTCTATGCCCTGGAGAGAGCAGCAAACGCCGGTATCCCCGGCTATGTGGTGGCCCGCAAGGACTACCCTTCCGCCCAAGCTATGACCGTGGCCCTGGTGGAAAAGCTGCGGTCGCTGCAAATTGACCTGGTAGTGCTGGCAGGCTTCATGACCATCCTCACTGGGGAGATGGTGCGCGCCTATCCCAACGCCATTTTGAACGTCCATCCTGCCCTGATCCCGTCTTTTTGCGGCGAGGGATATTATGGCCTCCACGTCCATGAAAAAGCGCTGGAATATGGCGTCAAACTCTCTGGCGCCACAGTCCATTTCGTCTCCGAAGAGTGCGACGGCGGCCCCATCGTTCTGCAAAAAGCAGTGCCGGTGGAAGAAGGCGACACGCCGGAAACCCTCCAGCGCCGCATTATGGAACAGGCTGAATGGGTTCTGCTGCCGAAGGCCGTTCGCCTATTTTGCCAAGGCCGGCTGAAGGTCGAGGGCAGAATCGTACACATTCTCAAGTAAGTTTTGCGCAGGTCGGCAAATTCTGCCGGCCTTGCGCTGCATGAAAGGAATTTTTTTGATGACTGGAATTCTATGTGCCGGTTTTCTCTTTCTTGGCTGCTGTATTCTGCTTGCCGCGTCTCCTGTGTCCACCATGGCGGTGCTGCTGGCCATCGTGGGGCTGATCTGCGCCGTCATTCTGCTGCTGGAGCTGGTGCGGTACTACCGGGCCAATCCTCTGTTTCGTTTGACTGCACCCTTGGAATCTACTGCGGAGCCAGCCAAGCCCGCCGCCCCTGCGCCGGCAGAAACATCTGCTGAAGAACCGGCCCAGATCCCTTCCGGCCAGGAAGACATGCCGGTGCAGTTGGACACGGAAGACAGCTCCGTTTCCTCACTGATGCTATGAAAGGAGTTTTCCATGAAAACCGCTGATTTGAGTACCTACTTGCACGCCCACACCTACCCCGGCCGCGGCATTTTGCTGGGCCGCTCCGCCGACAATCAGTTTGCCGTCATCGCCTATTTCATCATGGGCCGCAGCGAGAACAGCCGCAACCGCGTCTTTACCGCCGTGGAGGAAGACAACGGCATCCGTACCGAGGCCTTTGATCCCGGAAAAATGGTGGA
>CBCPMX010000107.1:0-4547 GCA_965120355.1 uncultured Oscillospiraceae bacterium
CGCGTTTTGATACCACACAGCCAGCGTCCCGAAGAAGTTGAAACAACGCATCCATGTCGGCGGGCTTCTGCGCCAGCGCCTGATCGATGGTCAGACGTATCTGCTCCCGGTGGGAGGGCTTTGCCTGATCGCCCAACCATTTGTTGTAGCTTTTCCCGTGAGGTTTTGGATTCTCCACGATGGACAACCCATTTTCGATACAGATGGTATCACTCAGCCGCCGGACGGCCTTTGTGCTGCCCCAGAAGTTGCGGAATTTCCGGTCACAGTCCAGAGTGACGGCACTCCATATTATATGATTGTGGACATGAGCCTTGTCGATGTGGGTACAGACCACAAAGGCGTGTTTGCTCTTGGTGAATCGCTTGGCAAATTCAACGCCCAGCTGGTTGGCTTCTTCCGGGGTGATCTCGCCCGGCACAAAGGACTGCCGCACATGATAGGCAATCACATCATCCTTCCCCCGGACCCGGCCGGTGGCGGCGATGTACTGGCGTTTGGCCAGCAGGAACTCAGCGTCAGCGGTCCGGCTTTCGCAGGCAAAGCCGGTAATGAGTTTACCGCCGTCCGTCTTTTGAGGGTTTGCCACATAGTCAATGATATCGCTGATGGCACGGCTCTCCGTGCGGCCTTTGCCGACGTGCAACGGCATGATGCTGGTCGTAGCCATAAAAAAGTACCTCCCTTCTCAAAAAGAAAACGGCCTGCTCTCACAGACCGTCTCATGTTATTCTGTTATATCATCCTCATCCAGAAAGAACCCGGAATCATCTTCAAAATCCTCCGGCTCCTGCCTGGAAGGAAAGCGCATTTCCAACTGTTCTTGCGCCAGCTCGCGGACCTCTGGGCGTTTATCCTTCGCTCTGTTTTTCAACCAGGACAGCTGCTCCTTTGATAAGCGCCAGGGCAGATTGACGAGCCGGTTGATTGCCATCTGTTCCGCCCGGACCTCCGGCGGAAGGGCAGCACAGGCTTTGCAGATATGCGCCGCGTGACCCTTGCCGGAGAACTTCTCGTTTGCTTTGTATTCACCGCAGACTTTGCAGTAATGCCCATGCTTTTTCATAGCTTGCCCTCACAACTGGCATACAGATTGCGAACCGCCGCCATAATGGTATCCCAGCTTAAATCTGACGCATAGGAAAACTTCTTTTGATAAGCTGTCCAAAGGTCCTGCATGATCGGGCTGTTTTCCACTTCATCAAAGACTTGGGCGGCTTCTGCAAGGTGACGTTCCGTGCCGCGCTTGTGGGCCGTGGCCAGCAGCGCGTCGTGGAGAATCTGCGGAATCAGCGTATCCCCGTAAAGCTGTTGCAGAATGGCAATGTCGTAAAAATCTCTCATGCGGGTGTTGGTCGTAGTCCGGGTGATGATGGTCTCCAGCTTCTCCGCTAGCACGGTTTCCAGGTTGTAGGCCCACACATCAATCGACCGATCTTCCAGCATGAGCTTAAAACTGTACCGTACCTCTTTTGGGGTAATGGCGTCGCCGGTGGAAATATCAATCTTCAGCGGAGTGCGCACCCCGTCAAAGAGTGTTGTCATTGTGACCCGGATGCCGGGATATTCCGCCTCATCCATGATCTCCGAGATGCTTTTTACCTGGAAGGTAACGCCGTCATCAATGGAAACAGTGATAATCTCGGCCATCATGTTTTCCACGTCCTCCACGTTGACGTTGGCTCCCTTGATGGTCGCGTCCAGGTCCATTGTTGAGCGGGCGTCCAGGCCCACCATCGCAGCCACCAGCATACCGCCTTTGAGAATGAATTTGTCCCGATACGCCGAAAGGGAGATACGCTCCAGGAACCGCTCCATCATGTAGTTCCGCATTAGGATCTGAGCATCCGCAGCGTTTTTCCTGGACAGATTGCGGATCAAATCTTTCAGCTGCCTTGCTGTTTTTATCATAAGAGTACCTCCAAATACTGCCGTAAAATTTTCTCGACCCGGAACAGCTTTGCATAACGCATCAGCGTCCGAAGGTCCTTATCCTTCCGTCTGGCATACGCTTTCAAAGCGCCCTGGAAGGTCTGCATCTCGATCTGGTTCCGGCTACGAAGCAGGTCACAGATTGTCCGCTCCATATCATAAACTGGCACATCATGGCCGAAAGGCGTCTGCATCGTAATCAGGCCGACCTCATGCAGCTCCGCCTTGATCGTAAAGACCTGTACGCCTTCCTCCTTCAGCTTGGTCGGGTTATAACCGGTTTTGACCGTGACTGTATATTGCAGGGGTTCCCGGTCCGTCAGGTCATGGAAGAACAACGCCGTGTCATGGGAAAAGACAACCTGAGAAAAGCGGAGGTGTAACAGGTACAGCGCATCCACCCAGGTATCTTTGGAGAGATACATTCCATGCGCTACGCGCTCCAAATCCCTTGACCGCACATAATTATAAAAAACCGGTTTTGAAATTCCGGCAGACACCGCCTGCTCGGTACGCAACATCCCATCTTGAGTTTTCAGCAGATGGTCCAGCTGTTCAAATTGGCTCATGGTCTCACTTCCTTTCGCACTAATATTGTAAACGATATTAGTTCAAAAGTAAAGTCAAACCAGGACGAAAGGAAAACAAGAAATTGCCGGGGAGCAATCCCTTCCCCGGCAGCTGTTGTATTTAATTTTGTTTTGGTTTATCCGTATACCGCATCTTGGATTGCAAACTTCAAATTCTGTACCTTTCCCAACAGCCAGATGGCTGCCAGAGGAAGTCCGTAAGGGCTGACCAGAAACGCCATCACCAACAAAATGATTCCATTTTGCGGGGAGTAAGTAATAAGTACGGCCACACCTAGTAAACCTAATACTATACTGACAAAACCCAAGATCAGGCCGGAGATGTAAACCAATCCGGCACAAAGCCAGACAAATAGGGTCAGCCCCAATATAATGGGTGTAACTAAAACTTTCAATAATATCCTCACGTCCATTCCTCCTTCAACTGTAAATAATACTGCCGCACCTGCTCGACCTGTTTTTCTCCTTCGGCATCCAGTGTTTCCCTCTTCTGCTTCCGTAGTATTTTGTATTCACAAAACCAAGCAGCGGATTCCAAGAGTTTATCAAACAATTCCTCCGGCGTCTGGCAGCACGTCACATCCGACCAGTCCTGCCCCGCATTGTCCCAGAGCATAACCGCCAGGCCGTGCCGCGTCTGGACAATCTCCAAATCTGTATCCTCTGCCAGATAGTCTGCAAAGATTTTCAGCACCATTTCATTGGTCAGCATATCCACCACTCCTTGTAAATTGCAATGTTCAGATTCTATTGTTATTGTATCCACAACGCCATATATTCTGCAAGGATACGGGCAAAAAGAAAAATCGGAGGGAGGCGCGGCGAAAAGAACGCCGTTCCTCCCTCCGCAGATAGGGCGTATGTCCCTGTCATGAGAGCTTTGCCAGCCGGGTCAGTATCTCCCTTACCCCCGCCCAGAGCTGTTCCTGCCGCTGGGATATATCCTCCAGGTCAGCGTCATAAATGCGCCCGGTTTCATGCACACGGCGGGTCAGCTGGTTTAAGTTGTTGCTGGAATAGCGCATCAGGGAGACCAGCTCCTTTAACTCCGGCAGTTCCAGCTTCACCACATAGCCGTCCAGAGCCATTTTTCGCAGATAGGCTTCCCGGTTGGATGTGCCAAGCTGGGCCATTTTCTGCTCGATCATCTCCAGCTCCTGGGGCGACACCCGGAAATTCACCTGTACCTCCCGCTTGCGGTTCGGGGCGCTCATCGCTCCGGCTCCTGCTTTTTGCGGGCAGGTGCTTTCTTTTCAGCACTTTTCCCGGCAGAGCGCGGTTCCTGTTTCAACTGGCGGCGGACTGAGCGGCGGGGCGGACGCAGCTCTTTACTGCGATCCTCGTCCTTGGGAATCAGGACAAAATGCCCCTTGCGGTCGTTCAGTCCAGAGAAGGCCATTGAACGAAACGGCAGCGCCGCCATGACCTGATCCATGTCTTTAGAGTTGGCCCGCCGCATGAAATCCTCGGAAAACTTCGCCATGTAGTGGGTGCCGTTGGGGCTGTTAGGCGCATCCTGCGCCTGAAGTTCCCGCAGCAGCCGTCCCGCCTCTGCCTGGATGTCCTCCGGCGTCAGCGGCTGGGTCAGCAGATATTCCCGCTTTGCCAGGGTCAGGAACAGATCGGTCAATCCGGGGTGGCTGTCCACCACAAACTCCAGATTGCGGTCGCTGCCAAAAGAATCCGGGTTGGGCGGCACCTCAATGGTTCCGGCCCATGCCTTGTTGTCCCGGCCGAAGCGCCCGTCCCATTCCTTCTGCTGGACCGTGTTAGCCAGCACATAGAGCATCCGGTCATAGCCAAACTGCTCCGCTACCTGGCTGACGGCAGCTCCATCCAGCCGGTTATCCCGGTAGTTTTCTGAGATTGCCGCCTCAATGGCCTCCTTGCAGGCGATGTTGACCCGCTGGGAGGTTCGATACTGGTCCAGCTCCCCATGCTCATGAGCATAGGCGGCGGAGTGCCGGTAGACGGGCAGTTCCCGCTGGGCATCCAGGGCGGCCTCAGCACGGCTCTCGATACTGT
>CBCPMX010000108.1:0-12896 GCA_965120355.1 uncultured Oscillospiraceae bacterium
GAAAGGCATCTGGGGCAGATGCAGAAGTATCAGGCCACCATAGACTATCTGACGCAGGAGAACAGGGGCTTGAAAGAGAAGGTCAACGGTGAAAAGAGCATACACAAGCAGATGGAGGTGCTTGCGATGCAAAAGGAGAATGAACAGCTCCGGCGGTTTGTCCAGAGCATACCCCCGGAGGTGCGGCAGGTGTTGAAGGAGCAGCAGAGGGGGGATAGATATAAGCGACAGCTTGAGCGGTAATCATAAAGAGAAGAACAGCGGCATGGACATTCCGGACTATGCCATCGAGCGCATGGCCCGGTGCCTGCTGCCCATGCTCCAGAAGTATTACGAGAGCGAGGAAGGGAAACGGGACTTGGAGGCGTGGGAACAGCGGCAGGACAAGCAGGGATAACGGCAAATTACACGGCAAGGGGGAGGGCCACCTGTCTGGTGGCCCTCCCCCTTTTTTTGTCTACCTGCCTATGCCCTTGGCAGCTTCCATAGATACGAAAAATCCGAACCCTTCCCCGATTGGGATTAGGTTCGGATTTCTCAAGTGTGGTGGGGGATGGTGGATTCGAACCACCGTAGGCATAGCCAGCAGATTTACAGTCTGTCCCCTTTGGCCACTCGGGAAATCCCCCATCTAAACTTTCGTTGAAGGGTTGGAGCTGGTAGACGGACTCGAACCCCCGACCTGCTGATTACAAATCAGCTGCTCTACCAACTGAGCTATACCAGCACTGCAACGAACGGATATTATTATAGCACAAGATTTCAATTTGTCAAGCATCATTCGAAAAAAAAACTGTATTTTTTTCAGAGCCAGTTCTCCACGCCGCTTTCTTTCCCATGCACACGAAAACAGCTCTGCCTCCAGCGGGGCGCATGGAGTGACAATCAGACGATGCTAAAAATTTACACCCACATTGCAAACGCAGACATCGAGAAAAACGTCGCCGCCCTGGCGGATTTTTTCAGCCGTTAGCGTTAGCATTTTATTAGCATTTTGGTTTTTTGGCCGTCGAATTTATTCGGTATGAGACGCAAAAAACATTCGTCCAACGAAACCCGCAAACCATTGAAAACATAAAGAAAAACCCCCAACCCACTACAATTAGTAGGTTGGGGTTTTGGCGGAGTGGGCGGGATTCGAACCCGCGTGCCGCTCATCACGGCAACACGATTTCCAGTCGTGCTCGTTATGACCTCTTCGATACCACTCCATCTATGAGGCGCCGCCATCAGACAGCTTATGTATTATACTCAATAGTGATCAAAATGTCAACTGCTTTTTTCGCTTTTTCGCAGATTTTTTGCCGGCAAGCGGACAGCCCGCCTGCCGGCAATCACTGGCTCAACCTTATTCCGCATCCATTGCGGCTACACAAGCTTCCAAAACAGCGCCGGCGATGGACGTACAGACGCTGCTTCCATAGCCGCCGTTCTCCACAATCACAATGAAGGCCAGCGGATAGTCGTCATCCTGCACGAAACCGGAAAAGGTAGCGTGAGGCGCTTCCCCATTGCCCACCTCGGCGGTACCAGACTTCGCGCAGACATACAGCCCCGCGGGGAAATTGGCTTCGCCATAATTGTTGACTACATTGTCATGCATCAGGCTGGCCAGCGTGGCCGCTGTGGAAGAAGTCAGAACCTGGCCAGTGGTGGTGGTCTCCGCGGAATAGGTGGTGATGCCCGCACTGTTCTCTGCGGATGCCACAATATAGGGCGTAGCAGCACTGCCGCCGCCGGCGATCATGCCCATATAGACCATATAGGCGCAGGGGTTAATCAAATCCGTATACTGTCCAATGCCCGCCCAAGCCAGATTGGACTGCGCTGTATTGGTCACATCAAAGTTGCCCGCTACACAGGCAACGCCGTCAAAAGTCAGCGTACTATTGATGCCAAAACGGTCGGCATATTCCTGCAGCGTTTCAGCACCCACCATCTGGGCAATTTGCCCAAAGGCCACATTGCACGAGCGCGTCAGAGCCTCGCCAAACGTGATGGTGCCATGGACGCCGTCACAGGTGATGGTGTCTCCCTCCACCTCATAGGAGCCGGTGCAGTAGAACGTCTGATTCACAATGTCCGGGACTGTCTCCAGTGCCGCCGCCGCGGTCACCAGCTTAAAAATGGACCCGGGTACATAGGTGGCGCTGGTCAGCCGGTTGACATAGACGCCGTCATAATACCCCGTGGGGGAGTCTCCGATTTCCGGCACATTGTCCGGGTCATAGGTGCCGCTGGTGACGGCGCAGAGGATCTCACCGGTTTCATAATTGTAGACACCAATCACGCCTTTGCGCGTCCCCAGCTGTTCCAGCGCCACCTTCTGTACATCCGCACTGATGGTTAACGATAAGGTACCGCCGTCTCCCTCCACGGAGCTGTAAACACCGCTGATGCGGCTGAACCCGATCAGTTCTTCGGCATATTCATTGAGTATATAGGACGGAATATAGCCGTCCCGATCCCCCAGTATATGCAGGGTAGCCGCCCGCACCCAGGCATCGTCGGCATAGGTTCGTCCGTCTGCATTGTTCAATAAAATCGTGCCGTTTCGATCTACCACAGAACCAACAGATAAATTCCCGCCGGAATAAACGTGCGGAGAATTCTGAAACACAATCCATTCTGAACTATCCGCCCAGTAGACCGCAAAGAATGCAGCCACACCAATCAACAGTGCAACTGACAAAAGCAAAGCAAATTTTGCTCGAAAAGCCACTTTTCTCACGTTTCATTGGCCTCCTTCCGCCTGCGGCCTGGTAATTTAATGGCCAGACTGGCATTTTGCCGGGTATCTGCCGCCTTTACAAAGGCCATCAGTCCCCAGGCAGAAATCATGCTGGAGCCGCCGTTGGATACAAACGGAAACGTAACGCCGGTCAGGGGCAGAAAATCCACCGTGCCGAATACGTTGAGAATCGCCTGTATCATCAGCATAGCCATGGCGCCGCAGGCGCCGATGGAGTAAAAGCTGCTGCGGCCGGTTGCCGTGGATCGCACTACAAAAATCCCCAGCAGTGCCACAGCCACCACCATCATCACCGCAATCAGCAGGCCCCATTCCTCTGATACCAGGGCGAACACCAGATCTGTGTCGGAAGCGCCCACATATTTCAGCCAGCCGTTGCCCGCACCCAGGCCGAACAGCCCGCCGGAGGCAATGCACATCATGGCCCGCGTCTGCTGATAGCCACGGGAATCATTGGGATATTCCCAGACATGCCGCCAGCCTTCGAACCGGGACAGCACATAGGGTCGGAAACGCAGTACGATCGCGCCTGCAAAACCGGTACCGGTACAGGCCATAGCGATGGTGGCGAAGCTGCCGGAACGCATAAACGCAATAATCAGGAATCCCACAAAAAATACAATGGCTGTGCCAAAGTCGTTCATCAGAGCCAGGCAACCGCACAGTGCCGCGGAATAGACAATAAACAGGATCACATTTCGCTTAGACATCAGCCGGTCCATGGTGGACGCACCCACAAAGACAAAGCAGATCTTCACCAGCTCCGACGGCTGAAAGGAAAATGATCCGATTTGGATCCAGTTCCGCGCGCCATTGAGCACCGTGCCGAACACCAGGTTGACGGCCAGCAGCCCCAGCCCGCCGGCAGCCATCACATATCGAAACTTTTTCGCCCGCTCCAGATCCTGCAGGATCCAGCACAAAAATGCGTAGGCCGCCAGCCCCATGCATACCGTCAGGATCATTTTGGTCATATCCTCCGGTGCAGCCGACGCAACAACTGCCAGGCCCAAGGAACACAGGTAAAACGCGATGGTCTCCACCTCATACCCAGTCCGCTTCAAAATCCGCATGACAATGTAGAGTCCCCATTCCAGTGCCACCAGAATCGTGTAACACAGCCGCATAACGCCCAGCCACTCTTCGTCCAAAGCTGTTTGAAGCTGCAGTACAGACAATACCTGAAACGCAGTCAGAAATAACAGCGTCAGAATGGCGCTGTTGCCGGAACCGGCCTTTGTCCGCAGGGATGCCTCTTCCACCTGTTCCTCGGCATTCAGCGGCATCAGGGTCATTTCCACGCCGCCGATATCCAGTACATCGCCGAATTTGACTTCCATCAGCCCCTGCAGTTCTTGCCCATTGACCAGTACGCCTCCCTTGGAGCCAACGTCGCCCAAGGTCCAACTGCCGTCATCATACCGAGTTAAAACAGCGTGTGACCGGGAAACAGTGGGATAAGATACCACCACATCGCTGTTTTTTGCGCGGCCGATGACATTTTCCCAATGGGTCACAGGAATCTGATCGCCGTTCTGGAGCACCAGATAGCCCCAGATCTCCGGCTCCGGTGCATCGGCAAACATGGACCGGGCGCACCGCAGCAGAATGATTGCTGTGAGAATGGGAAACACAAAGCGCAGAAAATATGTCAGCGTATTGCCCGCCGGCACAAAGACCTCAGAAAGCGCTGCAAGAATATTTAGTAAAACGTCCAGCATTTCATCACCTCTGTATTGAACCAGTGGAGTTTTCGTTATTTTGAATATGGTATCATAAGGTTTTGCGATTTTCAAATCTAATGAGCGTCTTTCGGCCTCTTAGACGAAAGATTTCATAAAAAGTTCAAAAAAAGCGCCAAATGTGCCGCACATCGCGGCACATTTGGCGGGCAATTACACAACAGCGGGATCGTCTAAAAGATGGCAAAAACGCCATAAGACACCGCCATCATAATCAGTCCTGCCACAGCGACACCCGCCAAAATCGCAGGGAATGCATTTTTCAGCCGGATATCCAGCAGCGTCGCCACCAGCGCACCGGTCCACGCGCCAGTACCTGGCAGTGGAATGGCCACCAAAACAAACAGGCCGAACAATTCATACTTATAATAGTAATGCAGCTTTTTTCTGCCCCGCAGGACAATCTTGTCACTGATCTTCGCCAGAAATTTTGAATGATGCGACATCCAGCTTAAAACCCGGCGCAAGAACAGCATAATCACAGGCACTGGGAGGCAGTTACTGATCACACAGACAACGTATAATAAAAGCGGCGGCAGGTCCATCGCCATGCCTACCGGCAGTGCGCCGCGCAGTTCCACAATGGGCGCCATAGACAGCAGCGCGCAAATAGCCAGATTTTTCAGTAAAGCAGCCAATCCGTTTTTTCCTCCATCGCGTCAGCCAGGCCAACAGTTTCTTGTTCTAAGCTTTCATTATGTTCAGTATAACGCCTGTCTGGCGGAAAATCAATGTTCCGCCTTCAGATTTCAAAAAGGTTTATAAAACCTGTAAAAATCAGGAGGTTTTCTTCACGAAACAAGCTGATCCTCTGTTCCGGTTTTCCTTGTCTCTCAGACAGGCATCCGGCCCCGGGAGTATATTCCATATCTGGCTGCACCCGGCGTCCGTTTCTATTGTGCAAACCGTATAAAACATCTCTCCCGATTTCATCTATACTCACGCATTGATCGGTAATTAACTATATGATAAAATATACTTGCTAAAAAGTTGAATGATATTTATTCTAAGAGGGAGTGCTATACTATGAAACAGGACAAACAAGATCAGACCGATCAAATCGGCATGTACATTACCAACAACCGGCAGTTCAAAGCCATGATGGGCTATGGCCTTTTGGAACAGTACGATTCCACGGTCAAAGCCGCCGCCGAGTCCGGCGCGGTCCAGGGAGACCGGCGGGATCCCCTGGGCCTCCGGATCTTCTATGGCGTGTTTATCACCGGGCTTGTGTTGTCTTGTCTGTGTCTCATCGGCAGTTTCCTTGGCGGGTTTTTTTCCACTTTCCCCTCTCAATTGCTGATGACCATTGCCGAATGGGGCATTCCCCTGTGCGCTGTGCCATTGTGCATTGTTGGCTGCATACAGGCGTTTTTGGAAAAGCGCCGCTGGCAGGCGCGCATGCGCCAGGCAGACCTCATACGGCAGCAGAAAACCACGCGCTGAACCTTCAAACAGCCGTCCGGACAGAGCCGGCGGCTGTTTTCATGTTTCTCACAAAACCTACAAAATCTCAGAGGAAAATTTCTTCTTTCGTGCAAATTCTATAGTGGAAATCTCCAAAATCTATGCTATAATAAGTACGGTAGGCACGTCTGTGCCCACCCTGCAATCATGAACATTCCCATCCTGGGAATACAATTCTAAGGAGGTAATTCCAATGTCCACACCTGTTGTTGTTGCCTACGGCCGTACTCCCTGTTGCCGTGCCCGGAAGGGCGGCCTGGCCGACGTCAACCCCATTGATTACGCTGCCGCCTGCCTGAAGGGCGTCATCGCCAAGGTCCCCTATGTCCAGGAGCATCCCACGGAGATCGGCGATGTTGTCACCGGCTGCGCCATGGCTATCAATGAGCTGAACCTGAACGCCAGCCGTCTGATCGTCAACCGTGCCCAGCTGCCCGATGATGTCCCTGCCCAGACCATCAACCGTTTCTGCTCCTCCGGTCTGCAGGCGATCTCCACTGTTGCCAATGCCATTGCTGTTGGCCAGTACAAGATCGGCATCGCCGGCGGCGTCGAGTGCATGACCAAGTGCTTTGGTTCGTTCGACGTCGAAGCCTATGGCAACAAGTGGATCGTCGAGAACTACATCGGCGGCTACATGACCATGGGCGAGACTGCTGAGCGTGTTGCTGACCACTACAACATCAGCCGCGAGGACATGGAGAAGATGGCGCTGGAGTCCCACACCAAGGCTGCTGCCGCCCGCAAGGCCGGCAAGCTGGCTCCTTCCATCATCCCCTATGTCAAGGACGACGGCACTGTCATCAGCGAGGACGACGGCATTCTGGCCGACGCCGAAGGCAACCTGAAGACCTCCATGGAGAAGATGGCCGGCATGAAGCCCTGCTTCCGTGAGAACGGCAAGGTTACCGCCGCCACTTCCTCTCAGACCACCGACGCCGCTTCCTATGTCATTTTGATGGACGAAGATTACGCCAAGGAGCTGGGCATCAAGCCCATCGCCAAGCTGATCGAGTTCCAGGTTGCCGGCTGCGATGCCACTGAGATGGGCATGGGCCCCCGTTACGCCATTCCCAAGGCGCTGGAGCACTGCGGCATGACCATTGACCAGATGGATGTCATCGAGCTGAACGAGGCCTTCGCTTCCCAGGCTCTGGCCTGCATCCGCACCACCCCCGGCGGCATCCCCTATGACAAGGTCAACCCCTACGGCGGCGCTATGGCTCTGGGTCATCCCATGGGCGCTACTGGCGCGTTCCTCACCTGCAAAGCTCTGGACTATCTCCAGGATCCCGAGACTGCCGGCACTTATGCCATGGTCACCATGTGCATTGGCGGCGGCATGGGCGCCTGCGGCATCTACGAGCTGTGCAAGTAAGCAATTTCTGATACATGGCGCCGGCCCCGGAACTTTTGTTTCGGGGCCGGTTTTTCATCTCCAATCAAACCACAAACCGCCGCGGACACAGGGTTCGCGGCGGTTTGTACAAATTTCGCGTCAATGCAGCCGCGCTCAGAACACCAGGCTGTCGCCGTTGACTTCAGCAGCGGTGCCAGTGACCAGTTCCAGGGTCTCCAGCGCAATCCAGGTGGTGCCCGGTTCCTCCAGGGCAGCCTCTGCGGCCATGACCACCGTCTCATCGTTGACCTGGGCCTCCGTGCTGCCGATGGTCACGGACAGCGTGCCATTTTCTCCGGTGACTGTGACGGTCTTGTCCTCGCCAGCCCACTCCACGGTGCAGCCCACAGTCTCAGACACCAGCCGCAGCGGCACCATGACCACGCCATTTTCCACGCGGGCCTGGCCAATGGCAATATCGCCTTCAACAATCATCGTCAACTCCCGGTCTTCGCCTACGCCAGTCTCGTCAGCAGCGGTCTCCGACACATCGCCGGTCTCGCCGTCGCTGATGGCAGTCTCCTCAGCCGCAGATTCCTCATCAGCGGCAGTCTCCTCTTCGGCAGCCTCCGCAGGCAGCAGTACCACACGCTCCGCTGTAGCCTGACCGGGATAGCTCAGCGCTACCACCTCATACCACGCAAAGAAGCGGCTCCCCTCTTCAATATCTGACAGAGACACGATGTTTTTGGTCAGATAAGGGCTGATGGGTGTATCAGCGGTGACGGTCAAGAGCGTACCGCCGTTATCGCACAGAATGGTGACGGAGCCATCTTCATTGGCGGTCACCTGCTCCGCGGTCAGATAGTGGGCAGGAACACTGCTCTCATCCAGGTTGACTACAATGGCTTCAACAGAAGTCTGCGCCGGCAGAGAGGCCGTCACGGCCTCGCTGATATAAGCGTAGATCTCATCGCCAACCTCCAGTTCCTGCAGGCTGGCCGCAACGCCAGTCTGGGTATCAATACAGACAGTGCCCTCGCCGACCAGCAGGACCAGGCTGTCGTACAGCTCTGTCTGGACAGTGATGGAAGTCACAGAGCCTTCCTCGCTCTGCTCCACAGACTGTACTGTGGCATAGGTGCCGGTAATCGATTCGGAGACGGCCGCAGCGGATTCCTCCACAGCCGGCGTGGTGTCCAGCGTCGTATCCACCGCATCATCAGCCAGAGCAGTGACGGAAACGCTGGCAATCAGAGCCGTGCACAGCAGTCCGGAAATCAGTTTCTTGTTCATCATGTAAATCCTCCTTGCATGAAACCGGTTTTGGAACCGTTTGTGCATTGGACGCATTGCAACGACCAATGTTCCCGCGTTTTCAAAAAAATATTTGAATAAATTATGAAATGTGTTTGATCTTTCGGCCTTTGAAAACGCCAGACGTAGTATAGCAGACTTTCCGCAGAAAGCAACTGTTATCTTGCAGTTTTCAGAATTTACCGTCTCATGCAAGGACGCGGGAACAGTTGTTTCCAGGTTGGCGTTTCAGGCAGTCGAAACCGCTGCATGGCCGGACGTCAACTCCCTTTGGGCATAAACGGACCAAACCGGAAGCCCCAGCAGGTCTCCCGGTTTGGCGAGCGCATTCTTTTCAGCGTATGCTCAACAGCATTGTCCGCTTTGCTGTCTGAGCCTTTCAGCGTTCCCGGCAACCGTCAGCCCTCCGGCATGACAATGGCCGCAATAATATAGGCCAGAATACCGCTTCCGCCAGCCAGGCAGAACAGCACCAACACCAGCCGTACAATCGTCGGGTCAATTCCAAAGAACTCGGCTACACCGCCGCAGACTCCACAGATCATGCGGTTTGTGGACGATTTCGTCAGTCTTCTTCCATGCATTTCACTCACTCCTTTTTTGTGTATGGGAATTGGAAAATTCAATGTTCATTTCGCCAATGCCACAGTCAGCAGACAGATACTTCTCCCGACCGTCATTCCGGCTTCTGCCGGCAGAAAAGCTCAGTGCCACATGCTCCCCAAAAGACAGTTCCCCAACTCCAACGGACAGGTCATAATCCCAGTCCTCTTCATTGCCCTGGAGCACCAATGTCAATTCGCCTACGCCACAGTTCAACGCCGCCTCCGTGGCAATCTCCGCCTCCACAGTCAGCTCTCCAACGCCAATCTCCAGGGCGCAGGCTCCGGCAAAGACGTTTTTCAACTCGCCTTCTCCTACGCCGCCGGTCACGGTTAACGTGCCGGCATTCAGGGCCTCCACTTCCAGCTCTCCGGCGCCAAAGGTCAGCTCCGCCGTCTCAAACCAGTGGTCTTTTGGAATCGTGACTGTGATCTGCCCGCCATCCGTGAACTTGATCAGTTTCGGATTGTCATAAATCACCGTATAGCAGCCGTCCTCTGTGGAAACCTCCAGCGCTTCTTCCCGAACATTTCTGCAGGTCACGCTGAACGATTCCCCTTGAACGATATGGCAGTCCGCGTCGCCGGCATCCACATACAGCGCTGTTACAGACGCGGCATCCGGCGACGCCTGAAGGCCGGAGACGGACTGCGCCGCCGCAGTCTCCAACCGGAGTCCGTCATCTTCACTATATAAGACGCCGCGCACATCGGCGCCCATTCCATAGCCGGCAGCTGCTGTCGCACCGCCCAACACTATCAGGCACAGACCGATGGACAACAGCCAAATGCCACTACGCTTCACACGCACTCCCTCCTCCGAAAAATCCACCGGCACAAATTCCCAACGCCGCGGAACGCAGCAGCCACGCCCCTTACCAACAGCATTCCCAGCGCTGCAAGTACCAGCCCCAGGCCAAGAACAGCCGCCAACAGGCCGAACAAGAACAGGAAATTCGCTGCTCCTGTGACGCCAGCAGACAGGATCCATACAACTGCCGCCACCGCCGCCACGGCGCAGGCGCCACCGCACACAAACAGCACCACCATCACAATGGCCGTCACCGCCGCCAAAACCGCCGCCACCGCAATCACAGTGATCCAAACAGGGCTCAGACAAATCAGCAAAAGCAGCAGCAGTCCCAGCGACATATTTGCTTCCGGCTCCTGTGGGGGCGGCTCCTGCTCCACCACCGGTCCTGGCGTCATGACCTTATAGTCAGCCAGGATCGAAGCCGCCACCTTTTCCGGCGGCCCCAATTTTTCCATGACTGCGGCCGGATCCTCATCACTGGCCTCTATGAAAAATTCGTCATAATAACTCAGCGCCGCCACGCGCTCCTGCTCCGGTAATTGCCGCAGGCACTCAGACAGCCGGTGCAGATATTCCTCTACGGTCATGGCGCCACTCCCTCCTCTATTAATCCATTTACTTTCTCCTTAAAGACACGCCATTCGGCGCGATAGGCCCCCAACTGTGCAATTCCCTTTTGGGTAATCCGGTAGTACCGCCGGTTGCGGCCATTGAAGGGCCGGTCAAAGGCCACCAGCAATCCCTCCCGCTGAAGCCGGCGCAGCACCGGATACAGCGTAGACTCTGACAACTCCACTGCCTGACGCAGCTCCTGCGTAATTTTATAGCCATAAGTCTCGTTTCTTTCTACAATCGACAGGACCAAAGCATCTAACAGTGCAGCACCTACCTGAAAAGCCATATCGCACCTCCTCTCTGCTGCATAATATTATATGAGATATAATATTAACTGTCAAGGAATATTGTTTTAAATTTTGTTTAAGGTGCTTCTGTGCAAGCAGCCTTTGACACATAGCGACATGTTCGGCCAGAAAAGGACGGCCACTCTGATTGGTCATACAGAAAGCCCGCCGCGATTCTCTCAGGAATCGCAGCGGGCCTTGATAAAGTTCTTTCGTTTTTTTGCTGCCACACGCCGCGGTACGCGCCGCCGCAGTTTACGGCAGAGTCATCAAATTCTTGACCACCTGCGTCATCTTTACCAGTTCCTCCAAGGTGGTATACTCGTCCACGGAGTGAATGCGGTGCATTCCTGTGGCCACCACAATACCGGTGATTCCATGTTGGCTAAACACGCTGTTATCACTGCCGCCGCAGGAAGTGGTCAGCACCGGCATCAACCCCGCTTCCCGACAGGCACGCTGAAACCGGGTCACCACAGGATGCTCCGGAGCCACAGCATAGGCGTCGTAGACCTTGGTAATCTCGAACGTCACAGAGCCGCCCATCTCCTGCGCCGCCTGTTCAAATGCCTGCCGCATCCGGGCACACTGCCCTTCCGCCTTTTCGTGAACCAGGGAGCGCGTCTCCCCTTCTACAAAGCAGGTTTCCGGGACTACATTTCCGGAAATGCCGCCCTTTATGATACCAATGTTGGCAGTGGTGTCGCTGTCCAATCGACCAAGCGGCATACGCCGAATGGCCTCAGCTGCAATGGAAATGGCGTTGCAGCCATCCTCCGGCGCCAGAGCGGCATGCGCGGCGCGGCCCTGCACATGGGCAATGAAGCGAATTCCCGTTGGCGCACCAACCACCGCCGTCCCAATTTCTCCATCCACGTCCAGTACATACGCCTGTTTGGCACAAATCTGGCTGTAATCAAATCCCTGGGCGCCTTTTAGGAAATATTCCTCCGATACGCTGAACAGCACCTCTAGGGGCCGCAGCGGAATATTCTCCTGAATGCAGCTTTCCACCGCGTGAAGGAACTCTACTACACCGCTGAGGTCATCGGAGCCAAGCACGGTAGTCCCGTCGGTGTGGATGGTGCCATCGTCATCGACAATCAATTGTTTTCTTTCACATGGCTTCACTGTATCCATGTGCGCAGAGAACAACAACGGCTCCGCGTCCAGCTCCCCGGGCCGGTAGCCGTAGAGATTGCCGCAGTTGCCGCCCAGCGCTTCCACACTCCGGTCCTCCCGGACTTGAAAGCCCAGTGCCTCCAGCCGCGGCCGCAGCAGGTCGGCCATCTGCCGCTCCCCAAAGGACGGCGAGGTGACGGCGGCAAGTCGAAGAAATTCCGTTTTGATCGCTTCCGGCTGAATCATGGCATACTCCTTTCTATAAATATATCTTATCATGAAAGCCGGTCCCTGTAAATCTTTTTTCCCAGTCTCCCGGCGGCCTTATATATGATTCCAATCACTTTTTCGATCTGCAAAGGCATAGCGTTCCTATCTCTTTCATATGCTTTCATACTTTACTTCATTTTCTATTTAAATTCGATGAAATTTAAAAGATTGTTGCGAACTTTCTTAACATTTACCGGGTATGATAATAATGCAAGAAGCGATAGTACACTTTTTCATTTCTCCCTCTTACATCTATAGAGAATCGCCGTAAGCAAGCTGGTCACTTGTTTACGGCGATTTTCACAATTTCAGCGGTTTCTGCCGGGCTGTCCTCGCATCGGCATCTGCCATGAACTGAAAACCGCCGCCTGCACGGCGGCATGTCCGCTGTACAGGCGCACGCGAAAAAGGCGCCCTCCAACAGGCAGCGTTTTCCCAGGAAACAAAAAGCGCCGGAACAACTCCTAGTTTGTTCCGACGCTCTGGAGCGGGTGACGAGGCTCGAACTCGCTACCTCCACCTTGGCAAGGTGGCGCTCTACCGGATGAGCTACACCCGCAGGCAACGAT
>CBCPMX010000109.1:0-3590 GCA_965120355.1 uncultured Oscillospiraceae bacterium
AGGTGGAATTTTTGGTGTGAACTCCAAGGAGGTTCTCTCTCTGTCGTTTTGGCGTCTGGCCCCGCTTCAGCTTATCAGAGAAACTTGCAGAGGTTTGCCGCCGGCTGTCTGGCTGCGCCACACTTCGTTCATCTTTTTATCACGACTTACACACAAAACCTTGATAATACGGACACGATTCGCTATAATATTTGGTAAGGCAGAAGGCCCTGGATTGCAGGGCGCACAAGGAGGTGGGAAAGCCTTGGAAAAGTTAGGAGAAAGAGATTACCGCTACGACAATATCAAAGCCTTGATTATGCTGGGCATTGTGGCAACGCATGTGCTTGGGACCTACGCGCCGGGGAAGCTGAAGTATTTTATGATTATGATGCACAGCTACGATATGCCGGTGTTTGTATGGGTGTCCGGGCGCTTTGCCAGCTTTAAGTGGAAAAAATATCTGAAGAACTATCTGTACCCCTATCTGCTGTTTCAGACGCTGTACCTGCTGTTCGTCAACTATGTGATCCACGAGCCGAAACCGCTGCAATACCATCAGCCATACTTTCTGCTGTGGTATCTGATGGCCATGATGCAGTGGTGCCTGACGGTGCCGCTGCTGAGGCGCATCAAGGGCGCCTGGCGATGGGTGTTTGTGGCGGGGACCGTTGTCCTGGCGTTGGTGGTTCCCTATAGTCAGAAGATCAGTTTTGACTGGAACTTGGGACGCATGTTCTATTATTATCCGTTCTTCTGCGCCGGTTATTTTATGAAGGGCTATGCCCTCAAGCCGAAGAAGTGGCTGACGGCGCTGTTTGTGGCGGGAACTGTTCTGTATCTGGTGGTGCTGTACGGCGCGGATTTGCCCATTTATGTGGAGTGGTGGTACGGCGCAAACCCCTATGTCAACTCCGGCGCCGATTATACGCCGCTGCACCGCATCATCATGTATGGCATTGCCGTGTGCATTGGCGGGTGTATCGTTTGCCTGATGCCGTCAAAAAAGACCGTGTTTAGCCGTATCGGCCAGCAAGTGACGCCCATCTACTATTGGCATGGGTTCCTTGCCCTGCTGCTCAGCTATCCGTGGAAGCCCTGGCGGTATCTGCGCAACGGTTGGGCCTGGTGGCTGTTCGTCATGCTCACGCCTGTTGTGATTCTGGTGGTGTTTTCGTCGAAGCCGGTGGTGGCCTTTACAAAACCCTTTGCGTCCTGGCCCTTTGACGGGTTGATCGCAAAGCTGCGGCGGAAGAAAGACACAGACGCGGCAGTACAATGAGCCGCCCCCGTCGGAAGACGGAGAAACGAAAGAAAAGAGGAGGAGCTGCCCATGGCGAAGGTACGCGATTGGCGGTATGACAATATCAAGGTGCTGATTATGCTGGGCATTGTGGCAACACACTTTGTCGAGCCAATTACACCGGGAAACAAGCTGTATTACTTCATGATTATGATGCATTGCTATGATATGCCGGTGTTTGTCTGGATTTCCGGACGCTTTGCCAGCTTCAACTGGAAACGAATTCTCCAGAAGCTGGTATATCCCTATTTGCTGTTTCAGGCCATATACCTGGTGTTCACCAATGTGGTGCTGGATATTCCGCGGGACTATCAGTTCCATATGCCATATTGGCTTTTATGGTACATGATGGCTATGATCCAGTGGTCGCTGACCATTCCGCTGCTCAAGCGCATTCCGGGCAATTGGCGCTGGGTGTTCCTGGGTGGCACAGTGGTGGTGTCGCTGCTGGTGGGGTATGTGTCCGATATCTACTACGACTGGAATTTGGGACGGTTCTTCTACTATTATCCGTTCTTCTGCTGCGGCTATTTCTGCAAGCAGTACAAGTTCACACCCACCAAAAAGCTGCGTATCGGCTTTGCCGCCGGGACGGCGGTGATCCTGGTGGTGCTGTATTTCTTCAATCTGCCGCTGCATGTGGAGTGGTGGTATGGCGCGGTGCCCTATGAGAATGCTGTAGCCAATTATTCGCCGCTGCACCGGATTGTATTGTATGCCGTGGCGGTGGTCATTGGCGGATGCATCCTCATGAACATGCCCAATAAGCAGATGAGAATCAGCAAGATCGGGCAAAATTGCACGCCTATTTACTACTGGCATGGGTTCATTGTCAAGTTGGTGATCCTATTTGACGTTTATGCCCGGTTTGACAGCTTGTTCACGAAGGGGCTGTTTGTCATGGCGGCATCGGTCTGCTGCCTGCTGGTGCTGGGCAGCGATGCGGCGGTGACGCTGTCCAAGCCCTTCATGTCTTGGGATTTCGGCAAAAAGCAGTATGAGAACATTGGGGAGCGATTGAAGGAATGGGCCCTGACGGTGCCCTTCTATGGAGCCATCGGCTGCTGCATTCTGGCGGCTGTGTTCTGGGGCAGGATGTTGGGCTATGCGGCAATCATCGGCGCGGTGGTTTGTGTAGTACTGTCATGGCCGTGCTATGGCCTGGGGCAGTTAATTGCGGACACTTCCGCACTGCGGGCGCTAAAAGAGCAGGAAGCGGAACAGGCGGCGGCCTGTCAGATTGAAACGGAAGCCGCATACCAAGAGAGCACAGTCGGAAGATGACCGTGAAGGCATGGGATTGCAACTCGGCGCGGATGCGCTGCAAAGTGCAGGCGGCGGTTGGTTTTTGGCTGCGCCATAAGCCGGGGTAAGGCAAATGCGCTTCGCCCGAGCCGGTTAAATGCAGTAAGCCGATACAAAGGGTCTGTTGCGAAATAGACTTTTGAGAAATTCGACCGAATATTTTAGCGGGAGAAACCACGAATTTACGTGATTTCTCCCGCTGTTTTCATTTTGCATGCGTTTGCGCTGCGGGCTGAAACGGCGTTTGTTCCGGCAAGTCTGAACTGAATCTTGAAAAGAGCGTCAAAAGGGTGTATTCTATAAAGACATGAATGACATTCTGAAAACGTACGGCACGGGGTTGCGGCATGTTTTCTGCCGATGCTGGCGCCGGGAAAGTAGGGAAGATCAATGCTTGATAAGGCTTTTGTGGATGTATACACCAAGTTCAAACTGCATTTTTACCAGCGGGCCTGCGCCATCTTTCAGGACCGCGATGCCAGCCTTACCACAGTGGAGGTGTTTTGCGTGGAGGTCATCCATGCGCTGAAAAGTCCAACGATCAATGAGTTTGCGTCTTATTTGAATATTTCATCCTCCAATGCAGCGTATAAAATCAGCAGCTTGATTCATAAGGGGTATATTCGGAAGATCCGGTCAGAACAGGACCGGCGAGAGTATCACCTGCAGGTGACAGAGAAGTTTTTCAAATACTACAACCTCAGCGTCAGTTATGTGCAGACAGTGTCAGAACGCATCCGCCAGCGGTTTTCACCGGAGGAAGTCAGTACCTTGACCCGGATGTTGGAGGTGATCTCTGAAGAATTGATGCCGGAGGTTGCGCCGGAAAAGGGCTGATTGGGCTGCCTGCTTGTATAAAAAATTCAGAAGATCAAAAAAAGTGCTTGATTTTTTGCAAAACTGTGCTATAATAATCAAGCATTTAACGGAAGCGTAGCTCAGCAGGGAGAGCGCTTGCTTCACACGCAAGAGGTCATCGGTTCGAGCCCGGTCGTTTCCACCA
>CBCPMX010000110.1:0-6800 GCA_965120355.1 uncultured Oscillospiraceae bacterium
TCTCCCTGATCTCCCGGACAAAAGCCGGGCGGGAAACCTGCGTTGATTTGTTGGGTTTCGAAGCGAAAGAGAAAAGGGGAGATATCCAAAATTCCCCCGCAGCGAACTACGCGGTGGGGGACTTGTTGTTTGAAGCGGCACAGCCGGGTGCAGCAGATCCGCTGCACCCGGCAGCCGCAAGGATTCGTTCAGCTTCGCTCCGCCAAATACGTTCCGACCCGATCCTGTATGATCGCAATCACATCTTCCGCAGTCTTGTCTCCAGCAAAATAATACGCGGCTTCTTCTTCAACAATTTCCGTAATGATGGAATTTGTTACGGTAACGCTTGTTGCAGATTGAATCAGACTGCGAAGCGTTTCCGCTTGCGCTTGGGTAATGACCTGTGCCGTCAGCGCGGCAGCTTCCAGCGCGTCATAAGCGTCGGAAAGCACCGGAAAAAAGATGCTGCCGAGCGTTTGCTGCGCATTTTGGGAAAATGCCAGCTTGATCACTTCCCACGCTTTTTCAGGCGCGCGGCAACTTTTGCTGATGGAAAAACCGCCGCCAACTGTTTTTATATTGGCCAATTCCTCCCGATTGAGCAGCGACGTCATTTCCCAACCTGCGCCGGCCATCTTGGCATACGCAGAAAAGGTGCCCAATCCGCTGCGGCGCAGCAGCGCGGTACTTCCGGCAGAATCAGATTCCGCTCCGCTGTCCAGAGATGAATCGTTGATATAGAACCGGCCGATTTCCAGCAGCGCCCGGAAGGTGCTGTTGTCGAAGGAACAGCGCCCGGTATCAAAATCCACAAATAGGTTCATGGAATCTTCCAACACGGAACGCAGAAATCCGGTTCCGTCTACATCCTCCAGCACCGTTGATTCCTTCATGGTCTCTGCCAACGTCAAAAGCCGTTCAGCGGTCAACGATTTCGGTTCCGAAATTCTCCCGTCTGCGGCAAACCAGCAGGATAATTGAAAGCCCACACTCAGGGTATAGAGAGCGCCATCTTTTTCAATACAATTCAGGTAATTGGGGACAAACGCATCGCGGTTCAGCGTTTTATCAGCATCCAGCAACGGATACAGATCCGTCAAAACGTCAAACGCGATGAATTCTTCCATGGAGACGCCGCTTGTGGCCGTGTAAAAAAGGATATCCGGGCCGCTGCCCGCAGCCATGTCCAGCTTTAACCGATCCGCGTCTTCATAGGCCTGCAGCACAACCGCATATTCCGTGTTCCGCAAATTAAAAGACTGCGCAACCAGCATCGCCAGTTCTCCCGGGGTCTCTCCGACATATCCCAAAGTCAGGATCTGCTGATCCGCGGCGGCTTCCGTCCGTTGGAACCGTAAAATATTGCTTTCTCCAGTCAGATAATCCCACACCTGTACAAGGAGCGTATCCGCATCTGTCAGAAAGGCTGCGCCGACTGTCTCCCCGTAAAACGGAAAGTCGCTCCACGCAAGCAGCTGTTCCGCTTCTGCGGTGGCGATGTCCCAGCCGAACAGCCCGACGGCATTACTCTCCACCACATCATACTGCCCGTCTCCCGAAACAAGTCCAGTGATACTGCCGTCAAACTGCAAATATGGCTCCAAATCCGGTTCGTTTTCTGCGGTCAGATCAATGGCATAGAGCGCTGCGTCTCCGGCGAGAAAATACAATTGCCCTTCCTGATCACAAAGCAGCTTCCATATATACAAATTCAGAGAAACCGTTTCCGTCATTGTTCCCTGACCATTCAGCAGAAACACAAACCGGCCTGCGCCGACCGCCGCGCCGTCGTTGTAAAGGAGCATCGAGCTGGGAAGCCGTTCGTATGCATCCGTCTCATCTGGGAACCAGCTTTTTTCCATGACGGTTTCCGACAAAACCTCGCCATCCCAATTCATCTGCACAACGACCGCCTGTGTGGTTTCTCCGGTTTCCTGCGCAAACGCCGCCCAAATGATTTGCTCGCTGCAGCACAGCGTCTGTACTGCGCCATAAGCCGATACGAGCGGCCCAAGGGAGCAGGTTTGGACGGTGCGCCCGGTATCCAGTTCTCTCATTTGCAGCGCCGCGGTTTCGTCCAGTGTATAGAGATACGGCGCCGCACACGCCATCCAGGAATACGCCCCATCGCAGAATGCCGCATCCGCTGTCCAGACTTCCGAATCATCGGAAACGTCCGGCTGCGTTCCGCAGCCGGACGCCAGTTGAAAGACCAGAATGGCTGCCAACCCGATGCACAGGTACTTTTTCCGGTCATTCATACCAAGATTCCTCCTTTTTGCAAACCCTTATACAGCAAGAGCCTGCAAATTTGACAGCGCTGCCGGAACAGCTGGGCCGGATCTGCCGCGCCCAGGCACAGCGTCTCTCCGCCGGCGGCGCCGCCAGTGAGCGCCACCGCGTAGGCGCAGGTCTGCGCCGCTTGCGCGGAAAGTTCGCGGGTAACCTTTTTTCTGCGCGCACTTCAATACGCAATGACGATCTGGGTAATGCGGGTTCCCAATGCGCCGATCTCACCGGCCCAGCCGGTTTGGCCGTCCCCCAGCTGTTCCACCTCTTCGCTGTCCACCGGCCCCCATTCCAGGGTGACGGTGGTGTCGCCAAAGGTATAGCTGCGCTGGCCCTCGTGGGAGCCGGCAGCGGCTTCCAGCGCGCCGCAAATGGTTTGGGTGGTCTCATACCACTGCTCCTCCGTAGATCCGTCGTCCAGCAGATAAATCATGGCGGACCGGACGGCATCGTCTTTCAGGGGGAACACCACCGCAATCGGGTGGCCCTCCAGGGCGTAGGGAGCCTCCTCCACATCGCCGCTGGCCACCAGATTGTCCATGGCCGTGCCCCAGGCACTGTAATCCATGCCCAGAATGTCCGCAAACGCCTCCCGGTTCGTGCCCTGAGGCACACCGGGGAACTGAATCGTCCCGTCCTCCTGGATCAGGTCCGCCATAGTCAGCGCCACCTGGGCCGCTTCCGCCTCGCTCCCGGCGGTCTCAGTCGATTCCGCTTGGGTGGCAGTTTCGGCCGCTTCTTCTGCCGCCGCGCCGCTGCATCCGGCCAGCAGCAGCGCCAAAATCAGGGCCCACAGCAGCAGGCCACCATGCTTGTGTTGTACATTCATAAGAACACACACCTTTCTACAAGAGTGAAGATATTGGCAATTTCATGCACAATCCGGCAGCGCGTCGTATCCCGCAGAGACCGCCCCACGGGCACATTTCCCCGCTTCACGCGCAACCCTTTCCTTCTCTTTCTCACTTCATCGCCATGGCCTCCAGATCGTCGGTGCCGAAGGAATCACCGCGGTTGCTGGTATATCCCAACAAGACCCACCACGGGCCGGCGTCTGTGGCCACTTCTTCGGAGATCAGGTAGCACTGCCGCTGCTCGTCGTACCACGTTCCCAGGCGGTGGCCGGAGGTCTGCGCCGTCACGGCTTGGGCCACGGCCAGAAAGGTGATCGACTCCTTTTTCCGGGCGCTCTGGTCTTCATAAATGCTGACGCCCCCTGTGGCGCGGGAGGGCCCGCGGAATCGGCCGCTGAACCGCCATGTGGAGCCCTTCTCCTTTAATAAAAACGCCAGCAGAAATTGTCCATCGTGCTCGGTGAGCTGGCAGCGCAGCACGGTTTGATCCTCCGTCTCGTATTCATAGGTCCATAGGGTCTCGTAGAGCCCCCGATTGGCCGCCACCAGCCGGAGAGCCGGATACCCATAGAGCTCAGCCGCCCCCACCGCCAGCAGCGCCAAAACCAGGGCCCACAGCAGCAGGCAGCGACAGCGTTTTTGCGTTCGTTTCATGGGCAACGCCTCCATGATGATCGTGTTTCCAGAACCAAGGATGCCGCAGCCTTTGACAAGACCCATGCAGCAGCTTCAGCAAGCATCCAAGAAGGAAAATTTTAAAAGTTGCGCCACGCCACGACGAACACGCCCAGAGCGATCACTCCATAGACTGCCGCCAGCACCGGCACAAATTCCGACAGTGCCAGAACAGGGGCTGCCAGTAAGGCCCCCGGAATCAGGCACCAGCTCAGCGGCATCCAGACCGCCCCGGCAGCAAGCAGCACCAGCCCCAGCAGTAGGAGCGCGCAGTAGCCACAGAGGGCGAAAATTACGGTCCGTTTTCTGTGCATTCCGGCCAGGACGGCCAACACACTCAATCCGGCCAGATGCAGAACACTGCAAACCAGCAACGCAGCATCCGTCCACACCCCATGAACCACATGCCACCAGTACGCCGCCAGATAAACGGCAAGAGTTAAAAGGTGCAGTGTCAATACGGAAATCAACAGGACGCGCCACCCACGGTTTGACCTGTTCCGGTATGACTGTAAGGGTTCCCGCTGGGACAGCTTCATAGGCGGCGCCTCCTTAAAATCGAGTGCAATTTCAGTATAAACGATCTGGAGGATTTTTTCAATCTATTTGGAATGTTTTCAGCAAAAAGGGAGAGGCAGAAGTTGCCTCCTGTCTCTCCTGATTTTGGCTCACGCTGCCTGCCCGGTGATCCAGTAGCTGACGCAGGCCAGCACATTGGGATTATTGGTAGTGTAGGCAATCACCTGATAGGCCCCCTCCGGCAAATCCGCCAGAGAGAGTTCCCCAGCGGCGGTGCCGCCATTGAGCGCCACCGTATAGGCGCAGGTCTGCGCCGTATCCACCACGCCCAGGTACAGCGTTTCTCCGCTGGCGGCCCAGGTGGCCACAAAGGAGAGGACGCAGTCCGTGTCCGCGCCCACGGTCAGGGATTCGGCAGACAGCGCCGCTTCTTCCTCCGGCAGATACTCACACAAAAGCGTCTGCACTTCCTGGGAATCGCCGCTGACCGTTGTCTCCGTATAAGCGCCGGACAGGTCCACCCACTCCCCCGGGGAAAGGGCTTCGCCCTCGCCGGACACAGGGGCGGCATCCAGCTGCACCAGGGCGGCGTCGGTGGCCGTGGCCGCCTGCTCCGTTTCTTCTGCCGGCGCGCCGCTGCATCCGGCCAGCAGCAGCGCCAAAATCAGGGCACAGGGCAGCAGGCAGCGACGGCGTTTTTGCGTTCGTCTCATGGGGAAACCCTCCTTAAAATCGGGTGTACTTCCGTCCTCCGGTATCCCAGGCAGCACGCCCCGGGATAAACCATTTCAGAACGAAAAGCCTCGGACACACGGCAATTCCTACATCACGATTCGTCGCCCGTATAGAGATCTGTGATGACTTGACAGTTTGGCAATGTTTCCTGAATCCATTCCAGCTGCTCCGCAGTCATCCAGCGCACACTGAACCTTGTGAGATTATCCATGTTTTCCAGGGGCGTCAGGTCGTCCAGCGGATGATCTTCCACGTCTATGGACAACTTTTCCAGGTCGTGCATGTTCTCGACCCATTGCAGATTGAAATCTTCCATTGGAGGAAGAGAAAGGACTCTCATTTGTGTCAGGTTTGTCAGCGCACTCAAATCATCTGTGGTTCCGGCGCGAGTTAAATTAAGCTGTTCCAGCTTTGTCATATGGGCTAACACAGAATACTCCACAGCGATGTCCGGCTTTTCGGATTTCCCGTAGGAGAAGTTGCGCAGATTCACCAGCTGTTCCAGCCCGGACAGGTTCACAACCGATGTGCCCCAAATCTCCAGTGTTTGCAAATTCACCATTCCGGCAATTGGCGTGATATCCTCAAGCTCTGGCAAGAAGAACAGGCCAAGGGTTGTAAGATCCAACCCCTCCAAGACGCTGATTTCGGAAATATTCACTTCAGACAGCTGCAATACCTTCAAATTTTCCAAAGCAGCTATTACAGAAATATCTGAAATCCGTGGACATCTGGAAAGCGTCAGGGACTCCATCTGAGACAATTCTTTCAAAACGGACAGGTCCTCTATATTGCACCCGTTGAGTTCCAGCGCCGTCAGCGCCTCAAACGCGCGCAAAAATTCGTAGCTGTCCGCTTCAAAGTCCATCAGACATAAGGACGTAATGCTGGTGTCCACAGGCTCCTGCCCGCAGTACAAAACACCATCCTCCAGCCGGTACAGCTGCTCTGCGTCCTCCTGTTCTTCAATCTGCTCGTTTTCAGCGCTTTCCCCGACGCCGCCGCATCCGGCGGCCAATAAGAACAGACCGCAAAGGGCCAACAGCAGCCATTTTGTCCGCATGTTCTTCACCTCTGTTCTGCGGTTACGCAATTTCCGCCAGATATAATTCCGTTCGGTCTTGGATGACATCTGCCGCGTGTTCCACCGATTGATCATTGGCAAAGAAGGTTGCGGCTTCTTCCGTCACAATATTCACAAGCTCGCTTTGATACTGTGTCCTTTCCGCAGCACCGTAAAGCAAGTCCAGCGCCTGCTCCAGCGCCGCGGGATCAATGGTTTTGTCACGTTCCAGTTCGGCAAGGCGCTTGTCAAATTCCCCCTGGGAAACTGGAATCGCCATGACCACCTGCGATTGGTACGCATCCGATACCGCCCACTTGATAAACTCCCAGGCGGATTCCTTCTGATCAGAATACGCTGTGATTCCATACGTATCATACCAATATAAAACAGCACCGTTTCCGGAGGCGCCGGGATATCCGATTGCGGTCACGGGGCGCTGATACTCCATAAAGGCATTGACCAGCCCGGAAAAGCCTCCCATAGAGAACGCCGTCTCCAAAAGAGCGGTGCCGTCCGCGATGGTCCCTGTTCCGGCTTGTCCTTCATTATTGTCGCTATCCTCATATGTGCCAGCATAATAAACATCTTTCTAAATTTTAAAAATTTCACAATCTGTCGATAAGAGAAATTGAAACTCGCAAAATCATATAGAAACTTGATATGGTCAATACGCCTTTTCC
>CBCPMX010000111.1:0-19517 GCA_965120355.1 uncultured Oscillospiraceae bacterium
TTACGACTGGCTGCGTCAGAGGTGCCTGTGTTTCATTCCCTTTGGTGCCTTGAAGCGCAGCGGAAAGGAATGGTCATAACCATGGAACGCAAACTGATCTTTTTCGACATTGATGGTACGCTGGTGGATTTTGAGGACCGGTCCATTCCGGCCAGCGCGGTGGAGGCTGTGCGCCGTGCAAGAGCGGCGGGGCATTTGCTCTATATCAACAGCGGACGCCCCTATGACGGCGTGGATCCACGGGTGAAGGCCATGGGCTTTGATGGATATATCTGCGGCTGCGGCGTGTACATTCGGGAAGGGGATCAGGTACTGTTTCATCAAAAGCTGGACAAGGCGGTGCAGCTGCAGATTGTTGAGCTGGTGCGCCGGTTTGATCTGCAGGTCATGTACGAGGGCGCGCATGCAGTTTATTTTGATCTGAGCCGCCCGCTGGAGCCCTTTGTACAGTTTGAAAAGGCGTATTATGCCTCCATGGGGCTGGATACGGACAGCGACCCGGCGGGGCCGGAAGCGGAGTTTGATAAGTTCGTAGTCTGGCGGCGGGCGGATACGGATTTGGCTGCGTTCTGCGAGGCAGTGTCCGCCTGGTTTGAGGTGATTGAACGGGAGGGCGCGCTGCTGGAGATGGTTCCCCACGGCTGTTCCAAGGGCCGGGCTATGGCGCTGCTGCTGGAGCGCCACGGGCTGACCCGTGAGGACTGCATTGCCATCGGCGACAGCACCAACGATCTGCCTATGCTGGAGGCGGCGGGCGTCAGTGTGGCCATGGCGAACGGCGATCCGCGCATCTTTGACAAGGTGTGCTTTGTGACCGATTCTGTCCGGGAGGACGGCATCGCCAAGGCGTTGATACGGCTGGGGCTGCTTTGACACTGCTCCATGCGGGCGCGGCTGATCGGGGCCGCGCCTGTTTTATGCATTCTACCGATTTACAGAGCGGGAAAACCGTGATAAAATACCTCCGACCGGTTTCCACACCCGGTCCAACCGGCGAACCCTGCGCCATGGTTCATGCGTGAAAGCCATGGCTGAATTGTGTTCGCCGCTGCACCACACGCAGGTGCTCTAAATACGAAAATGGAGGCTTTTTTATGCGCAAATTTTCCACCCGTGACCTGACTCTGGCCGCCATTGTGGCGGCGTTGTACACAGTATTGGGCTATTTTGGCGATGTTTTTGGACTGACATTTGGGGCGGTACAAATTCGCTTTGCCGAGGCGCTGACCGTACTGCCGTTTCTGTTCCCGGCCACTGCGCCGGGCCTGGCCATTGGCTGCCTGCTGACCAATCTGCTGTCCCCCTATGGTCCGTTGGATGTGATCTTCGGCACCCTGGCCACGGCCGTCGCCGCTGGCCTGACGGTGAAAATGCCCAAGTGGTATCTGGCGGCGCTGCCCCCCGTTGTGGTGAATATGATTTTTCTGCCCCCCATTTGGGCTTGGGCGGAAACCGGCGCCATCAACAGCGCGTTCTGGGCGGCGTGCGGATTCAATGCTCTGACCTTTGCTGTGGGAGAAATTCTGGCCTGTTATGTGCTGGGGACGCTGCTGCTGAAGGCCCTGCCAAAGATCCGCTTTTTCCGGCCCATGCTGGCAAAACACGCCCAGTGACCGCCGCCGGGATCACGCACCCGGAATTGCAGTATATCTTGAAAGAGCGCGGACGCGGCACAGAAGACGCCTTCTGTGCCGCGTTTGTTTGCATGTGAAGAAGCTTTTCGTGCTCGGATTCCGCTCCCCTTTACAACCGGCGCAAAACAGGATATTATGGATGCAATGAGGAGGTGCAGCATGGGAATTTGCGGTGAACTCTTGTATTGATCAATCAAATACAGGAGGTTTGTGAAATGGAAAAAGTATTGCTTGATACAGACATTGGTGGAGATATTGATGATGCAATTTGCCTTGCATATTTGCTGAAAGAGCCGCGATGTGAACTTGTTGGGATTACGACAGTTTCTGGAGAACCGGAAAAACGGGCGGCGGTTGCGGATGCAATCTGCAAGACGCTGGGCAAACAGATTCCGATTGTGGCAGGGCTTGACAGCACAATGCAGCCGGTTCCGGTCTATCCTACGCCGGACGGCGCTGCCGCATTAAAGTTTTGGCAGCATAGCACCTATGAAAAAGCAGACGCCCCAGCGTTTCTGTATCAAAAAATAAAAGCGAATCCACACGAGATTGTGTTGATTGGGATTGGGAATATGACCAATATTGCCACCCTGTTTATGACTTACCCGGATGCCGCTGGGCTGCTGAAAGGGCTGTATGTGATGAATGGCTATTTCGGTGAAGCGCCGCTGCCGGAACCGTTCTATAATTGGAACACATGGGCGGATCCATTGTCTTCCCGAATTGTATTTTCCGCTTGTCCACAGACGCATCGGGCAGTGCCATTGGAAGTCACGGACACTTTGACGTTGCAGGCAGACCAGGCGGAGCGTTTGTTCAGGACTGACAGTGATCTGATGAAGGCAGTCTTGTCCTTTGGAAATGCGTGGCTGGAAAGTTCCCAAAAGCTGACCTTGCATGACCCCCTGGCAGCGGTTTGCGTTTTTTATCCGGATATTTGCCGGTTTGCGCGCGGGACGGTGCAGGTGGAAACCGAGCAGGAAAGCAAGATGGGAAATACAACCTTTGTCCCGGATCCAGAGGGGAATGTGGAAATCGCGAGAACCGTTGACAAAGCGCGGTTTTACCGCATATTAAGCAGCACTTTGTGCGGCGGACAGGAACAGAAGCCCAAGCGAATGGTGCCGCCGCTGGTGGTCAGCCGGGCGAAATCTGTTGGCGCCGTTGGGGAGGCGTGGCTTGCAAGCCTCGATACTGTCATTTCTGAATTGGAAAGGAAATGGAAAATTTCTGTTGGAAAAACCCTGTTTGGCGGGACGCATGCCTTTGTAGCCTGTGCCGATGGTGAAAAAGGCGAAGCCTGTGTTTTGAAAATCGATATGCCGGAAGACCTCGGCGGTGATTTTTTAAGAGGGATTCAGACACTGGAACGGGCAAACGGCCAAGCTTATGCGAAGCTGTATGCGTATGACTCGAAAAGAAAGGCCTGCCTGCTGGAACATTTGGGAAAGCCCATTCATCAACTGGGGTATCCGGTAAGAAAGCAGCTTGAAATCATTTGTACGACCCTGGAAAAAGCGTGGGAGATTCCTGCGGTGGATATGGAGCTTCCAAGCGGCAGGGAATCGATTGCATGGTTTCGGGCGTTCCTTGGGAGAATGTGGGGCGAATTAAACCGGCCTTGCTCCCCAAAAGTGATTGAACAGGCGTTTTCCTACCTGCAGTCAAGGGAAGAAGCCCTGAACCCATCTGAATTTGTGCTGCTTCACGGCGATGCGCATGGTGGGAATACGCTGGAAACAGGATCGGGCGATGGCTATAAGCTGATTGACCTGGACGGCATCTTTTATGAAAAGGCGTATGATTTGGGTGTTCTCATGCGGGAATGGGTTGCGGAATATGCACACAGTCCATTGGAAAAGGGAAAGCAGCGGTGTGTGTATTTGCACAGTCTGACTGGCGTTTCGGAACAGGCAATTTGGCAATGGGGGTATTTGCAGATGGTTTCTACCGCGTTTGTGAAGCTCAAAACCGGACAGGAAAAATCCGGGCGAGAGATGCTTCGTGTTGCGGAGTGCTGGGCATGTGAGGCGCGCTCGGAGGGCGCAGCTTGTAAGCATACAGAAGGTTGATGGGACGCAGTTGACGAGACTGAAGCCTCCGCAGAAGAACTCTGCGGAGGCTTCAGCTGAAGTGTGTATGGCAGCAAAAGTTATGCTTTCTCCAGGGCGGCCGCTGCTTCCCGCAGCCGGAGCAGTGTCTTAGCCAGCGTTTTGCGGGGGCAGGCGATGTTGAAACGGATAAAGCCCTCGCCGCCTTCGCCGTACTCGGCGCCGCTGTTGACGAAAACCTGGGCGTTGCGCAGGAATTCCATCAGCTCGTCCTGCGCCATGCCCAGATAGCGCAGATCTACCCACTGGAGGTAAGTACCTTCCAAGGGCGAGACAGTTGCCCCCGGGAAAATATCATGGATGGCCTCCACAAACATCCGGCTGTTGTGTGCGATCTCTTCCAGCAGTTGGTCCAGCCAGCCGTCACAGTGGGTGTAGGCCGCTTCGCAGGCAGCATAGCCGAAGGTGTTGACAAAGTGGCCGCAGTCACGGGAGGCAACCGCCTGGAACTGTTTGCGCAGCTCCTCATTGGGAATATTGATGTTGCTGAGACTGCACCCAGCCAGGTTGAAGGTTTTACTGGGAGCGGTGCAGACAACACAGTGGTCGGCAATTTCCGGAGAAAGCGCGGCCAGCACGGTATGCTGCTTGAAGACCAGATCGAAGTGGATCTCGTCGGAGACGATGAGCACATTGTTTTCCAGGCAAATATCCGCCAGCTCTTTCAGCTCTTTTTTGGTCCAGACGCGGCCGACGGGGTTGTGGGGAGAGCAGAGCAGGAGCAGTTTCGCTTCTTTGGCCTTTTCCCGCAGATCGTCAAAGTCCATGGCGTATTTCCCGTTTTTGTACACGAGAGGATTTTCCAGCAGCGTACGGCCGTTTTGCTCTACGGAGCGTTGAAAGGGACCGTAGACGGGCGTCTGAATGATGACGCCGTCGCCCGGCTGCGTAAAGGCGCGGATGGCAATGCCCAGGGCAGTCACTACGCCGGAAGTCTGGGTGAGCCAGTCCGACTCGATGAGCCAGTTGTGGCGGCGCTCCATCCAACTGCACACCGCCTGCTGATAGCTCTCTTCCGGCGGCTGATAGCCGAAGCAGTTGGCAGAGACAATGTCATGCATGGCGCAGGTGATCTCCGGAGCCAGACGATAGCGCATTTCCGCCACTGCGTGCGGGATAATTGCCGGATCTGTGACGCCGTAGCCACGGATAAAGGGATGAACGGTATTGGCAGGGCAAACGGTGGTAAAGTCGTAAGCCATAACAAAGACCTTCTTTCCAAGAAAATGTGATGCTTTGATTGTAACATAATTCACGAAAAAAGTACAGCAAAGACGATAAGATCGAGATTTTATCTTGTCATGACATTTGCATTGATTTTAGGCGCGCCATCAGGTATAATAGCGAAAAGCAGCCGTGCAGATCTTTGCCATGGAAGGTGTATACAGAACGGGCAATGACACAGGCGCTTTGTCAGTAATCAAAGAGGGCTGTGACGGTCCTCAAAGGAGGTACATGGACTATGTGCGGAATTGTTGGATATGTTGGAAAGGAGCCGGCAGCGCCTATCTTGCTGGATGGCCTTTCCAGATTGGAATACAGAGGGTATGATTCAGCGGGTGTAGCGGTCTTTTCTCCAAAGGCTGGGTTAAGGATTGCAAAGGCCAAGGGCCGCCTGCAGGTGTTGGCAGATCAGATTCATGGCGGTGCGGACATGGATGGTGTGATCGGTGTGGGGCACACGCGCTGGGCTACCCATGGCGCGCCTTCGGACATCAATTCTCATCCGCAGGTGAGCCAGTCAGGCCGTATTGCTGTAGTCCATAACGGTATTATTGAAAACTATGTGAAGCTTAAAGAGTTTTTGGTTTCGCAGGGTGTTGATTTTGTGTCCGAGACGGATACAGAGGTTGTGGCGCAGCTGATCGAATTTTTCTATGAGGATGATCTGCTGGAGGCGGTGGGGAAGGTCCTGCACCGGATCGAGGGAGCCTATGCCCTGGGGATCATCTGTGCGGAACATCCGAACCAGCTCATTGCTGTCCGAAAGGATACGCCGCTCATTTTGGGCTATGGCGAGGGATGTAATTTCCTGGCTTCCGATGTAACGGCGATTATGAAATACACCCGGAATGTCTGCTATTTGGATGATGGCGATGTGGCTGTACTGACACAGGACAGTGTGCAGATCTACAACAGCCTGCTTCAGCCCATTGAAAAGCCCGTCAGCCATGTGGACTGGGAAATTTCCGCCGCAGAGAAAGGCGGCTATGAGCACTTCATGCTCAAAGAAATCCACGAGCAGCCCAAGGCAGTTCGCGACACCATCTCTCCGCGGATCCGGGACGGCCGTGTGGTGCTGGAGGATCTGCACATGACTGCGGAGGATGTGCGGGCCATTGACAAGTTCTATATCATTGCCTGCGGCTCCTCCTATCATGTGGGCATGGTGGGGAAATATATTCTGGAGCGCATGCTGCGCAAACCGGTGGAGGTCTGCCTGGCGTCGGAATTCCGGTACTGTGACCCCATTGTGACGGCGCGTACCCTGGCGATTGTCATTTCCCAGTCCGGCGAAACCATTGACTCCCTGGCGGCAATGCGGGAGGCTAAGCGATTGGGAGCCCGGATTTTGTCCATTGTCAATGTAGTGGGATCTACCATTGCACGGGAATCGGACGACGTGCTGTATACCTGGGCTGGCCCGGAGATTGCCGTAGCCACCACCAAGGCGTACTCCACCCAGCTGGCAGTGATGGATCTGCTGTGCCTGTATTTTGCGGATTTGCTGGGCACGATTTCAGCGGAGGAGTATGCGAAGATTTTGGAAGAGCTGCAGCGCATCCCTGCCAAGCTGGAAACGATTCTGGCCGATCAGGAGAAGATTCAGTACTATGCTTCCATTTACTTCAATCATCCCACGGTGTTCTTCATTGGACGGAATGTGGACTATGCTGTGAGTCTGGAGGGTGCGCTGAAGCTGAAGGAGATCTCCTACATCCATTCTGAGGCTTACGCCGCTGGGGAATTGAAACACGGCCCCATCTCCCTGATTGAAGAGGGAACGCTGGTGGTGGCGTTGGCCAGCTGGAATGCGCTGTTCGACAAGCTGATGAACAATGTCAAAGAGGTCAAGGCCCGCGGCGCCGACGTGCTGGGCATTGCCACAGAGGGCAATACTGAAGAGCTGCAAAAATCTGTTTCGGCTGCGATCGTCATTCCTGATACGCATCCCATGCTGCTGCCGTCGCTGGAGGTGGTGCCGCTGCAGCTGTTCTCCTACTATGTAGCGCTGATGCGTGGCTGTGACATTGATAAGCCGCGGAATCTGGCCAAATCCGTGACAGTGGAATAAGTTGAATTTGTGTTTGCGGCTCAAATCATTGAACTGCACGCAGTGAGACATGAGAAAAGCCGGTGCTCGGGAGCAGGCAGCTCCTGAGCGCCGGCTGCGTCTGTTGGGGGAGGCGCGGTTTGCGCGTTTTGCAGAAAGGCGGCAGCGAAACAGTGGCGGCGCGATGGAAGGAAGGTCATCCCCAGGCCCGGCAGAGCAGTTCCGCGCCCTGATCGATTTGTGCCAGGGGTAAGCCGCCAAACCCTAGGATCACCTTGCTTTCATATTTCTGATCCATCCTGCCGATGAAATATGGGCTGATGGGATAGACGCGGACACCGGCCTCCAAGGCGCGGCGGCATAGCTCGGCCTCGGAAAGACCGCCCAGATGGCGAATTGTCAGGCGGTGCCCGGCTGCCTCGCCAATGATTTGCAGGCTGCTGCCCAGGGGCGACAACCCTTCCAATAGGCGCTGCCGCTTGTTTTTGTACTGAACCCGCATCCGGTTCATGTGGGTATCGAAATAGCCCTGGTTGATGAATTCCCGCAGCACGGCCTGTTCAAAAGCGGAAACAGCGGAGGCATACATGCCGCAGCGCTGATGGTACAAGGTCAATAGCGGGTCTGGCAGGACCATATAGGCCATACGCAGGGATGGGGCCAGACAACCGGAAAAACTACCCAGATAGATGACCCGCCCATTTTGATCAAAGCTCTGCAGCGAAGGCAAGGGCCGCGTATCGTAGCGGAATTCGGAGTCATAGTCGTCCTCGATGATGTATCGAAACCGCCCTGCGCCGCACCAGTTGAGCAGTTTCATGCGCCGGCCCATGGGAATGCTGATGCCCAGGGGGAACTGGTGGCTGGGTGTGGTGTACAGCACCACATTGTCCACCTCCTCCAGACCGTCTACGCTGACGCCGTGGTGATCGATTTCCACTGGCAGGACTGGGTGGCCCATGCGGGCGAACACCAAATGCGCCTTGTTATACAACGGATTTTCCACCGCCAGCATGCAGGCATTGTCCAGAAAAAAGCTGAGGGTTTGCAGCAGATTGTCTGTCCCTGCGCCCACGATGAGATGCTCCGCATCTGTCCGCACGCCGCGCGCGTCTCGAAGGTAACGGACGATGGCCTGCCGTAGGCCGTAGTCCCCTTGCGGCTCTGAGGGACGGAGCAGTGCGGGATTGTATTCGTTCCAGGTGGTTTTCAGCAGCCGCCGCCATACGGCGTGTGGGAATTTTTCGCGGTCTACACTGCCAGGCGCAAAATCTACGGCTACCTCGCCGGCGGAACAGACCGGCGCGGCAGTGGAGGCCGGCTCCAGCTGACTGAGCTTCTGCAAGGTATCGATGGGACAGACATAGTACCCGCTGCGGGGCCGCGCCTCGATAAATCCCTCGCCCGCCAGTTGGCTGTAGGCCCCGTCGACGGTGTTGACGCTGACGCCTAACTGGGCTGCCAGCGCCCGCTTGGAGGGCAGACGGCCGCCGGCCTTTCGCTGCCCGGATTCGATTTCCTGCCTGAGACAGCGGTAGATTTGCAGATAAAGCGGCCCGTGGGCCGGCTCCAAAATCATAGAAAAGCCCCCTTTGTGCCCATGGTAGCACAAGGGGGCTTGCTTGTCAAAGCGCAGCTTATGCGGTGGCCTCTGCGGGGGAAGCCAACTCGCCCGTCCGGCACATCTTGCGGTACCAAATGGCGCAGATGACCAGATCCACGGCGGAGCCGAAATACCAGGACCAGAACAGGCCCGTATATCCCATTTCGATGCCCAGACAGAGGAAATAGCTCATGGAGATGCGGACGGCGAAGTCCAGCAGTGTGACGATCAGGAAATCCCGGATGCGGCCGATGCCGCGCAGCAGGCCGCCGGCGATAATGATAAAGCTGATGAGCAGATAGTCCGGGGAAATGATGCGCATGTACCGGACACCTACTTCGATGACGGCGGCGTTTTCGCCGGCGTCCACGAACAGGCCCACCAGCGTTGACGGGAACAACTGCAAAATCAGGATTGCCAGGGCAGAAAAGGCCAGACAGATCAGCGTACCGTATTTGAAGCCTTCCCGAATACGGGCTGTCTTATTGGCGCCCATGTTTTGGGCGGCAAAGCTGCTGAAGGCGGTGCCCAGCGTGTTCATGCACATGTAGACGAAGTTGTGTACCTTGGAACCGGCTTCATAACCGGCCATGACTGTGGAGCCAAAGCTGTTGACCACTCGTTGGATCAGCGTGTGAGAGAAGGCTACGCAGCACTGCTGAATGATACTGGGTACTGCAATTCGGCTCATTTCCTTGAGCTGTACCATGGAGAACACGGGCGTATGCTCCGAGATCTCCAGCTTTTTGATGCGGCGAACCAGAATCCAGGTGGACAAAACGGCGGCTACAAATTGAGAGATGGTGGTGGCCCAGGCCGCACCGGCGACGCCATAGTTCCAAATTGCCACTGCAATGTAGTCCAGAATAATATTCAGAACAGAGGAGAGCAGTAAAAAATATAGCGGACGCCGGGAGTCTCCCAGACCAGTGTATACCGCGGAGGCTGTGTTGTAGACGAAGTTGGCAATAACGCCCACGGAGTAGATGGCCAAATATGCCGCTGCATCGTCAAAGACATCTTCCGGCGTGCCCAGGAGGGTCATGATACCTTCTGCAAATACGACGCCAATGATGGCACAGACGATGCCGAGAACCAGCATGGCAATGATGGCGGTATAGATAGCAGTCCGGAGTTTCCCCAGTTCTTTGGAGCCAAACAGCCGTCCAATGACCACGGAGCAGCCCATGGAGGCGCCGGTGGCGATGGCGATAAAGATCAGCGTAATGGGGTAAGCTGCACCGATGGCGGCCAAACCATTGGCGCCGGCGAACTGGCCGACGATGACACTGTCTGTGATGTTATAGATTTGCTGCAAAGCCATACTGAGCAGCAGGGGCAGGGAAAAGGTCCAGATCACCTTTGCGGGCTTGCCCACAGTCAAATCATGCATATACTCACGTCCCTTTCTGATGATGCAACTTTATTATATCAAACTCATAAAGCGGTGGAAACAATGAATTCCATCATGGTCACAACCGATTGACAAGCCCAGAGATTTTCCGTATACTATGGGAGATTCCCATGTAAAAGCAGCGCTTGGGCGTGGGGCCGATGATACAGGCGGAAAGAGCGTGTGTGGCTGGGGCGATGTTGAGATCGCTTCAAGAAAGGAGCCACGAATTATGGCGGAGCAATATGAATATACGGTATATAACGGCGATACGCCGGAGGTTCGCAGCCGGACACCGCGGCGCAGGCGGCGGCGCGGTGGACGCTTGGTGCTGAAGATCCTGGTGGTTCTGCTGCTGCTGCTTGCAGCGTGTGTCGGAATTTGGAAGTTGGTGATCCGGCCTCCAACGGCCGCCGATGGAAGCCGGGACGGCTGCTATACGCTGCTGCTGGCAGGCACTGATGGGGATGGCAGCCGCACAGACACCATAATGCTGCTGTATGTGGATGAAACCGCGGGAGAGGCGGGCCTTCTGAGTCTGCCCCGCGACACCCTGGTGGATCTGTCCATGTCTGTGCCGAAGCTGAACGGTGTGTATGGCGTCAGCGGCGGCGGAGAAGCGGGCATGGAAGCCCTGATGGATCAGGCGGAGCTGTTGCTGGGGTATCGGCCCGACGGCTATGTGCTGGTGGATTTTACAGCGGTGGAGCAAATTGTGGACATTCTGGGCGGAGTGGAATTTGACGTGCCGGTGGACATGTACTATGCCGACCCGACCCAGGATCTGTACATCGATCTGGATGCCGGACTGCAAACGCTGACGGGTGAGCAGGCATTGTGGGTTCTGCGATACCGTTCCGGTTACGCCATGGCGGATTTGGAGCGGGTCAGCGTCCAGCGGGAACTGCTGCAGGCCATGGCCAGCCAATACCTGAAGCTGTCCAATGTGACCAAATTGCCGCAGCTGCTGGAAGTCTATCAGGAACGGGTGCTGTCCGATCTCAGCTTTGGCAACCTGGTATATCTGGCTATGGCATTGCGGAAGTGTGACACGGGAAATATGGCCCAGAACACGCTGCCGGGCGAGGCGGTCTGGTATCAGGGCGGCTCTTATTATCAAGTGGATCTGGATGCGGCGGTTTCCCTGCTCAACAGCAGTTACAACCCTCTGGAGACGGCTATCACCGCCGCCAATTTGCGGGTAGTGAACGTGGTGGACGGCCAGCTGACGGTGCTGGGCGGCGCAACCACTGCATCCGCCCAGTCCACGGAGCAGACAGCAGACGCCGTCCCAGCATCCAGTGCGCCGGTGGAATCCAGCAGCGCAACGTCTGTATCGCCGGAGCCGTCTGCGTCGGCGCCGGCGGCGGAGCCCGAGACCTCTGAAATTGTGCCGGAACAGACGCAGGAGACCCCGGTGTCCGCGTTGCCCACACCGGAGCAGACGCTGCCGTCGGACGAGCTGCCAACAGAGGATCCTGCGGAGTCGGAAGCGGCAGCGTCTGCACCGCCGGAAGTGTCCCAGGACGATGCACAGACGGTGGAACCGTCCTCGGAGGATGCGCCTGAATCTTTGCCGGACAGCAGCGAAGCCGCACCGGAAGATTCCACTGCGGAGCAGGCGCCTGCCGCAGAAGAATCGTCTGAACTCCCGGCATCGGACCAGCTGCCAACAGAATAAGTGAATACAAAGTTGCCGGACACGTCGCAAATTTGGGCGTGTCCGGCAGTTTACTTGTCCGGTTTGGACTTTTTCCGGTGGATCCCCAGTTCCTCGTTGTCAAAGTAGCCGAAGCCGATGCTCCCGCGGCCAAAGCGGGCACGGATCTGGGCCATAGTATCCTCAATGGCCTCCTGTTTCTTTTGGGATGGTTCGTCGGAGGGAAACAGACTCAGCTGCGTGGTTTGGACATCTGCCGGCACCAGGTCGCACCCTGTGATTGTGATGAGACGCACCGGCGCGGACAGGTTCCAGTTGGCCAGAATCAGTTCCATGGCCGTGTCGGTCAGTACTTTCTGGAGGTAGGAGGGGCTGGACAGGGGCTTTTGACGGGAAATAGTGCGGAAGCTGGGCGTTTTCAGCTGCACTTGTACCGTTGCGCACTTGAGCCCGTGGGCCCGCAGCCGCGCCGCTGTCGCACAGCGCCGCCACACCGCAGCGGATTTCCGCTTCACCCACCAGGTCGCGCCGGAAGGTCATGCCGTTGCCGACGGATTTCAGCTCCCGGGGTGCGTCATAGGGGCGAACCGGCTCCCGATCCAGCCCGTTGGCATAGCGCCAGAGAGTATCGCCCTGTTTGCCCAGCCATTGTCCCAGAGCCAGCCGGTCGGCGGCGGCCAGGTCGCCGATGGTGTGGATGCCGTGCTGCTCCAGCATCTGCGCTGTCCGGCGGCCCACAAACAGCAGGGCCGAAGCAGGCAGCGGCCAGACCCGCTCCTGCCAGTTATCCGGGCTGAATACCGTCACGGCATCCGGCTTTTTGTAATCGCTGCCCAGTTTCGCAAAGACGCGGCAGAAGCTGACGCCCACAGAGATGGTAATGCCCTGTTCCCGTTTGACCCGCAGGCGGATCTCATGGGCGAGCTCCAGGGGCGTCTTCTTGTGGAGCTTCATGACGCCGGTGAGATCCAGAAAGGATTCATCGATGCCAAAGGGGTCCACCAGGTCGGTGTAGTCCAGATAAATGCGGTTGATTTCTCTGGAGAGTTCAGAATATTTGTCATGGTGGGGCGCAACACAGACCAGGTTGGGGCATTTTTGCCTGGCCTGCCAAATGGTTTCGGCGGTTTGGACGCCGTATTTTTTTGCCCATTCGTTTTTTGCCAGAATGATGCCGTGACGGCTGTCGGGGTCGCCCGCCACCGCCATGGGGACGTCGCGCAGCGCCGGGTTCAGCAGCGTTTCGACGCTGGCATAGTAGCTGTTGCAGTCACAGTGCAGGATCACGCGGTCCATGGCGGCAGTCTCCTTTCTTCAGATGGATCCATTATAGCATGGATGGCGGGAAAATGAATATCCATTTTCCCGCCGGATCTAGTAACCGGACGTTGTCCCGCCGGCAATGGCTTTGCGTACCGCACCGGAAAAGAACGCGATCCCAAGTCCGACCCACAGGGCTGCGGTCAAGAGCAGCCAAACCAGCGCAGCACCGGCGGTGTTTTGCCGGATCAGCGTTACACACCAATAAAACGGCAGAATTTTCGCAATCGCGGAAAAGATACCCGGCAGAATCTCCAGCGGCACGAGGATCCCAGTGAAAAACAGGGTGAAATAACTAATGGAATTGACCAGCGCGTCAGCTTTCTTGTAAATCAGGGCGACGCCTGCTGTAAGGCAGCCAATTCCGATCGTTCCCGCCAGACACAGAAGCATTGCTCCGGCCAAAATGCCTGGGCGCATATTTGCATCCGGTTGAATTTGAAATACTAGGATCAGAACAAATGAGATTATTATCAATTTTACGGTTTCCACCAGAAATTTTGCAAAAAGCCGTGTCACCACGAGCATAAGCAGGCTGTGGCTTGCAAGCATCAACTGCTCCAATGTCCCCAGCCGCATCTCCTGTTGGATAATGCCGCAGGCTGTCTGCAAACATATGACTGTGTAGCGCCACAGGATCATGCCGATCAGGGCGTAGAACAGCGTGCCTTCCGGGAAAATATCCTGCCCCGTACCCATAAAAATGCCAAGGCATATCAGGAAAACATCCAACAGGCTGGCGATATTGTTCAGCTTATAATTTTTGATTTCCGCAAGCAGTCTGGACAGTTCCGGCTTCAGCAATTGCATAAGCGATACCTCCTTATCGAATGAGATCAATATGCGGCGGTCGTACCTTTCTCATAGACGGTCCCCAGGCAGCGGTTCAGCGCCAATACGCCGCAGCATATCCAAAGGATCAGTTCCAGCGCCAGCATGAGCGCGTTCTTTGAGAAACCTGCAACGTTCAATTGCAGCGTGTTTTCGATCAGACAGTTGCTCCAGTAAAAAGGAAACAGTTTGATCAGTCCCTGCACAACGTTTGGAAATGCGCTGATATCGATCGTTGTTCCGGAAAAGAACAAAAGCAGCGTGGAGGCTATGGAAGCGATGGACGACGCCTGTTTATAAATCAGGGATAGTCCGGCAACCAGATAGCCGAAGCCATACATGGCCAGTAGACCGATAAAGAATATGATCACGGCGGCCAGGAAACGCAGGCTGAGTACCGTGGAAAAGCTGATCCCAAAAGCCCACATGCAAAGCGAGAACATGAATACACCCTTGCACAGGTCGAAAAGGATCTGCGCGATGATGCGGAAAAACAGGGATACGGCCAGGTGTGTCCTGGTGGTCAGAAGCTGTTCCAGCGTGCCCTGCTCGATCTCCTCTTCGATCAGCACACTGATAAGGTTCACAGCATGGTCGCCAAAATACCAGTACATCAGGCTGAACAGAAACAGCAGCTTGGTGAGTGCGTCCTGGCTGTTTTTTGAAAACGCGTAGAACAGTCCAAAAAACATGAAAAACACATTGATGTTTCCGAAGATATAGTTCAGCCAATAGACCTTGATATCGCCAAAGACTTTCAGGCATTCTGCCCTTAACAATTGGAATGCATTACCCATGAACGCCCATGACCTCCTTATAAATATCTGTCACAGACTGGCTGCATTTTTCAATTTGGATTAACTGATTGGATGCAAGGTGATCTCTGATCCAGGAAATATCTTCTGTTTCAAAGAGAAAAATGTCTCCCTGCTGTTCGCAGATGGCTGCGTCGGACGGGAGCCATGCGCTGGCGGGCTTTTGCAGGAACGTGATTTTGAAACGCATCGGTGCGTCCTCCTGCTTGAGCGCCATGAGCCGGCTGTCGAGGATCACTTCTCCGCGGTTCATAAATACCAGACGGGAATTGAGCTGTTCGATCAGATGGACGTCGTGGGTCGTCACGATGATGGAGAGATTTCCGGAAGCGGCTAATTCTTTCAGTATACGGATGACTGCGTCCGAAGAAATGATATCCAGACCGAGGGTCGGTTCATCCAGGAGTAAAATGTCCGGCGCTTTCATCAACGCGACGATGATCGCGACTTTCTGCTGCATCCCTCTGGAAAAGGAATTTGCGGGGACGTCACGAAATTGCTCCAGGTCAAACAGTTTGAGGTATTCCCGGGCCTTTTGATCGATCTGTTTCTGATCCAGACCGTTGAGTAGGCCAAAATACCGAAGGTTTTCGTAGGCCGTCAGGTAGTAATAGATATTTCTGGAGCCTTCCAGAATGGCGGCGCATTTGCGGTGGGCAAAGGAGAGGTTTTCATGAACGGCCTTGCCGTCAAGATACACGGCGCCTTCGTCGGGCTTCAGCAAGCCGCAGATCGATTTGACCAGCGTCGTTTTTCCGGCGCCGTTGTGTCCCAGAATACAGACGATTTCGCCGCTGTTGATGGTCAGATTGATATTTTTCAGGGCCTGTGTCGTTTTGACCCTGCTTTTATAACATTTTGATAAATTTTGAATTTCAATGGCTGTTTTCATAATACTCCTTTCGGCGTAACAGGGAACGGGACCGCACTGTGCTGAATAAAAGCTACGATCATTCCGGAAGCGTGCCGTAAACACCTTCCGGAATGATCGTTTGCATTACGCCGGATTGGGCGCGGCGTCCCAGGCGGCATAGCTCTGTTCGTCCAGGAACTGGTTGGTATAGAGCTTGTAGTACCGGCCCTTCTGCCGCATCAGGTCCCGGTGTGTGCCCTGCTCCACAATCCGGCCCTTGTCGATGACCAGAATGCGGTCGGCGTTGCGGATGGTGGACAGGCGGTGGGCGATGATGAACGAGGTGCGGCCCTCCAGCAGCGTGTCAATGGCCCGCTGGATCTTCTGTTCCGACTCGGTGTCGATGGAGGAAGTGGCCTCGTCCAGGACGAAGATGGCGGGATCCGCCAAAATTGCCCGGGCAAAGGACAGTAGCTGCTTCTGCCCCACGGACAGCAGGCTGCCGCCTTCGCCCACCTCCGTGTCATAGCCCTTTTCCAGCTGTTCAATGAAGGCATCCGCCCCCACCAGGGCGGCGGCGCGGCGGATTTCCGCGTCGGTGGCGTCCAGCTTGCCATAGCGGATGTTATCCCGAATGGTACCGGAAAACAGATGGGGCGTCTGGAGCACATAGCCCAAATTGGACTGAAGCCACAGCTGGCTGCGCTCCCGAATGTCCTTGCCGTCAATGAGGATCCGGCCCTTCTGGGGCTCATAGAACCGGCAGATCAGGTTGACGATGGTGGATTTGCCGGAGCCTGTGGCTCCCACCAGCGCGATGCTCTGGCCGGGCTCCACCTGGAGATTGAAATCCTCCAGGACAGTTTCGCCCTTGGCATAGGAGAAGGAGACATGGTCGAAGGCAATCTGCCCCGTAATGGGTTCCCAGTTTTCCCGCCGGGGATGGAGCAGGTCGCCATAGCGCTCTGTCGCTTCCGGTGTATCCTGAATGGCTGGCTGGGCTGTCAGGACGTCGGCCACCCGCTCTGCGGCGGCCTGGCAGGACTGAAATTCGGCAAAGATAGCCGCAAACACCCGAATGGGCTCGAACATCATATTGCCGATATTCATAAAGAAATTCAGCTGTCCCAGGGACAACAGCCCCGCCTGGACACTGTGACCGCCCCGCAGCAGTACAATGGCCGTGGCGATGGACACCAGCAGGGAGGCCGCCGGCATATACAGGGAGGAGTTGAGGACTGCCCGCATGGTGGCTTTTTTCATCTGGCCGGTCAGGTCGACGAATTCTTCCTCGTTGAGTTCCTCCCGCACCAGGGTCTTGGTAGTGCGGGCGCCCATGATGCACTCGTTGAAGGACGCGGTAATCATGCTGTTCAGCCGCCGCGTCTGCCGCTGAAACCGCAGAATGCGGCGCTGGAAGAACACGGAGAGGATTGCCATGAACGGGATGACCGCTACCAAAATCAGCCCCAGCCGCCAGTTGACAATCATCATGCCCACCAGGGCACACAAGACTGACATAATTCCCCAGCCCACGTCAATCATGGACCAGGAGACCGTCTCCATTGTGCGGGAGACGTCGGAGGTCAGCCGGGACAGCAGATATCCGGCGGCGGTGTGGTCAAAATAGGAAAAATCCATGGTTTGCAGCTTGGAAAACGCCGCTTCCCGCACGTCAGCGGTGAGGTGGCTCTCCAGCCGGCCTGCTGAGCGGCAGAAGCCGAAGGTAAAAGCTGCAAACAGCAGCTGCACTGCCAGGGCCAGCACAATGTAGACCGGGAAGCCCGTCAGGGAGCCGGCGGCAATAAAGTTATCGATGGCCCAGGTGTTGAGAAGTTGGCTCAACAGGTCGAACACGCCGGTCATCATGCCGCAAAGGACGATGGCGACCATGAGGTGCTTTCGGCTGCCGGCGTGATGCAGGATGGTCTTCCAGGTGCCGATGTTGAGCTTTTTTGAGGAATAGTCCTGTTCTTGCATTAGTCTTCCACCTCCTCGGTGTAGTTTTGCAGGTCGCTGACATGGGCATAAATGCCGCCCAAGGCCAGCAGCTCCTGGTGGGTACCGGATTCTGCCACCTGACCGTCCCGGAGGACAAAGATCTGATCGGCCTCCATCAGTGTGGTGACCCGGTGGGAAATGATAATGGTCGTGACACCCTGGCGGCGCTGGCGCAGCGCCTGGCGGATCTGGGCGTCTGTTTGGGTATCCACGGCGGACAGGGAGTCGTCAAAAATCAGGATATCGCTGTCGCACAGCAGCGTTCGGGCGATGCTGACCCGCTGCTTCTGGCCGCCGGACAGTGTGACGCCCCGTTCGCCGACAATGGTGTCGTATCCCTGCTGGAAGGCCAAAATGTCGTCGTGGATGGCGGCGGTTTTGGCTGCCTCCATAATGGCCGCGGTGTCCGGCGTCCGCTGTTTGATGCCAATATTCTGCAAAATGGTCTTGGAGTACAAATACGGCTCCTGAAGCACAATGCCGATGCGGTCCCGGAGATGGTGCTTCTGCATTTCCTGGATGTCCACACCGCCGATGGTAATCCTGCCCTCCTGGGGGTCATAGAGCCGCTGGAGCAGCTGCACCAGGGTGGACTTGCCGGAACCGGTGGCCCCCAGGATGGCGGCGGTTGAGCCGCCCTGGATGTGCACAGAGAGATCCCGCAGCACCGGCTGGCCGTCGTAGGAGAAGGTCACATGATCAAAGCGGATATCGCCGCGCAGCGCGGGGGTCAGGCCGTCTGCCACCGGATCTTCCTCCGGCTCCTCCTGTACCTGGGTGATCCGCTCCATGGCCACCATGGCCCGGCCCAGTTGGGTCAGGACGCGGCCAAAGTTCCGGATGGGCCACAGGAAAATGAAGATATAGGACATGAAGGCCGTATATTGGCCCAGCGTAATTTCTCCGCGGACAGCAAACCAGACGCCAAAGATGGTCACCAGGGCGATTTGTATGCCGCAGATCACATCCAGACTGGTCCACAGGGCGGCAAACATATCGTTGAGACTGCGTTGGCGCTGCCGCAGAAGCTCGTTCTGGACAGTCATTTTGTCCAGCTCATACCGCTCCCGGCCGAAGGCGCGCACCACCCGGGCGCCGGTGATGTTTTCCTGAATCACCGTAAAGACTTTGCCCTCCTGTGTTTCAAAAGCGTCCGTGAGGGTTTTGATCTTTTTATAAAACCAGAGCGAGTCGATAACCAGAAGCGGACACAAGCAGAACGAAATCAGGGTCAGCGGTACATGGAGACTCAGCATGACGAACAGGCCGATACACAGCAGCAGGATGGTGCGGACAAATTCCAGAAAGCTGTTGGTCAAAAACCGCCGCAGCGTGTCCACGTCGCTGGTGGCGCGTTGGATTAGATCGCCGGTCTGAACACAGACATGGTAGGCAAAGGGCAGACGCTGCAGGTGCCGGTAGAGCCGGTCACGCATGGACTTGGCAGTGCCCTCCGCAGAGAGATTGATCAGACAGGGGCGGGCAAAGGACAGAACCCCGGCCAACAGCTGGAACCCTACCATGGTCACAGACATCACCCACAGCCGGTTCTTCAGGGATTCTACGCCGCCCAGCGCTTCAATGTACCAGGAAAAATACCATGGCACATTCAGAGGACTGTCTCCCAGAATGGAGTCGATGGTCACAGACAGGATCAGGGGAGAAATAAAGGATAGCAGCAGCTCCAGAATTAACAGACCAAATCCGCCCAGCATCAGCAGCCTGTGCCCCGCAGTACAGTCCCAGAGGGTTTGCAGGTTCTTTGTTTTCGAGTTCAAGGGAATCTCCTTTCTTCTTCCGCCGCCGGAATCGCTGCCGGCGCTGGCGGGCGTGTGGGCGCAAACGCTCCCAAATTACAAAAAATCGCCGCAGGTTCCAACCTGCGGCGATGAAACAGTCGGCGATTTCCCCAGGCGGAACTCCGCCCGGGCCCAGGTCATCCCTGGGATTCGGGCGGCACGATGCAGTTGTACGGCGCAAAAAGGGCGCACTTCTCCCTGCGGGAGGATGTTGCCGATGCCA
>CBCPMX010000112.1:0-9217 GCA_965120355.1 uncultured Oscillospiraceae bacterium
TAACAGTTTAGGCAACGAGATGTCCCATGCCTATGGCTGGCTGCCATAAACCAAGGGGCAAATATATAGTAACAGAGGGGAAAGAAACCACGCCAGAGAACCGCAGGCTCTCTGGACTCTCTTTCATTGTTTGACCGGGAGGCAGAAAGGAGTCCGGCAGAATCGGGATGGGGCGTACGGTTTTGGGTGCGTGACACTCAACGTGCAGAGAGGATCCATGACCGGCGCGGCAGGTGTCGGATTGATTCTGCATCCACGCCGCGCTTCGCGCTCGTGCGGTTGTCGTTGGTGATTTTGTGCGCTTGCGTGGAAGCGCCTGCGTATTACCCAGTGGGGGGCTTGTCTTTCTACGGGCCGTGATTGGTGGTACGGTGTGCCTGCAAACCAGACGAAAACGCACAACCTTCAGAAAAGCGCCCCCGGCGCAACCCAGGCGCGGTTCTTCAAGCGCGAATACGCCGGTTGTCGAAACCCGAGCGCGGAAGCGCGGCGCAGATGCAATCAACAGTCCAATCCCCCACGCGCCGGCCGGCTTCTGAGCGCTTCTGGACGGAAGAACTGCTTGACGAGCCGCAGGAAAAACGGTATTATGACGACGATGAAGACTGGACACAATACATTGATCGTGCAGACAAGATCATCTTCTTGGCCTATCAGGACAACGAATGCGTCGGTCAGATTCAACTCCGCCGGGACTGGAACCTATATGCATTTATCGAGGATATCAGCGTGGCGGCAAAGGCCAGAGGCACAGGAATTGGCACTGCGTTGATACAGCAGGCGATTTTCTGGGCGAAGGAAAGATCGCTAAAAGGTCTTGCACTGGAAACACAGGACAACAATCTGCTTGCCTGCCGCTTTTACGCAAAATGCGGAATGCAGTTGGGCGCCGTGAATACCATGTTGTATCGGAATTTCCCAAAGCCCTGGTGCGATGAGATCGCATTGTACTGGTATTTAAAGTTTTAGTTACATCTACTTTCCACATAATAAGGAGCAAAAACCATGTTTCTGCGCAAACCCTCCGCGGGGTGCGGCTGGATCATCGCAGGTCTGGGCAATCCGGGCAAAAAGTACGAGCACAGCCGCCACAACGTGGGCTTCGACACATTGGACATTCTGGCGGACAGCCTGCACACGCGGGTGGACCGCATCAAATTTAAGGCCCTGACGGGCATGGCCGACATCGGCGGCGAAAAGGTGCTGCTGATGAAGCCCCAGACGTATATGAACCTGTCCGGGCAGGCGGTGCGGCAGGCGGCGGACTTTTATAAGGTACCGCCGGAGCATATCATCGTCCTGTTTGATGACATTTCTCTGGACCCGGGCCGGGTCCGCGTCCGGGCAGACGGCTCCGCCGGCGGCCACAACGGCATCAAGAGCATCATTGCCGAGCTGGGCAGCCAGAACTTTCCCCGGGTCAAAGTGGGCGTGGGCAGTAAACCCCACCCGGACTACGACCTGGCCGACTGGGTGCTGGGCCGCTTTTCCGGCGAAGACAAAAAGCAAGCTGAAGCGGCCATGCGACGCGCTGCGGAAGCCGCAGCGGAAATCGTCCGCAGCGGACCGCAGCAGGCGGCGAACAAGTATAACGCGGCGGTATAAGGCCGCTGCCATCTGGCGAAAAGAGTGTGTTTGTCTCTTTTCGCCCTTTCGGCGCGTTGCCAGCTGGAATATATTTGAATTTTTTTGCAGGGCATCAGGCGCTGCATGGTATAAAGTGAGGTAAGTATGGAGCTTTTGGAATCAATTTTATGGTCCCTACCGGAATTCCGGCAGTGCACCGAAGCCCTGGACCGGGGTGAGACGGCGGCCATCACCGGCCTGGGCCAGATTCACCGTGGGCACTGGATTGCGGGCCTGCAGCAGCAGCTGGAGCGGCCCGTGCTGGTGGTCTGCCAGGATGACCTGGAGGCCCAGCGGGCAGCGGCGGAGCTGGGAACCTTTTTAGGAGCCGCCCCGCCGGTGCTGCCCAGCCGCGATCTGACCCTGTACAACGCCGCCACCGTCTCCCGCGGGTGGGAACACCAGCGTCTGCGGGCACTGTGGGCCCTGGCCCAGGGTGAAACACCGCTGCTGGTCACGTCCCTGGAGGCCCTGTCCATGCGCACCATTCCCCGGGCCACCCTCTTTGGCGCAGCGGTGACGCTGCGGGTGGGGGCCAGCTATGACCTGGAAAAGCTGACGGCCGATCTGGTGAATCTGGGGTACGTCCGGGGGAGCCTGGTGGAAGGGCCAGGGCAGTTTGCCCTGCGGGGCGGCATTCTGGACGTCCACTCCCCGGCCAGCGACCGGCCGGTGCGGGTGGAATTCTTTGGCGATGAGCTGGACACCATGGGCTTTTTCGACGTCTCCACCCAGCGGCGCACCGACAATATAGACCAGATGGTGCTCCTGCCGGCAGCGGAGTGCCAGCCCCGGCTCCACCCCGGCGGGCTGGAGGGGCTGCTGAAGGATCTGGAGGCGCTGATCGCCCGCCAGCGGCGGCGCAAACACGTCAACGAAGCTCTGATCGCCACCATACAGCAAGATATAGACACGCTGCGCAGCGGCCTCAGCTTCCCTGCGGCGGACCGGTACATGGCCCTGATCTATCCGGAGCTGGCCACGGCGGCGGACTACCTTCCAGCCGAAGCCATTGTGGTGCTGGTCAATCACCGGGCCATGGAACAGGCGGACCGGAGCCGGGCGGAAGAACTGGGCATGACCCTGGACGGCCTGCTGCAAACCGGCGTGGTGGCAGGAGAGCTGTGCGAGTTTTCCGCGGATTTTGAGACCATTTGCCGGGGCCTGCGGGGCCGGGGCTGTCTATATATCGACAGCTTTCTGTCCGCCGCCTATCCCCAGACATTGCCGCCAAAGCACTTATTGTCGGTGACGGTGAAGCAGCTGCCGTCCTATGGCAGCTCTCTGGAGACGGCAGCGTCGGATCTGGCCCACTATCGGAACAACGGCTTTGCTGTTCTGGTCCTGTGCGGCAACCGCCGCCGGGGTGAAATCCTGCGGGACTATCTTCAGGACAAGGGCATCCCGGTCTCCATGGGCTTTCCTGCCCAGGCACTGCCCCAGCCGGGAGAGATTCTGCTGACGGAGGGCTCCCTTACCGCCGGCATGGAGTATCCATCCCTGCAGCTGGCGGTTCTGACAGAAGGGCAGCTGAATATACTCCCCAACCGCAAAGCCAAGGCGCGGAAAAAGGCCACCAACCGGCAGAAGCTCAACTCCTTCACGGATCTCAGCCCCGGCGATCTGGTGGTCCACGAGTACCACGGCATCGGCCGCTATGTGGGCATGGAGCAGATGAAGGTGGACGGCGTCCGCAAGGACTATGTGAAAATCGCCTACCAGGGCACCGACACTCTGTTTGTCCCTGCCACGCAGCTGGACCTGGTGTCCAAATACATCGGCGGAGGCGAAGAAACGCCGGTGCGCCTGAACAGGCTGGGCGGAGACAGTTGGAAAAAGACCAAAGCCAAAGCCAAAGCCGCCGCCAAAGAGATGGCCGCCGGTCTCATCAAGCTCTACGCCGCCCGCAAACGGCAGGAGGGCTTTGCCTTCTCCCCGGACTCTCCGTGGCAGCAGGAGTTTGAAGACAGCTTTCCCTACACCGAGACCGACGACCAGCTGCGGTGCATCGCGGAAATCAAAGCGGACATGGAGCTGCCTATCCCTATGGACCGGCTGCTGTGCGGCGACGTGGGCTTCGGCAAAACAGAGGTGGCCCTGCGTGCCGCCATGAAATGCATGATGGACGGTAAGCAGGTGGCCATTCTGGCGCCCACCACAGTGTTGGCCCAACAGCACTATGTCACCGCCGTGGGCCGGTTCCGCTCCTTCCCGGTCAATATCGCCGTGCTGTCCCGGTTTTCCACCTCCGCCCAGCAGCGAGCGGTTTTACGGGAGCTGGCGGCGGGTTCGGTGGATCTGGTCATCGGCACCCATAAGCTGCTGCAAAAAGGCGTGGTGTTCAAGGATCTGGGCCTGCTGATCGTGGACGAAGAACAGCGCTTCGGCGTCAGCCACAAAGAGCGCCTCAAGGAGATGTCCGTCGGCGTGGACGTCCTGACTCTGTCGGCCACGCCCATCCCCCGCACCCTCAATATGGCCCTGTCCGGCATCCGGGACATGTCCACCATCGAGACGCCCCCCGGCGACCGGTACCCCGTCCAGACCTACGTCATGGAGCACGACGAGCGGGTTCTCACCGACGCCATGCAGCGGGAGCTCGCCCGGGGCGGCCAGGTCTATTACCTGCACAACCGGGTGGAGTCCATCGAACAGCAGGCCGCCCGCATCCGCCGCTGGCTGGGAGAGGACATTTCCATCGCCGTGGCACACGGAAAAATGCATGAAGACCAGCTCTCCGACGTCATGCAGCGCATGAGCGAGGGGGAAATCCAGGTGCTGGTCTGCACCACCATCATCGAGACCGGCATTGACATTCCCAATGTCAACACCCTCATCATCGAGGACGCAGACCGGCTGGGTCTGGCCCAGCTGCATCAGATTCGGGGCCGCGTGGGCCGTTCCAGCCGCCATGCCTTCGCCTATCTGACCTATCGCAAAGGCCGGGTGTTGACGGACGTCGCCGAAAAACGGCTGGGGGCCATCCGCGAATTTGCGGAATTTGGTTCCGGATTTAAGATTGCCATGCGGGATCTGGAGATCCGCGGCGCGGGCAATCTGCTGGGCGCGGAGCAGTCGGGGCACATGATGTCTGTCGGCTACGACATGTATTTGAAGCTGCTGGAAGAGGCCGTTCTGGAGGAACGGGGCGAGCAGCCCAAAGACGACGTGGACTGCACCGTAGATCTGGCGGTGGAGGCCAATCTGCCGGAACGCTATGTGGCCTCCGGTGAACAGCGGATGGATCTGTACCGCCGCATGGCTGCCATCCGCACGGAAGCCGATGCCGAGGATCTGCTGGATGAAGTGGTGGATCGGTTCGGCGAGCCGCCGCGGCCCGTCATGAATCTGATGAAAATCGCGCTGCTGCGCGCCAGAGCCGCCAGCGCAGGCATCAAGGAGATCACACAAAAAGGGCCGCAGCTGCGCTTTACCCTGGCCCGCTTCGAGTTTGCGGCCATTTCCGCCACCTGCGCCCTGCCGGAATACAAGGGCCGGATCCTCTTCTCCGCCGGCGACGCACCGGTGCTGACCCTGAAAATGCAGGGCGGCGACGGCGCCCTGAAGCTGTGCGAGGATCTGGTGAAGCGCTACGCAGCACAGTTGGGTGCATAAGAACCCTCCACATGCCAAACAAAGCTGCACACAGGCGAGCCATACCGCCAGCCTGTGTGCAGCTTTTCAGGCGTCCGCCGCCGCATCCGGTTTTTTTTGAAAGGCAAGGCCCTCCCCTGGAACCTTTTCCATTCCAATCTCGTCTAATCTTTTGAAGAAACGAACAGGAGGGAGAAAAACCATGCGCAAACAGATATCCGGTCTGCTGTGTCTTGCGCTGCTATGCGCAGCGCTGAGCGGCTGCAGCGCCCAAGCCACCATGTCCAGCCAGACCCAATCCACTTTGAAGGAAGCCGACCTGATGACTGGCGTCAGCGCCGGCGCGGTGGTCACAACAGACGCTGCCTTCTCATCGGACGCCGCCGGAGCCATGGCGGACTTCTCCGTGCGGCTTTTGCAGCAAACCGCCGGCGCAGAGGAAAACACGCTGATTTCGCCCCTTTCCGTGCTGCTGGCTCTGGGCATGACCGCCAACGGCTCCTCCGGCGAGACCCTGACCCAGCTGGAGGCCGCCCTGGGCATGCCGTCGGAAAAGTTAAACGAATCCCTGTATGCCTATGTCCAAAGTCTTTCTGCCGGCGCGGACAACCAGCTTCACGGAGCCAATTCCATCTGGTTCCGGCAGCAGGAAGGGCTGACGGTAGAACCGGCGTTTTTACAGGCCAACGCCGCCTGGTATGGCGCGGAGATCTATGCGGCCGCCTTTGACCAGAGCACCTGCAGCGCCATCAACGACTGGGTTCGATCCAACACCGGCGGCCTTATCGGCCAGATCCTGGATCAGTTCCCCGACGGCGCCATGCTCTGTCTCATCAACGCCCTGGCCTTTGAGGCCCAGTGGGAAACCCCTTACGAAAGCAATCAGATTCAAACCGGCACTTTTACTACCGAGACCGGCGAGACCCGCCTGGTCCGGACACTCCGCAGCGAAGAGGCCTACTATCTGGAAGACGGCGGCGCGGTGGGCGTGGTAAAGCCCTATGCGGGCGGAGACTATGCCTTCGCAGCTCTGCTGCCGGAGGAAGTCGTTTCCCTGGCGGACTATGTGGCATCTCTGACAGGCCAGCGGCTCCTGGAGATTCTGGACAATACCCAGAAGGAAACGGTCCATGCCGTGATTCCAGCCTTTGAAGCAGAATACACGGCGGATCTGAAACAAGCCCTTCAGGCCATGGGCGTCACCGATGCCTTTGACTCAAGCCTGGCCGACCTGTCGGCCATGGGCAGTTCCACCGGCGGCAATTTGTACATCAGCAGCGTCCTGCACAAGACCTATCTGTCCCTGGACGAGTCGGGCACCAAGGCCGGCGCAGCCACCACGGTGGTTGTGGAAGAAAGCGCGGCCCTGGCAGCGCCAAAGACCGTCTGCCTGGACCGGCCCTTCGTCTACATGATCGTGGACTGCCAGCACAATCTGCCGGTATTCCTCGGCGTGGTGACGGATCTGCCGGACACCTGATCCTCTGCTCCCCGCACGGGAGGCCCCTCCCGGAACAAGAATACCCCCTCCTGCCGGCAGCTTGGCCGGCGGGAGGGGCTTTTTTTGTGTATCTTCAGGACAGTAACGCGCCGGAGATCAAATCAGACCCATAGCCCAGCTCATTGCACATCTGCGCAATCTGCCCGCGGATATTGTTGAAGATGAACATGCCCTTCATGACCATGTCATAGACGGGGACGCCGGGGCCAGCGGTGCAGTGTTCCTCGCTCATGGCCTCAAATCCGTCCACATACTTCTGATCAATGGCGAAGCATTTGTTTTTCAATTCCTCATAGTCTTCCACGTCATACTTTGGCGTCCCGCCGGGGCCGCCAGGACCACCCGGTCCACCGGGGCCGCCGGGACCACCGGGGCCACCGGGACCACCCGGACCGCCCGGACCGCCGGGGCCACCAGGTCCACCTGGACCGCCGGGACCGCCGGGACCGCCGGACTCCCGTCCGCCGGCGGGCGGCTCCTCCAACATGGCCACGGACATGGCCAGGGTCCCTACGGCCCGGTCCAGGGCTCCGTGAATGCTGCCAAAGGTATACAATCCCTTGAGATCGGCCTTGCGCTGCGCGTCGGTGAGCTGATCCAGCAGGGCAAAGAGCTTGCGATTTTGCAGCTGATTAAATTTTGCGATGACGATCATGGCATCTTTCATTGGCGCTGCCTCCTTTTTCAATCAGAAATGGGCAATTGCTTATTTTCATGGGGACTGCCGGTGACCACCAGCCACCCCCTCTCCTTTTCAGAAAAGAGGCGCGCAGCGGCCGGAACAGGTGCCTCCGCGCCGGGCCGCTCCCTCCATCGGCTTCGCCGGCAGCTTCCCTTGAAAAAGGACGCCGGCGTCCGTGGGCAAAGTCCCCTGAAATATGGAGGCCGCCGCGGCGCTGCCGCGGCGGCCCCAATGTTTTGCACAAAATGGTCTGTTTATCTCTCGCCGGCCAGGTATTCGTCATAGGCATTCTGATAGACCGCAATGATCTCATTGATGCCCATGCTCTCACAGGTGGCCACATAGTCGGCCCAGGTCTCGTCGTTCAGTTCCACAGCGCCGGTCATGAACTTCAAACAGGTCTCCTGGGCGTAGGTCAGGAAGTCCGCTTCATACTCGGCAATCTCCTCGTTCTCATCAACGGTCAGGCCCGTAGAAACAGCGGAGGGATAATTGCGGTCGTCGGTGGATCCGTATTCGGTCAGCGTCCACAGGTCAACAGCGTCCAGCGCACTCTGGGGGAATGTGCTCAGCAGGCGATCGTTGTCAGAGTAGAAGCCGACAAACCGCATCATCGTGAACAACTGCTGCGCCATTTCCGCATTGGGAGCATTGCGCCCGGTAACAGTGACAGGGCGTTCCCAGGTGAAGTCTATGGTGCCGTCGTCCAGCACATCATAGCTTTCGCCTTCCATACCGTAGTTGGCCAGCATATAGCCGTCGGTGGTCCAGAAGTAGTTCATCCACTGGCACACCAGTTCGGGGTTATCGCAATCAGCGGACAGGGAGAAACCGGCCTGGGTGGAGACCAGTGCAGTCTCGTCATCCCACACATACTGCGCATCAGGATCGGCAGCGACACGGGGTACGGCAGCTACGGCAAAATCGGGATCATCGGTGTAACCGAGGATCTCTTCCATCTTGTCGGCGTTGGCCTGCCACACGGCAATGTCGCCAGCACCCGTCAGGCCGTTGACAACGCCGCGGTCGCTGTCCAGAGACAGGAAGTCTTCATACAGGATACCTTCGGCCATCATCTCCCGGATCCACTCAATGCACTCCCGATAGCCGTCCGTGATCCAGCCAGAGGTGACGGTGTCGCCATAACGGAAAATGGCGGAAGTCACCATGGTCATAAAGCCGTCGCCCTGCAGCACAGGAATTTCAGTGTCAAATGCAGCCTCCAGATTGATGGTACCATCATACATGTAGTACGTGTACGGAGTCTCATAGGCGTTGTGGAGGGTTCGCAGCAGCTCGGTGTATTCGTCCAGGGAGATGATGTCCCCGGAGAACTCCCAGCCCAATTCCTCCAGCCAGTCGCCGCGGGTAATGGTACCGTTGGCAGAGTAGGTGCCGTCGGCAATCTGATAGAAAGCCAGCAAGTGGCCGTCAGTCAAGGTGTCATTCACGGTCTTTTCATCCAGGCACTCCATGACGGCGGCGTAGTTGGGCATATACTCATCTACATACTCGCCGATGTCCACGATGATCTCTTCCTCATAAGCCTTGGACAGGCCGCCGGTATAGTACTCCAGAGCCGGAATCAGATCGCACATATCGCCGCTGGCGATCATCAGGTTGAACAGCTCAGAGGCAGCTGTGTCACTGACCTCAGTAAACTCCAGACGAACGCCGGTAGCTTCCTCAGCTGCGGACAGCGCATTGAAGCTATAGTTGGAGTCCACATACTCCACATAGCCGGGGATGTAATACCACATGGTGATGACGTTGTCGTCACCGGCCAGGGGGTAGGTAATAAACTCCTGCGCCAT
>CBCPMX010000113.1:0-15926 GCA_965120355.1 uncultured Oscillospiraceae bacterium
TTTTCAGGGTGTCGCTGAAAGAACCAGCTTGGCGAATGGAATTGCCGGCGGTGAAGCTTTCGGAGACGCCTTTATTTATTCAATATCAGAGCATGAGAACGTCAGGACGCCTGCCGGGGGACCAGTTTGGCAGGAGCCTGTATGTTGTATTGTGTCTATTGAGCTTGCAGGGCATGCCCCGCAGGGCCTTTTCAGCAGGGATTTCCCCTGCTGATGGGCATTGCTCTTTAGAATAGGGGAGTCCAGGAGATCCCCGGCGCCGGCCCATTGGGCTGAGAAACATCATCAGCGGCGTGGCTGCCGCACTGCAGTACGGAGGTACGGCGGTACGTCCAAAAGTGGTGCTTCTCAGCGAATGTTCCGGACCTTGGGTTCACCGCATGTTCCCCGGAACCTGTCCAAACACATTTTAAGGAGGAACCAACCAAATGAAAAGACTTCTAGCACTTTTGCTGGCTTTTGCCATGGTGTTCAGTCTCGCTGCCTGCGGCAGTTCCAGTACTGAGAGCGAAACCAGCACGAGCGGCTCTGAGAGCACTACGGAGAACAGCTCAGAAGCCACAGAAGAGAGCTCCGAAGCTCCGGTCGTCGAGGTCGCTGAGGAAGACGTCCTGACGGATCCCCAGTTCTATGAGCTCGCCTCCCGTGAACTGGAGACGCACAACATCTTGCTTTCACAGAACGCCTCTGACCTGCAGGTCCTCACCAATCTGTATGACGGCCTGCTGACCAACGACACCCATGGCAACCTGATATCCTGCCTGGCCGAAGAGTGGGGCACCGAGGATGGCGGCCTGACCTGGACCTTTACCCTGCGCCAGGATGCCGTCTGGGTGGACTACACCGGCGCCGAGAAGCAGGGACTGACCGCCAATGACTTTGTGGCCGGCCTGGAGTGGGTTCTCAACGCAGCCAAGAATGAGTCCTTCAACACCTCCATGCCCATGGAGCTGATTGAAGGCGCTGCAGACTACTACAACTACACTGCCGAACTGGTAGAGGACGGTAACGAAGAAGAGGCGCTGGCGCTGGCCTGGAATAACGAGACCTTCCTGGATATGGTGGGCATCGAGGCCGTGGACGACTACACGCTGGTCTACACCTGCATTACGGAAAAACCCTACTTTGACACCGTCACCACCTACAACTGCCTGTATCCCCTGGCTGTGGGTCTGATTGATGAGATCGGTGTGGACGGCCTGAAGGAACTGTCCTATGACACCACCTGGTACTCCGGCCCCTACATCATGACCGAGTACATCCACGGCAACGAGAAGGTTCTGGAGCAGAACCCCCTGTGGTGGGGCGCGGAGGAGAACACCCGTTTCAACTCTGTCACCATCAAGATGGTCGATTCCGCTGACGTGGCCTACCAGCTGTACCAGACCGGCGAGCTGGATCAGGTGTCCCTGTCGGAATCCAACCTGTCCATCATCTATGATGACGCCAGCAGCGAGTTCTATAACTACCTGGTGGAAGCCCGTCCCACCAAGTACTCCTATCAGATCCACTTCGTCTACAACAAGAATGATGAGGACGGCGCCCCGGACGTCAACTGGAATACCGCTGTGGCCAACGAGGCCTTCCGCCTGTCCTGGTACTACGGCCTGGATCTGACCAGCTACTACAGACGAACCAACGCCATCAATCCGATGAAGTGCGAGAACAACTTCTACACCATGACCAACGTGGCCATCACCTCTGACGGCACCGATTACACCGAATTGGTTCGCCAGGAGCTGGGGCTGCCCGAGAGCGACGGCGAGACCATGGTCCGTCTGGACAGCGATCTGGCCCAGCAGTACAAGGAGCAGGCCATGGAAGAGTTGAGCGCGCAGGGCGTTACCTTCCCGGTGGAAATTGACTACTACATTGCCGCCTCCAGCCAGACCGCGCTGGACTCCGCCAACGTGCTGAAGCAGTGCTTCACGGATTCTCTGGGCGATGACTATGTGGTTCTGAATATTCAGACCTATGTTTCTTCTCTGGCCACAGAAGTTCGGACGCCTAAACTGGCCTCTATCTACATCAGTGGCTGGGGCGCCGACTACGGCGATCCGCAGAACTACCTGGTGCAGGAGACCTTCGGCAACGACAACGCCTACTACTCTGCGGTTTATTCTGTGATTAACGACTTCTATGAAGATCCTGATGCCGATCCCGAAGATCCGGAGTATGTGGCCCCTGCTGAGCCTTACAACGACGAGCTGATTGAGATATATGAGGAGTACACCAGGCTGGTCAATGAGGCGGACGCCATCACCGACGATCTGGATGCCCGCTATGCTGCCTACGCTGTGGCCGAGGCATATCTGATTGAGCACGCCCTGGTCATCCCCTGCAACTATGATGTTTCCTGGCAGCTGACCTGCGTCAACGACTACTCCAAGATCTATGCCGCCTACGGCATCCAGAACAACCGGTATCTGAACTGGGAGACGAATGCCAACGGGTTCACCACTGCGGACTATGAGGCTTTTGCCGCTGCGTACAACAGCGCTGCTGAATAAGTTCTGACTCAATTGCGGGGCTGCCCCCCGGGCGGTCTGCCCAAGGGCAGCCCCCTTTGCCATACCCGCGGCAAGCGGGTATGCGGGTTTGATCCGGGGAATCCGGCGCGTCGGCCCAATGTCGTGCCGGCGCGGGGGATTCCACCGGTTCCCCCTCTTACTTCAAAACGGATAAGGATGATCTGACATGGCAATGGCTAAATACACCGCACGTCGTTTGATCCAGGGCCTGATCACTGTTTTCATCATTGCCACGCTGGTGTTTCTTTTGATGCGTCTGCTGCCCACCGACTACTACTTCACTGAGGATCAGCTCATGAAGTTTACGGATCAGCAGAAGGAAGAGGCACTGAAGGCAGCGGGCCTGCTGGACCCCATCAGTACGCAGTTGCTGAATTTCTATAGCGACCTGTTGCGTCTGGACTTCGGTGAGTCCCGCCGTATTCAGACCGGCGTTCCGGTGGTTGAGGTGATCGGCTCCAAACTCGCGATCTCCATGAAGCTGGGCGTGATCGCCCTTTGTATTTCCTTGGTTTTGGGTGTCATTTTGGGCATCCTGCAAACATTGTTTAAAGACCGATTTGTGGACCACCTCGGCACAGCCTACACAGTTTTTGTCAATGCAGTGCCAAGTTTGGTGTCATACTCCTTAATATTGGTGTTCGGCGCAAATGTTCTGGGGCTGCCGTCCACCTATTCTGCAAGAAACAACACAGCCCTGTCCTGCGTGCTTCCAGTGGCGTGTCTGAGCCTGTCATCCATTGCGGGCTATGCCCTCTGGACACGGCGGTACATGGTGGACGAGCTGAATAAAGATTATATCAAGCTGGCCCGGATTAAGGGCCAGGGCAGTGGCCAGATTATGACCAAGCAGGTGCTGCGCAACGCATTTGTGCCGCTGGCGCAGTATTTGCCCGCATCTTTCCTGCTGACCATCAGCGGCTCCCTGCTGGCAGAGCGGTTCTTTTCGGTGCCTGGCATGGGTCCCCTGCTGACTGACGCGATCCAGCGTTACGATCTGAACGTGGTGCAGACGCTGGTGATCTTCTATGCCGCCTTGGGCATCCTGGGTGTGTTCCTGGGCGATGTTTTAATGATGATCATCGATCCCCGGATCAAACTGGCAGGGAAAGGAGACGCAACAAGATGACAGACGAGCTGAACAAAAAAATCGCAGAAACCGAGAAAGAGGACGAGCTGTTCTACTTCGTCCCTTACTCCGCCGAACAGGCCGAAGCCACTGGTTACTCCAACTACTCCTATTGGGGATCTGTCTGGAAGAACTTCACCAAGAAGAAGGTCTCCGTGGTCATGGCACTGGTGTTTCTGGCCCTGTTTATCTTCACCTTTGTGGCACTGGCCATTGGCAAGTACGACGTCAATAATCTGGTGCCGGACACCAGTCTGGCTTTCCAGTCTCCAAACAGCGAATACTGGTTCGGTACCGACAACCTGGGCCGGGACTACTGGAGTCAGGTCTGGTATGCCAGCCGGATTTCCATTGAGCTGGCCGCCGTTGTCGCCTTGGGCGAAATGGTCATCGGCGTCACACTGGGCCTGCTGTGGGGCTATGTCAGCATTGCCGACAAGATTCTCACCGAGGTCTATAACCTGATTTACAACGTGCCCACCATCATTTACATGACGCTGATTGCCCTGATCGTGGGCCAGAGCTTCTGGATCATGGCCGCAGCCATGATTGCCATCGGCTGGCTGGCCATGGCGCGAAACGTTCGAAATTTGGTCATTATGTACCGGGATCGGGAGTACAATCTGGCCTCCCGCTGCTTGGGCACGCCGGTATACCGTATTCTTCTGAAGAACATCCTGCCGTATCTGGTCAGCGTGATCCTGTTGCGGCTGGCCCTGTCCATCCCCAGCACCATCGCGCTGGAATCCACGCTGTCTTACCTGGGCCTGGGCCTGGATGTCAACACGCCGTCTCTGGGCATTCTGCTGCGGAACGCCAGAAGCTATTTCCTGGCCTATCCGTATCTGCTGGTGTTCCCGGCGGTGATTGTGTCCATCATAACAGTGACGTTCTATCTGGTCGGCAATGCGTTTTCCGACGCTGCCGATCCGCGCAATCACGTGTAAAGGAGGGGCAATATGGACAACAGAACCCCAATATTGTCCGCCGAGGACGTTGAAATTCAGTTCAGCCTGCGCGGCAGAATGCTCAATGCCATCCGCAAGTGTTCGCTGGATCTGTATGAGGGCGAGTCCCTTGCCATTGTGGGCGAGTCCGGTTCCGGCAAGAGCGTGTTCACCAAGTCCTTTTTGGGAATGCTGGACGCCAACGGCAAAATTACCGGCGGCTCCATTATGTATGAGGGGAAGGACATCTCCAAGTACACCAAAGAGAAGGAATGGAAGGGCATTCGCGGCAAGAAAATCTCCATGGTCATGCAGGACCCCATGACTTCCCTGAACCCCCTGAAAAAAGTGGGCAAGCAGATTCAGGAGAGCATTGAGCTGCATCGCGGCGTCAAGGGCGTCGAGGCAAAGAAGCTGGCTATTGAGATGCTGGATAAAGTGGGCATTCCGGATCCGGAGCGCCGGTACAATCAATATCCCCACGAGTTTTCCGGCGGCATGCGGCAGAGAGTGGTAATCGCCATTGCCGTGGCCTGCCACCCCCAGATTCTTATTTGCGACGAGCCGACGACGGCTTTGGACGTGACGATTCAGGCGCAGATTCTGGATCTGATCGGCGCATTGAAAGATGAACTGGGTATGACCGTAGTCTACATTACCCATGACCTGGGCGTGGTTGCCAACGTGGCCGACCGCGTGGCAGTCATGTACGCCGGTCAGTTTGTGGAGTATGGCACTGTGGAAGAGATCTTCTACGACGCCTGGCACCCCTATACCTGGGCGCTGCTGTCGGCCCTGCCGCAGCTGGGCACCAAAGGTGAGGAACTGGCCACCATCGAAGGTACGCCGCCCAACCTGTTTAATGTCATTCAGGGCGACGCATTTGCACCCCGCAATAAACATGCCCTGGCCATTGACTTTGTGAAGGAGCCGCCCTTCTTTGAGGTGTCGCCCACCCACAAGGCCAAGACCTGGTACTTGGATCCGCGGTGCCCCAAGTTTGACCGGCCGGAAAATATCAGCCGGTACCGCGAACTTATTCGGCAGAAAGGGTGACGAATATGGCCGAGAGAGAAAAACTGATTGAAGTCAAGGATCTTCAAGTCACCTTCGGTTCCGGCCGCAGAAAATTCGTCGCCGTGGACCATGTCAACTTTGAGATCTATAAGGGTGAGACGTTCTCGCTGGTGGGCGAGTCCGGCTCCGGCAAGACTACCATTGGCCGGGCCATCGTCCGCATCAACCCCACCTCTACCGGCGACATTCTGTTCAAAGGGCAGAAGATCAACGGGAAGATTTCCAAGGAGTTGGACCGGGAGGTCATTCGCAAAATGCAGATGATCTTCCAGGATCCCCAGGCATCGCTGAATGAGCGCGCCAAGGTGGACTATATCATTTCCGAGGGCCTGATCAACTTTAAGTTGTATAAGGATGAAGAGGATCGGATGAATAAGGTCCAGAGAGCGCTGCGGGAAGTGGGCCTGTTGCCGGAATTTGCATCCCGGTTCCCCCACGAGTTTTCCGGCGGCCAGCGGCAGCGTATCGGCATTGCCCGTGCGCTGATTATGGAGCCTGAATTCGTAGTGGCTGACGAGCCCATCTCCGCGCTGGACGTGTCTATCCGCGCCCAGGTGCTGAACCTGCTGAACAGGCTGAAAGCCAGCAGAGGGCTGACCTATCTGTTCATCGCCCACGACTTGTCGGTGGTACGGTTCATATCCGATCGCATCGCCGTCATCTACAAGGGCCGCATTGTGGAGCTGGCGGAGGCCGAGGAGCTGTTCCTCCATCCGCTGCACCCCTACACCAAGGCGCTGTTGTCGGCGGTGCCCATCCCCGACCCGGAGCTGGAAAAGAAAAAGAAGTTGGTGGTTTACGACCCCAGCGTACACGACTATTCCAAAGACGGCCCCGTTTGGCATGAAATCCGTCCCGGACACTTTGTCTACGGCAACCAGAAGGAGCTGGAGGGCTACGAAAAGGAACTGGCGTAAAGGGGACTGGTCATGAAGACCCTGTGGAAGCTGTATCGCACCGGACGGCTCATCCGCCCTACGGTGTACTGGATCATATTCAAGGCAGCGATCCTGCTGGGACTGTCCCTGCTGTGGGAACGGTTCCTGGATAAGGGCGCGCGTGGAATGTCGTTCGGCCTTGGGATTCTGTCGGTGATTCTGCTGGCGCTGGCTTGGTTCCACTATCTGGCGCTGGATGGCGTACGGATCCATCATCTGCTGGAAAAGCCGAAGAAGGAGAAAAAAAGCAAGGTGCGCGCCCACGATATCATTGACTTTGTGGACGAACCCGTGGAGGTTTTTTCGGAACTGACCCGGGACGAGAAATCCGCATGTCATCTGGTCTCCAGTTTCCTGACGGGTCTTGCCGGCTTTCTGATCAGCCTGATCCTTCCTTAGCAATTCCGGGTATGGTCAAATTTGATATGGGTCCCGATTATCCGATCGGGACCTTTTTCAGATTGATCGGCTTCAAGGGCGCAAAGCGCTGGGGCGGAACCTTGCGGGAATCCGTTCCGGCCAGTCAGACCGGCATGGCGGTTCCCTGGCAAAGCAGACGGTGTACACCAGCTGGTCAATGGGCAGGCATTCCTCAGCGGTATAGACATTTGCCGTACCGGCGCCGGATGCGCCGCAGTGTGCGCCGGGCGGGAACGCCGCATTTCTGACATTGGTCAAAGAAAAACGCAGCGTTTCCGTCGGAAGCGCTGCGTGAGGATATCAATGACTTCAGTCTTACTTCAACTTCGGGTTCCAGCCTTACTTTTTGAAGAATTTGTACAGCCAGGAAGCGCCGGTGCTGCAGTTCTCGTAGTGCTCCTCGGTCACCCAACCGGGTAGCTCGTTGCCGCACTGGGTGGAGAAGCCGTTCAAATCTTCACGCATGGGAGGCAGTCCGAACATATCAATAGGGGGCAGAGTAGTCATAACAAAAACTCCTTTCAAATTCAAGTGGTTTATATTCCAGATGTGGTACCAGATCCTCTGTTCATCCTTATGATACCACATTCCCGCCAAAAGCAAACAGTCCGGCGGCATAAATTTCTAGCTCTTTTTCGTGCTGACAGCACAAATATCCATTCACAGAAAGAAGGTCGTCCACCAATGGCCGTGATGCTGTCCGAGCTGATCTCGGAATCCAAATCACAGTATGAACTCAAACTGATTGCCGGCGCACAGGCCCTGGAGGTCCCTGTAAACTGGGTCCATTTGGTTGAAGATGCGGCAGTAGCCACCTATTTTTGGGGCGGCGAGCTGGTGCTGACCACCGGGGTGGGCCAGTCCGGCGCGCATTGGCTGGTGGAACTGCTGAAAGTCCTGAGCCAATACCAGTGCAGCGGCGTCATTATCAACACTGGCCCGTACATCCAGGAGATCCCCCAGGAGGCTGTGGATTTCTGCGACAAAAACGGGCTGGCTTTGCTGACCATGCCGTGGCATATTCATCTGTCGGAGGTCATCCAATACTATTGTATGCGCATTGTCATGGAAAGGCAAAGCGATGCGGAGATTTCCAAAGCCGTCATCAATGCCATTCAGACCCCTACGGATGAGACCCGGTATCTGCCCAACCTGCAGGAATATTACAATGTGGAGGGGTTGTTTCAGACCGTTGTATTTCGGATTGACTACCCGGAAACCACGGAGCTGGCCAGCCGGCTGCGCACCGGCGACACCCTGCGGACGCTGCTCAGCCGCACGATTCGTAAGTTTACGCTGATGCGGTATGAGGAATTTTATGTTCTGGTGCTCAACGACACTGGCCCGGAGGTGGCCGATGACGTGGCCCAGCAGATCATTCATCGATGTCTCAATCATACGCCGCCGCTGCCGGCCCATGTGGGTGTTGGCGGACAGGTGATCGGCGTGCAGAATCTGCATAACAGCTACCGGCGGGCTCGCGCCGCGGCACGGATGGCGGACTACTACAAAAAAGATCTGGTGTATTTTCAGGATATGGGGATCTATCAGCTCTTATTCACCGCGGAAGACCCGGATGTGCTGATCGGGTTTTACAAGGACAATTTGGGGACGCTGGAGGAATACGACCAGCAGCACGGCGGCAGTTTGCTGGAGACCCTGTACTATGATCTGTCGACCGGCGGCAGTATCAAGGCCGTGGCAGAGGCCATGTACACCCACCGCAATACGGTGAACTACCGGCTTGGGAAAATCCGGGAGCTTCTGGACGCCGATCTCAGTGACGCCGACGAGCGGACGAGATACCGGATGGCTTTTTACTGCAGGGACATTCTGATGAAAATGCAGGAAACCCGCGACCGGCGGACAGTGCCCTTGCCCGTGCAGGACACCCAATCCCCCTGGGCGGGCGGGACCGCATGAGACGCGCATGGGTGGGGCTGCTGCTGGCACTGGCGGTTGTCCTGTGCGCCGGCTGCACCTCCACGGAGGAGAAGCTTCAGGCTGCTTATGAAAACGGCATGGCTGAGGGCCGGACTGCGGGCTACGAAGAGGGGTATGGGGCGGCGCTGGAAGAGGCGGAAGCCCTGGAGGACAGCTTCTATGCCAGCGGCCGCGAAGCCGGCTATGCCGAAGGTCAGACGGCCGGGTATGCCCAGGGGGCTGAAGAGGGGGCCGCTGCTGGCTATGAACAGGGGCATGCCGCCGGCTACGACGAGGGCTATGCCGCCGGTTATACTGAAGGCAGCGAAGCCGGGTACACGGCCGGATACAGCCAGGGAGTGTCCGACGGGCAGCAGGCCGGCTACGAAGACGGCTATGCCACTGGTAAAAACCTGATGGTCACTGGCTCGGAAGCCACCGTATATGTCACAAAGTCCGGCACCAAATACCACAATGCGGACTGTGCCAATTTGACCACCAGTAAGATTCCCATCGCCCTGTCCGATGCGGTGGCGCAGGGGTACACGCCCTGCGCCAAATGCATTGGGCAGTAGCGGCGAAAAAAGCGGGCCATTGCGGCGCGGAAACGCGGTGCAATGGCCCCAGTTGGGTTGTGGGATCGGCGGAGGGAACCAGCTCAGACCCGCCGCCAAAGCAGCCGCAGAAGCGGCCGCTTCAAGGATATGAAGTGTGCTCGTATTGGATAAGCTGTGCCTGTATCATACCATGTCCGCCCGGGATTTCCCGTCGAAATCGGACAGCCGGAAAAAATTTTTTGTATGCGTGCATGAAGCCGACGTCCGCCGCTGACGGCGGCTCGGTATGCTTTTTGCGATATAACTTTTGCGAAAAAAGAATTTTACATCTGCCGAAACCTCTGGTATAGTGAAGACAACGAAGAAGAAAGGAGGGCATGCATGATGCCCGCAGATATGAAAGGAAAGGTTGTCATTGTCACCGGCGCCGCCACAGGCATGGGCCGCGCCGCCGCCCTGGAGTTTGCCTCGGTGGGCGCCAAGGTGGCCGCTGTCACTGGTCACAACGTAGCCGGCGGCCAAGAGACGGTTCGCTTGATTCAGGAGAGCGGCGGCCAGGCGGCGTTTTTCCAGTGCGACGTCAGCCAGGAGGCCCAGGTGGAAGCCATGGTCGCCGCCGTGGCGCAGACGTTTGGCCGGATTGACTGCGCTTTTAACAACGCCGGCGTTGGCCCCGACGGCGTCCGGATTCCCTATGGCCCCCTGACGGACCTGTCCGAAGAGATTTGGGACAAGGTCATGAATGTGAATCTGAAAGGCGTGTTCTTCTGCCTCAAGCATGAGCTGCGCCAGCTCCAGAAGCAGGGAACCGGCGGCGCCATTGTCAACACCGCCTCCATCGGCGGCCTGAAAATGGCCCCCAACTTTGGCGCCTATGGCCCCTCAAAGGCCGGTGTCATTGCCCTGACCCAATTGGCCGCCAGAGAGAGCGCCAAAGCCGGTATCCGCGTCAACGTGGTCTGCCCCGGCCCCACGCTGGGCACGGATCTGATGGCCAACACCCTGTCCGTGGATCCGGGCGAGGAGACGGCGCTGAAGGAGCATGTCATTCCCCTGGGCAAGCTGGGCACCGTAGAAGACGTGGCCCGCGCCGCCGTATGGCTCTGCTCGGACCTGTCCGGCCACATCACCGGCCAGTCGCTGTCGGTGGACGGCGGCATGCACATTCTCTGAGCTGCATGCGTAAGAGGAGGCAAGTTTGATGCTGAAAAATCTCTATCCCCATGTGTTCCAGCCCTTGACGGTCCGTGGAGTGACGCTGAAAAACCGGCTGGAATACGCGCCCACAGTGGTGCTCAAATGCTCGCCAGAGGGCGAAGTGACGCAGGAAATGCTGGACTATGTGGCTTGGCAGGCCCGCACCGGTGTGGCGTATCTGACCATTGGCAATACTCCGGTGGTTCATACCGACTCCTCCGCCTGGGTATGTGAGCTGAACGTGACCCTGGACCGCTGCATCCACGGCCTGGAGCTGATGGCCCGCACTGCCCGGGAAAACGGCGCGGAGATGTCCGTGGAGCTGGCCCATGCGGGCCGCGGCAGCGTATCTACGCCGGGCAATCCCGCCCTGGCTCCGTCCGACGTGCCGCTGAACGGCGGCCCCCTGGGCTACATCAAGGCTATGAACCGGGAGGACATGGATTATATCCGGCAGCAGTATGTGGACTGCGCCGTCCGGTGCAAAAAAGCGGGCCTGCGGATTCTCATGATCCACTGCGCCCACAACAACCTGCTGGCCCAGTTCCTCTCTCCGGCGTCCAACCACCGCACCGACGAATACGGCGGCAGTCTGGAAAACCGGATGCGCTATCCCCTGGAGATCCTCAAGGCTGTCCGGGAGGCAGTGCCGGATATGGTCATCGAGTGCCGCTGCTCGGCGCAGGAGGACACGGAAGACGGGCTGCAGCTGGAGGAGAGTCTGCAATTTATGGAGAAGGCTCAGGCGTATGTGGACATCCTCCATGTCTCCCGGGGCAACATCTTCTTCAATTACGGGTCTACCTACACCATTCCCACCTACTTCAAGGGGAGACAGCTGAATGTGGCCTTTGCCGCCGAAGCGAAAAAACGCCTGCACATCCCGGTGGCTGTGGTGGGCAACATCACCTCCCTGGCGGAAGCGGAGGAGATCATTGCCTCCGGCAAGGCGGACATTGTGGTCATGGCAAAGGCCTACATGGCGGACCAGGATTTGATTCACAAGTCTGTCCGGGGCCAGGTGGAGGATGTGCGTCCGTGCACGCGCTGCGACTGGTGCGGCAACGCCAATAACTATGGCACTTCCATGCGCTGCGCCATCAATCCCCTGCTGGGCAAGGAGTTGGATCTGTCCACGCTGGTGAAGCCCGGCGAGGAAAAACGGGTCATGGTGGTGGGCGGCGGCCCGGGCGGCATGATGGCGGCCCAGACCCTGCGGGCCATGGGCCACGACGTCACGCTGTATGAGAAGACGGACCGGTTGGGCGGCCTGCTCAACGACGCCACTGTGGCGCCCTTCAAGGAATACATGCGGCTGTATCTGCAGTGGGACATCCGCCAGACGGAGAAGTGCGGGGCCAAGCTGGTCTTTGAGACCGAGGTCACACCGGAGCTGGTGGAGCAGGAGAACCCTGACGCGGTGATTGTAGCCTGTGGCTCCCAATATCTGCGGCCCAACATCCCCGGCATTCACGGACCGAAGGTGCAAACCGTCTCCGACGTGGAAAACCACCGGGTCCCTGTGGGACAGAACGTGGTGGTCTGCGGCGGCGGCATCGCCGGTCTGGAGTGTGCCGTCATGCTGGGCATGGAGGGGCGGCAGGTGACGGTGGTGGACATGCTGCCGGAGGACCAGTGGGCCTCGGAAATGCCGGTGTTCAACCACATTGAACTGAACTACCAGCTGGACAAGTATCAAGTGGTCCGCCATGGCGGCGTCACTATCACGGCCTTCACCGAAGCAGGTGTGGAGACCAGCGGCGGGACCTTCTCCGCCGATACGGTGGTGCTGGCGCTGGGCGTCCGGCCCGACCGGACCCTGGCCGATCAACTGCTGGCCAAATATCCAGAGGGCGTCTATGTTGTGGGTGACTGCGTTACCTCCGGACGTGTGCTGGCAGACGCCAATCAGGAAGCGTTCCATGCCGCTATTCGGATTCGGTGAGACTGCAACGCGGAAGATAGCCAGATGAGAAAGCAGGCCTCCTGCCCATGGGCAGGAGGCCTGCTGCTGCAAAAAGCAACGCGTTTCCTTAGTCGTGGATGGATTCTGCATCGAACTCCAGAATACTGCCGTCACTCGCGTCGAGCTCATACTCATACTCCATTGTGCCGCTGTAAAATTCTACGTCATAGACCTGGCGTCCGTCTTCGGTGTCCAACTTGACTTTGACAAAGGTGACGTCGGCTTCCTGCAAACCGGCGTGCTCCAGGGCGATGGTTTTGGCCGCATCGGCGGTGATCTGCGCCGCAGAAGCGGAGGATGTGGACTGGGCGGCAGTCCCGGCGGTGAAGTTCTCCACATCGTAGTCATAGGAGAGGATGTCGCCGGTGCTGGCGTCGATTTCGTAGTCGTATTCAGCGCTGCCGCTGTAAAATTCCACGTCAAAAACCTGGCGTCCGTCTTCGGTGTCCAACTTGGCTTTGATGAAGGTGACGTCGGCTTCCTGCAAACCGGCGTGCTCCAGGGCAATGGTTTTAGCCGCATCGGCGGTAATGGCGCCGGAGGAGGCGGAGACAACGGCTGAGGATTCGGCTTCCGTCCCGGAGGTTGTGGCCGTGGATTCAGAAGCGGCAGCGGATTCGGAAACAGTGGCGGTTTCGGAAGCAGCGGCCTGGGCAGAGGTCTCCTCTGTGGTCAGGGCGGTGCTTTGGGAGCCGCAGCCGGACAGCAGGGCGGCGCTGATCAGAGTGACTGCAAAGACTGCAATTTTGGCGCTTATGGTTTTCATGAGAAAATCTCCTTTCATCGTAACACATGCCTTTATGATACCGGCAGATCATTAGAAGAAGATTAGAATCCGATTTTTTTGCCGGGAGCGTTTGCCGGGGGTTCCGGGAAAGGCAGCCGCCAAATTCCAGGAGGGCGTGCAGCTGTATGCGGAGCAAGCACGTCAATCCACAAACGCCAATTGTGCCGCGCAGGAAGCGGCTGAGATATCCCATAAATGCAAGGACACTTCGGGCCTTTGTGCATGGGCGCGGCGGAAGAAGGAACTGCGTGGGAAACGAAAATATGTTCCGCGTGTTTTTGCGCGGGAGCAGGCCGCTTTTGCAGAGAAGGGCAGGCTATTCCAGTTTCCAAACGGGCCCTAGTCTGTCCGAGGGAACCGCACCGTAAAGGTGCTGCCAATGTGTTCCTGGCTTTCTGCAAATACGCTGCCGCCGTGGAGACTGGCAATCTGCTTGACCATGGCAAGCCCCAGGCCCAGTCCACTGATGCGGGCTTTGTCTACCTGGTAGAATCTGGTCCAGATCTTCGGCAGCTCTTCTGCGGGGATACCGATGCCGTTGTCGGTCACCTGCAGAACGACCTCCCGCTCTGTTCGCCATAGGCGAACCTGGACCCAGCCGCCATCGCGGCCGTATTTGAAGGCATTGCGCAGCAGATTTTCCACCAGCCGGGTCAAAAGTGTGGTGTTGCCGGTCAAATGAATGCCGGGGAGAACTTCCGCCGTCAGCGTGATGTTCCGGTCGTTCAGTTCCCCCTGCTCCTGGCAGACGGACTGCACCAGACCGCTGAAGTCCACCGGCCCCATGGGAATGTCTTCGGTGCGCTGCTCCATGCGGGTGAATTGCAGCAGGGACTCAATGATGCGCTTGATCCGGTATCCCTGCTTTTGAATGGCCTCCAGGGATTGGTACAGCGCTTCTTCTCCCTCAGCATTTTCAAAGGCATATTCGCATTGGGACAGAATGATGGTCACCGGGGTGCGCAGCTCATGGGAGGCGTCAGCAGTGAAGCGGCGCTCCGCTTCAAAATTTTCTTCCAGCCGGTCGAACATCTGGTTGAAGGTGGTTGCCAGCTGGTGCAGTTCATCATTGCCGGGGCCCATATCGATGCGTTTGGTCAGGTCGCCGCTGCGGCCAATTTCCTCCGCTGTCTGGTTGATTTGTTGGATGGGCCGCAGACTGCGGCGGGCGGTCAGATAACCGCCGACTACAGCCAGCACGATCAGCAGCGGGATGGCGATGAGTGCGGCGCGGGTAATGGCAGTCCGGCTGATGGCGGCTGCGTTCTCCGGCACCACGCCCCGAACCCAGATATCCGGATCTTCGTCATCCCGCACCACCCGGTCATAGATGAGGTAGGATTCTCCCCCGGCATTTACGGTGCGGACAATCCCGTCCACCAGGGCTTCGCTGATCAGCTCGTCATAGGGAGCATAGCCGCTGACCAGAACGCCGTCTGCCCGGTAGACCAGGCAATACATGCCGCTGCGGTAGGAGACGAAATCGTCGTCAATGTCCAGTTCCCCATCATCGTACTCCACTTCATCGGCGTTTTCCTCCACGAACCGGACCAGCGCATCCCGATTGGCGCCGGAAGAGGCGGCGCTGGACAGCAGCCACACAAAGACCAGCATGAGCGCACTGAGTACCACCATAAGTATGGCAAACCAGATGGTGATCTTGGCGGTGATGGATAAATGCTTCATGGCTCATACCGCATGGTGTAGCCGATACCCCGCACCGTATGGATCAGCTTCACGGCATGCCCTTCGTCGATTTTTTTTCGAAGATAGGTGATATAGACGTCCACCACATTGGTGCCGCCCTCATAGTCGTAGTTCCAGACGTTGTCCTCAATTTTCTGCCGGGAGAGCACTTTGCCCTTGTTGCGCAGCAGATATTCCAGCAGCCGGTATTCTCTTGCGGTCAGAGAGATGGACTTCCCGGCACGGGTGACCTGATGCGTCTGGGTGTCGAGCGTCAGGTCGGCCAGCGTGTATGCGTTGGTGGGGTTCTTGTCCGCCGTGCGGGTCATGGCCCGAAGCCGGGCGGTCAACTCGTCGAAGGAAAAGGGCTTGACCAGATAGTCGTTGGCGCCTGCGTCCAGTCCTGTGACCCGGTCGGCCACTGTATCTCGGGCGGTGAGAAAAATGACGGGGGTTAAATTGCCGTTCTGCCGTGCCTGGCGGACGGTTTCCAGACCATCCATCTCTGGCATCATGATGTCCAGGATGGCGGCATCGTATACGGCGGACTCCAGGTAAAGCAGGGCTTCTTTCCCATCGTAGCAGCGGTCTACGGCGTAGCCCTCCGACGTCAGTTTTTTTGCAATGATTTCGTTGAGGTCCAAATCGTCCTCGGCGACGAGAATGCGCATTGTTTCACCTCTGTTACTATATATTTGCCCCTTGGTTTATGGCAGCCAGCCATAGGCATGGGACATCTCGTTGCCTAAACTGTTAGAATGGGAAGGT
>CBCPMX010000114.1:0-8698 GCA_965120355.1 uncultured Oscillospiraceae bacterium
CGTGTCGTTCCTGTTCTCTCGCCATTTTTTGCCCTCCTCTACTTCGAGAACTATTATATCATACTTTTATTGACGACACCACCTAGCGAACTAAAGAAAAAGGAAAAGTATTTACAACTGTTCAAGGAGGAATTGTTCCATGCGATATGTCCCCAACACGCCGGAGGGCACGCGGGACCGGCTGTTTGCCGAGTGCCGGGAACGCCGCAGCGTGCAGGATGCGCTGACGGGGCTGTTTGCCCGGCGAGGCTATGATGAGATTATTACGCCGGAGGTGGAGTACTACGATCTGTTCGCCCTGTCCGGCAATGCCATGCCTCAGGAGCGGATGCTGAAGATCATTGACCGCAGCGGCAAGATCCTGGTCATGCGGCCCGACTGCACGACGCCCATTGCCCGGGTGGCGGCCACAAAGCTGAAGGATATGGTCCTGCCCCAGCGGCTGTACTACAATCAGACAGTGTTTCGCTCTGGCGAGAGCCATGTGGGCGGCAGCAGCGAGATTGCCCAGTGCGGCGTAGAACTGATTGGCGCGTCCGGCGAAAAGGCGGATTTGGAGATCATCGCCATGGCGGTGGATGCGCTGCGGGCCTGCGGCCTGGAGCAATTCCACATTGAAATCGGCCATGCCGGCTTTTTCCGCTCCGTAGCTAGAGAACTGGATATGGATGCGGAGCAGATGGAGATACTGCGCCGGCTCATCGAGGGCAAGGAGTTTGCCGCGCTGGCGGAGTTTCTGCGTCCCTATGAGGGACAACCGGCCTGTGGCGCGCTTTTAAAGATTTCCCGCCTGTTTGGCCCCGTGGAGGTTTTGGATGAAGCGCAGGCGCTGTGCGGCGGAGACGAGTCGCTGTCGTACCTGCGGGAGATCTACAGCCAGTTGGATCGGGCCGGCTATGGTCAGTATCTTCGCTTTGATCTGGGGTTGGTGCACCAGATTGAATACTATACCGGCATGGTCTTCCGGGGCTATGTGGCGGGCGCCGGGACGGCAGTGCTGTCCGGCGGCCGGTATGACGCGCTGGTGGGCTACTTTGGCCGTCCGGCAGAGGCTACAGGCTTTGCTGTGGATGTGGATGCGGTGGCGCGATGTCTGCCGCCGGCTGTGCTGCCGGAGCTGCAGACGGTGGTCCATTTCAGCCTGGATATGCTGGCGGAGGGCCTGGCCCTGGTGGACACAATGCCTGGCGGCACCTGCGAGCTGTCTCCCTGCCGCACGTTGGAGAGCACCTTGAATCTGGCCCGGGAAAAGGGCGCAAAGCAGGTCCTTGTACTGGAGCACGGACAAAGACGGGAGGTGATCCTGTGAGTCATCGGCTGCGCATTGCCCTGACAAAGGGGCGGCTGCAGGATCAATCTGTAGCGTTGTTTGAAAAAGCGGGTTTGGACTGCAGCCCTATCAAGGAGCCGGGAAGGCGGCTGATTCACGCGCTGCCCAACTATCCGTTGGACGCACTGTTGGCCAAGGGGCCTGACGTCATCACCTATGTGGAGCACGGCGCCTGTGATCTGGGCATCGTGGGCAAGGACACCATTCTGGAAAAGGGCGGTGAATTCTATGAGGTGCTGGATCTGGGCTTTGGCAGGTGCCGCTTTGCCCTGGCAGTGCCGGCGGGCAGTGATTTTTACGGAACGTATAAAACCCGGCGGATTGCGTCCAAGTACCCCGCCGTCACCAAGGCGTTTTTTGAAAAAAAGGGTATGGATGTGGAGATCATCAAGATCGAAGGCTCTGTGGAACTGGCGCCGCTGGTAGGCCTGGCAGACGGGATTGTGGATGTGGTGGAGACCGGTGCGACGCTGAAGGCCAACGGCCTGGTGGCCATCGAAGATGTGGCCCAAATTTCCGCCAGGCTGATTGTCAATACAGCCAGCATGAAGCTGTACAGAACTGAAATATTGGATTTTATTGGAAAGTGTGAGGCACTAGTATGATGTTACCAATTGTCATTGCCGACGGCCAGCAGGAGCAGCAGCAGTTGGCGGCCATGAGAGAACGGGCCGCTGAAACCGGCGAAGCGGTGAACCGCGCCGCTGCGGACATTTTGGAGGATGTGCGCCGCCGCGGATTGGAAGCCGTGCAGGCGTATTCTCTGCAATTTGACAAACATGAGCCTCGGGAGCTGTCTCCGGAAGAGTTGGAGGCCGCGGCCCAGCGGGTGCCGCCGGAACTGTTGGCGGCGCTGCGCAAGAGCGCGGAGCATATCCGCGCGTACCAGAGCCGCTTGCGGGATGAGATCGAATTCGGCACCGTCCTGTGGGAGAGTCCCACCGGCGGCAAGGTGGGGCGCACCGTGCGTCCCTTGCGCCGGGTGGGGGTCTATGTGCCCGGCGGGCGGGCGGCCTATCCCAGTTCGGTGCTCATGAATGTTCTGCCCGCCAAGGTGGCCGGGGTGGAAGAGGTCATTATGGTCACGCCGCCCACGGAAAATTTGAACGATGTGGTTTTGGCGGCTGCCTGGGTGGCCGGAGTGGACCGGGTGATCGCTGTGGGCGGGGCCCAGGCCGTGGCGGCGTTGGCCTATGGCGCAGGGTTCATTCCCAGAGTGGATAAGCTGGTGGGCCCCGGCAACGCCTATGTGGCTGCCGCCAAGCGAATGGTCTACGGCACGTTGGACATCGATATGGTGGCCGGCCCGTCGGAAGTGCTGGTCATTGCCGATGACAGCGCCGATCCCAAATATGTGGCGGCGGATTTGCTGAGTCAAGCGGAGCATGATCCGCTGGCATCAGCGGTGCTGCTGACTACCAGCCGGGCTTTGGCGGAAGCCGTGGAGGCGGAGATCCAGCGGCAGGCGGCCTATCTCAGCCGGGCGGAGATCATCACCGCGTCCCTGCGGGATTTCGGCTGCGCCATTGTCTGTCAGGACATGGCGGACTGCGTGCGGCTGGCCGACGAAATTGCGCCGGAGCACATGGAAATTGTCACGGTAGATCCCCACGCGGTTATGAACCATATCCACAATGCCGGCGCCATTTTTCTGGGGGCCAATACGCCGGAGCCCTTGGGGGATTATATGGCTGGTCCGGATCATGTGCTGCCCACTTCCGGCACGGCACGATTTTTCTCGCCGCTGTCGGTGGATGCATTCGTGAAAAAAACCAGTGTGTTGGAGTTTGAACGCGCCGATTTGGAGCGGGTGAAAGACGAGATCATCACCCTGGCCAGGGCAGAGCAGCTGACAGCCCACGCCAATTCCATTGAAGTCCGGTTTGATTGACAGGAGGGAGCGAGAAATGCGGAAATCTGCCATCGAACGTAAGACAAAAGAAACGGACATTCGCCTGGCGCTGTGTCTGGACGGCGGTGAAGTGGCGATCAGTACCGGCATTGGTTTTTTTGATCACATGCTGACGGCGCTGGCGTTCTACGCCGGCTGGGGCCTGCAGGTACGGGTTCAGGGAGATCTGCATGTGGACGGCCACCACACCGTGGAGGATACGGGGATTGTCCTGGGGCAGGCGCTGAAGGAGGCGTTGGGGGATCGAACCGGCATCCGCCGTTTCGGATCGGCCTATGTGCCCATGGATGAGGCCCTGTGCTTTACGGCCCTGGATTTTTCCAACCGACCCTATCTGGTGTTTGACGCGGATATGCCCCAGCCCATGATCGGCGACTATGACAGCTGCCTGACTGTGGAATTTATGCGCGCTATGGCCTTCCACGCGGGTATGACACTGCACCAAAAGTGCTGCTACGGCGCCAACGCCCATCACATTACCGAGGGCCTGTTCAAATCCCTGGGACTGGCGGTCAAGGACGCCGCTCGAGTCGAGGGCGGCGGTGTCACGTCCACCAAGGGCGTCTTGTGACATTGAATTTACCATAGAAATGAGCGGATACCATGCATGAAATAGCCATTGTTGACTACGGTGTCGGCAACTTGAAGAGCGTCTCCAACGCCCTGCGGTTCCTGGGCCTGAACAGCCGGATTACCAGTGCGCCACAGGAGCTGGAACTGGCCGACGCCATTATCCTGCCCGGGGTGGGGGCCTTTCCCGACGCGGCGCAGAAGCTGCGGGAGCCGGGGCTGGACCGGGTGCTGAAGATCCAGGCGGAGAAAAAGCCGATTCTGGGCATCTGCCTGGGTATGCAGCTGCTGTTTACCAGGGGCATGGAGGTGCGGCCCTGCGAAGGGCTGGGCTTTGTGTCCGGCTGCGTGGAACGGATTGCGACACCCTATAAGCTGCCCCATATCGGTTGGAACAGCCTGACGTTTCACAACCAGTCTCCGCTGTTCCGCGGCCTGGAGGACGGGGTTTCAGTCTATTTTGTCCACAGCTACTGCGGTATGGCCGAGGATCCCAGCCAGGTCATTGCCACCACTGACTACGGCCCCACTGTGGTGGCTGCCGTCCAGAGCGGCAATGTTTACGGCTGCCAGTTCCACCCGGAAAAGAGCGGGGATGTGGGCTTGCAGATCCTGCGGAACTTTGCGCAGCTGACCGGATAGGAGGGACGCAAAATGATTGTTTTACCTGCGATTGATCTGAAAGACGGCAAGGTGGTGCGGCTGTATAAGGGCGACTTCGGCACCGTCCATCAGGTGGCGGAGGATCCGGTGGCCACGGCCATGGCCTTTCGGGATGCAGGCGCGGCCTGGATGCACATGGTGGATCTGGACGGCGCCAGGGATGGCGAGCGGCGCAATTCCCAGATTGTGCGGCAGGTGGCTGCCGTGGGCCTGCAGATCGAATTGGGCGGCGGCATCCGTTCTATGGCGGATCTGGAGGCTGTGTTTGATATTGGCGTGGCCCGGGCTGTCATCGGCTCGGCGGCGGTAACGGATCCGCAGTTTGTGGCCGAGGCGGTGCGGACCTATGGCGGCCGTATCGCTGTGGGTGTGGATACCCGGGACGGCCGGGTGAAAACCGCCGGTTGGGTGGCGGACTCCGGCTTGGATTATCTGACCTTTGCCAGGCAGATGGAGGATCTGGGTGTTCAGACCCTGATTTTCACCGACATTGAGACGGACGGCGCCCTGTCCGGGCCGTCCTTCGACCGGCTGGTAGCGCTGCAAAAGGCGGTGGCCTGCCAGATTGTGGCCTCCGGCGGCGTCAGCTGTAATGCGGATATTGTGGCCCTGCGGAACATGGGACTTTACGGGGCCATCATCGGGAAGGCGTATTACGCCGGCACCATCGACTTGGCGCAGGCCGTGCGAGATGCAAAGGAGGCAGCGGCATGTTAGCAAAACGGATCATTCCTTGCCTGGACGTGCGGGACGGTCGGGTGGTCAAGGGTGTGAATTTTGTCAATATCCGGGATGCCGGCGATCCGGTGGAGCTGGCCACCTATTATTCCAACCAGGGTGCAGACGAAATCGTCTTCCTGGATATCACCGCTACCAGCGACAACCGCAAAACGGTGGCGGACGTGGTGGAGCGGACGGCGGCACAGGTGTTTGTGCCCCTGACCGTAGGGGGCGGCATTCGTACCCTGGAGGATTTTCAAACGCTTTTGCGAGCCGGCGCGGATAAAATTTCCGTCAATTCCGCCGCAGTCAAGGATCCGACGCTGATTTCCCGCGCTGCTGAGCGGTTCGGCAGCCAGTGTGTGGTGCTGGCCATCGACGGCAAGCGCCGGTCCGACGGAACCTGGGAAGTGGTGGTGGCTGGAGGCCGAACGAGGACTGGCATCGATGTGGTGCAGTGGGCCGTGGAGGGTCAGCGTCTGGGAGCGGGGGAGATCCTCTTGACCTCCATGGACGCCGACGGCACCAAGGCGGGGTTTGACCATGCCATGACCAAGGCCGTGACAGATGCCGTGTCCATTCCGGTGATCGCCTCCGGCGGCTGCGGCGCGCTGGAACACTTTTCCGACGTCTTTTTGCAGACCAACTGCGATGCGGCGCTGGCGGCCAGCCTGTTCCATTTTGGCGAGCTGACAGTGCCGCAGGTGAAGGACTATTTGCGGCTTAGACAAATTCCCGTACGATAGGAGGCAGCTATGTTTCAAGTGAAGAATCTGTTTCAAAAATCGGACCTGATCCCCGTCATTGTGCAGGACGTGGACACCAAGCAGGTCTTGATGCTGGCCTATGCCAACGAAGAGGCGGTTTACAAGACGTTTGAGAGCGGGACTGCCTGGTTCTGGAGCCGCAGCCGGCAGGAGCTGTGGAACAAGGGCGCCACCTCGGGCAACTACATGCGGGTGCAGAAGATCTATACCGACTGCGACACGGATACCCTGCTGCTGCTGTGTAAGCCCGACGGCCCAGCCTGTCACACCGGCGCGGTCAGCTGTTTTTATACGGAATTGGAGGAAGTGGAATGAACGATACCCTGCAGTCCCTTTACAATGTGGTCATGGACCGAAAGCAGAATCCTCAAGAGGGGTCCTATACCTGCTATTTGTTTGAAAAGGGCATGGATAAAATCTTGAAGAAGGTTGGCGAAGAGTGCGCGGAAACCATCATTGCCGCGAAAAACGGTGTGAATACCGAGACGGTTGGAGAAATCTCCGACCTGATTTATCACCTGATGGTCATGATGGCCGAGAGCGGCATTGAGATCCAGGAGGTTCTGGCCGAGTTGGATCGTCGTGCGCAGAAAATTGGAAATCTGAAGCAGATGAAAGTCGTGGATCATGAAACGTAAGGAAGATGGAACAGGTAACTGGGTATAAAACTGCATGCGCTTAGGGCGCACCATGAATACGGGCAGACTCCGGAGCGCAGCAGTTTTTGCACATGTGGCCGTCCCGGCTCACGCGCTTTTGCTTTCATGGCCGTGCCGCTGGAAGCGGCGCATGGCCAATTTTACAATGCTTCTGCACAGCTGTATAGCAAAAAGTTCCCGAAGGTATTTCCTTCGGGAACTTTTGTTTTCTCAGCTTGCGCTCAATTTGCGTAGCCGTAAACCCAGGCGTTGGGCAGTTGACGGCCCGGCGTATAGCCGTTGGAACAGCGGGTGATGTACTCGCCCTGGTACCACATGATGGCACTGGAACCGCCATCCTGATTCATGGCCTGGACACAGCCGTATTGCTGCATCACTTCAGCGCAATCCAACAGGGTGACGCCCAGAGAAGAGGTCATGCGCCCTTCGACAATGAGCATCATAATATCATAGTTGGCTGTCTGGCCGATGCATGAGCGCGGCTGCATACTATTGTAGTTGCTGCTGTCCACCACAATTTCGCCGTCCACAATCATGGCAGGCAAGAACTCGACAGCGTCGGTCACATCGTCAGCGACAGCGGACTGTGCGTCTACAATGTACATAAGGTTGTCTTCCCGCAGTTCCAAGCGTTTGTAGCCCCAGCCCATATGGGTGCCAAGATGGGTACCCTGATAGACAGTGTAACCGGCCAGAATGCCGCCGTTGCCCACGCCGTCGGGATCAATAAACCCACTGGCGTTGACGGCCAGGACTGCATTTTCCTGCGTTGCAATATCTCCGGCGTACTGGCCATAGGAGCCGATACCGGTGGAGGCGCCGATACGCAGCTGCGTCTCATCCTTGGCGATAGCCATTACGCCTCGATAGGTGGAGCCGGTGATACGAATTAATAGAATTTGGTTTGGTACATCAATGGCGAGAATTTGATCGCCATAGATGGTGTAGATGTCTGTGCCGCTGTCGTCCAGACCGGCTTCGTTAATGTAAATGCCTTCCCATCCGTCAGCCAAAATTTCCGGGTGTGCGGCGGCGTATGTATCGAAGCTGTCCTGATCTATTTCCCAGAATTCCTCAAAAAAAGCTTCTCGCGCCAACTGTTCCGGATCCACGGAAGGCTCCGGGTCTTCTTCCACAGTGGAATCTTCTTCTGAAACTTGGGCGTCATCCGGCTCCGCGGTGGCGGTATCATCCGTATCCGGCTCTGCGGAAAGCGCCGAGTCGGTTTCTTCGTCAAGGCTCCAGTCGCTGGTGATGCCAATCTGCGTCTCCATAGCTTCCTGCATGGCGGACACAGAGACATCAATGACGCTCTGTGGAATCAGGGCTGTGGCAAGCCACTGGTGACTCAGGGTCTCCATGGCGGTTTGAATGTAGATATCCCGCCATTTGGCAATGAATGCGTTGTCAGAATAGATTGCGGTGTAATAAACTCCCTCCAGCAGGAGCACAAGGACCATAAGAACCGTCAGTATTTTTTTCTTTTTGCCGGGTTTTTGGGGTTTAACAGCAGTGTGTTTGGCGGCGTGTTTGGCAGATCGGGTATTGCCAAAGAGCTTTAAATTGGACAAGTTTTTCCCTACTCTCAAATGTAAATGGTTTGATATTGTAAAAGACGAAAACCGTCAAAAAATGTTCCGCGATTTATGATAGCATATCTGTCCACGGAATGAAACAGGTGAATTATGAAAAAAATCTAAACTTTATATGCCTCGATTTGGCAAAAGAGTGCGAAATGCAGGAAACGCACTCGTTTGAATTCCGGCGGCTTCAGAGGCGCACAGCGTTGGTGCGGGGGATTGGAAAGAAACAATGCCAGACTTGAATAGAGACGGGCGGACGTTCGGGGTACTCAGTTGTGTGGATTTCAGCATGGGCAGCGGCGGTGGTCAGATGCTGCTGCGGCGATTTATGCCATTCTGGCAGGCAAATCGCTTTAGAGAGACAAGCGCCGCTGCGGAAGTTCCGCAGCGGCGCCTTTTCAGATTGGAATAGAACTGCCAGAAATTCAGCGCAGCAGGCGCTCTGCACCCTTCCGCAGCTGTTCACGGAAACCAGGATGCGCCACGGCAAGCAA
>CBCPMX010000115.1:0-8019 GCA_965120355.1 uncultured Oscillospiraceae bacterium
TCGTGTCGTTCCTGTTCTCTCGCCATTTTTTGCCCTCCTCTACTTCGAGAACTATTATATCATACTTTTATTGACGACACCACCTAATTCCCTTGCAGCTCTTCTCAGGCTGAATGTCCACTATACACACGGTTTATAATAAATCTAATTGGAATTGACAATCCCCAAAATTATGATAACATAGATTATGATAATTCCGGCAATTTTGAATATGTGCGGAGGATATACCATGTCTTTTACGGACTTTGCCGAACAGGTTGCGGCCAACCCACTTTTGGCGTTGGCAGTGATTCTCACCATGGGCGTGATCCTTGTAAACGGGTGGACCGATGCACCCAATGCCATCGCAACGTGTGTTGTCACCCGCTGCATGCCGGCACGCCGGGCCATCCTCATGGCCGCTGTCTTTAATTTCCTGGGTGTTTTTGTCATGAGCATGCTGAATGCATCCGTCGCAGAAACGATCACAAAAATGGTGGACTTCGGTTCTGACCCCAAAGAATCTATTGTAGCCCTGAGCGCCGCACTGTTTGCCATCGTTTTCTGGGCGACCTTGGCATGGGTATTCGGAATCCCCACCAGTGAAAGTCACGCTTTGATCGCGGGCCTAACCGGGTCAGCCATTGCGCTGCACGGCAGCCTTGACGGCGTCAACGGCAATGAATGGATAAAGGTCATCTATGGTATCATTCTTTCCGTAGTCGTCGGTTTCAGCTTGGGCTGGCTCATCTGTAAAGGCGTTGAACTGCTCTTTCGGAATGTGGACCGCTGGAAAACCGAGCCTTTCTTCAAATATGCCCAAATTGTCAGTGCGGCGGCTATGGCCTTTATGCACGGCGCACAGGACGGCCAGAAATTCATGGGCGTCATCATCCTCAGCACCTATCTGATCAATGGATTGGACCCGAAAGCCATGAGCGGCATTGACACCAGCAGCCTTGTCTGGCTCATGCTGATCTGCTCAGTGGTCATGGCGCTGGGTACCATGTGCGGCGGCAAAAAAATCATCAAGTCCGTGGGCATGGACATGGTGAAGCTGCAAAAATATCAAGGCTTTTCCGCCGATCTTGCCGGTTCCATCTGTCTGCTTTTGAGCTCTGGCTTTGGCATCCCCATGTCCACCACCCACGCCAAAACCACAGCCATTATGGGTGTGGGTGCAGTCAGACGTCTTTCAGCGGTGAACCTCAACGTGGTCAAGGATATGGTGCTCACCTGGGTCCTCACCTTCCCCGGCTGCGGCCTGGTGGGCTTCCTCATGACCAAGCTTTTTATGTGCATCTTTTTGCCTGGTTAAGATCCGGCAGACATTGCTTTAGGAGGGAACAGCATGGCAAGCAAGCAGGACAAGTTTTATTTCGACAATCTGGTCGAGGCGGCGGACAGCTCCTGCCAGGCGGCAAACTATCTTGTGGAGTGTCTCCGCACCTACGACTATCATAACATCGACAAAATGCTTCAGAAAATGCACGAATATGAGCATGCCGGCGACGAAACACGACATGCCATGTTCACCGCTCTGGCCAAGGCCTTTGTTACGCCTATTGACCGGGAAGATCTGGCCCTTATTAGCAAAAACCTGGACGATGTCACCGACAGCGTTGAAGATGTGCTGCAGAGCTTCTACATGAATCACATAACCTCCGTACTGCCGGCGGCCATGACGTTTGCCGGCAATATTCTCAAAGCTTGTGAGGCCATAAAGGAAATTCTCAGTGAATTCCAAAACTACAAAAAACACGCCGCATTCCACAAACTGATTATCAAGCTCAACGACATTGAAGAGGAATGCGACCGGCTCTATCTGGAGGCCAGACACAGCCTCCGCGACCAGTTCTCCAATACGTGGGATATTGTTGCCTGGCGCGAGATTTTTGACAAAATGGAAGACTGCGCCGACACCTGTGAACACGTGGGAGACAGCATCAGCACTGTCATTATGAAGAACAGCTGAATCCGGATAACCATCATAAATGCATCTGCCGCTCTGCGGTCCTGTATTGCAGGATCGCAGAGCGGCAAAGTGCTGCTGTGCGTTTTTATTCAGAATCTCAGACGCGTATCCTCCGTAAACGGCGTCCTCCCCGGGTTGTCCTCTGCGCGATAAATCCTGCCGGCTGTCAGGTCACAGGCCACAGCCCATACGGTGTCTGCACCGCTGGAGCTGTCATATTGGCAAAGGAAACCACGTTTGCCCGACAGCAGCTCCATGGCGCTCTCCACACTATCTACGCCCGCCTGCAGCGCCCTGGTCATGGTTTCATAGCGCCGCGCCGAATCCCAGTTGTCCCATGGGGATTGCGGCAGCTCGTCCGGCAGTAAATGAAACATGTTTACCGCACACACATAGCCTTCCGCTGTTTCCGGCCTCTGATAGGCCATTCGATGACCACAGCTTTCCACCAAAGCGATGTCTCCCGTTCGATCTGCCAGCACCAAGGTGTGGCTGGACGCAGCCGGAACCCGGCACAGCAAGTCCAGCGCCTGATCCACTGTTGCGCAAGTCTCCAGCACCAGCCGCAGCAGCATGCCCGCCTGCAGCCCCGGCTGCGGCGATGTGGGAAACACAGAAGTCAGCCCCACTGCCAAACCCTGCACATTGACGCCGTCCTCCATCTCCACAAAAGCGGTCGTATTGCCTAAAAAGCTGAAACCGCCGTCTGTAAACGCATACAGCCAATTGGTATTCCAGTCTTTCAACGCTGTCAAAAAGTCGCTGTTGCGCCCGAAAAATACCCTTCCATTTCTCCGTACCGCGAAACAGGAACAACGAGACTGCGGCAACAGGCAATACATGGGCAGCAACGCAGCGGCCAACATCTCCCGATCGCAGTCCTGTCCCTCTGCCAATCCACGCAGTTCCTCCAGTGCACCTGGGAACCATTGCTCGTAAAGCGGAAAACAGGCACGCGCAAATTCCAGCCGCTCCCGGGTCAGCGGAAATGGAACCTGTTTGAGCAGCTGTATTCCCTGTGCACACAAAGCCGCCCCATGGCGGCGGCCGATTGCATAGTGACTGCCGGTTTCTGTCTGATGTTTCATTGGGGTAGTCTCTCCTTTCTATCATAGGAGAGCAGCGCCGCCTCCACTGCATACCATACAACACAATCCCGACATTTGCAAATCCAAATTATTTTCAAATTATATTTTCGTATTCCATTTTTAACCGGCAGCTCCTTTTGCAGCTGCCGGATTTTCTCCGGAGACGGCATACTGCGCAGTGCGCCCTGCCTTGCCGTCACCAGACTGGCTGCGGCATTTGCAAACAAGAGCATGTCCTCCAGCCGGTCCTCCAGTCCGTTCAGTCCGTACTCCAGCACAGCATGCAGGCAGCAGCCGCAGAACGTATCCCCCGCGCCGGTAGTATCCACCGCCGGGAGCTGCAAATAGGTAGGCGCCCAGACCGCCCGCTCCTCCAGGAAAGCCATGCTCCCTCGCTGGCCCAAAGTCACCAACAGCAGCCGCACATTGGGAAATTCCCGCCGGAGCTCTGCCGCGCCGGCCAGGGGATCTTCGCAGCCGGTCAGAAACGCCAGTTCCTCCTCTGCAACCTTCAAAATGTCACAGATGCCGCAGCCCCACCGGATCTGTTCCCGGGCGGCGTCCAAACTGGGCCACAGGGCTTCCCGCAAATTGGGATCAAAACTGAGAAGCGCCCCGCCGGTACGGGCCAACGCCGCCGCTTTTTGTGTCGCTCCACGGGCCGGCTCCCGCGTCAACGAGAGGGAACCAAAATGAAATACACCAGTTTGCCGCAACATAGTCTCGGGCAGCTCCTCCGGGCGCAGCAGCTCATCTGCGCCCGGATTGCGGTAAAAGCTGAACGTCCGCTCCCCTTCTGCCCCATTGCGCACGAAAGCCAGCGTGGTGTGGGCATCCGGATCCAATATCAGGCTCCGGCTGTCGATGCCAGCCTGGTCAATGGCCTCCCGCAGCAGGCGGCCAAAGAGATCTGCCCCCACCTTCCCCACAAAAGCCGTGCGGCGGCCCAACTGGGAAAGCATAGCCAGCACATTGCAGGGCGCGCCGCCGGGATTGGCCTCAAACAACGCATTGCCCCTGGCGCTGCTGCCGCCATCGGTAAAGTCTACCAACAGCTCGCCCAGAGCGATCACATCATATGGACTGCCGTTCATGGCCGGACTGATGCAAAGGCCAGCGTCATGTCAAAGTGCGCGTCTCCTTTGGCATCTGCGCCGCGGATAAACCACCCCTGCTCCGTACGCGCTCCCAGAACATGGAGATCCTGTCCGGCAAAGCACTCCTTCAGGTAATTGATGCGCACATCCGACAAATACTGATCCTGCATTCTCTCATAGGCGATGGCGTCACAGGCCACGTCCACATACCGCGCGTTATTCATGTGACCGTTGATGTCCGTGTCGCTATACCGCACCCGGCGCACCTCCAATTGTGTCAAATTCTCAGGCGCTTTGAGCTTGCCCAGCGTTTTGGTCTTGGTCTTTTCCGGCACGGCAGAGCGAACAATCTCCTCCACATGGTCGGGACGGATCATGGATCGGGTATCCAACCGCGCCACCACCCACGCAGTGACAGCCTCTCCCACTGGGCGTCCATTGACTTCCAGGTCAAAATCGCGGTAGACTACCGCGCCGCCAGCGCCACGATGGCTGGTGCGAACCGTCAATGTTTGGCCGGCCAGGATCGGTGCATCCAAGTGGTACCAGGACCTGGCCAGCATCCAAAACGCATGATACCGCTCCACCAGCAGTTCCCGCGGCATCCCCAACTCAGCGGCATGGGCCGTTGCCATATCCTGCAGGTCCCCCAACAGCGCCGAGGGGCGCAGCATTCCAAACAGATCCACGTCCCGGGAATCCACCACATAACTCTTCTCCAAATAGGCGTTCATTTTTGATCACTTCCATGCTATAATAGCTGCAATGCAGCAACTTGTTTTGCAGAACGGCCCATGGCCGTCAGATTCCTTACACCTGTATATTATACCCTTTGAAAGGCGGCGTTGCAACCATGGCAGAGAAAATTTACACGATCCCCATTAACGAATCCTTTGACCAATATGACGGCTGTCCCATGTGCCGTTTGCGGGCCACATTGGACGAGCAGAGCGTCACTTATGTCATGGGAGCGGCCATGATGGAACCGGATGTGCGTATCCGTACCAATCAACTGGGCTTCTGCCGGACACACTTTGCCGCCATGCGCGCTCAGAAAAACCGGCTGAGTTTAGCTCTGATTCTGGAGAGCCATTTGGAGACTGTGGCCGCCCAATTTCCCACCGGTCAAGGTCAGTCTCCTTCCCGTCTTGGAAAGCTGAAAAAATTTGACGGCGACACCCAGGCCGGTGAAATTGCCAGGCAAGCGGCCTCCTGCTATGTCTGCGCCCGCGTTGCCGAATTTGAAAAGCAATATATCAGCAATGTCGTTCACATCTGGAAAAAAGACCCGTCTTTTCGGGAAAAGCTGCGCAAACAGCCCTTCTTCTGCCTGGAGCACTATGTCCTGCTGTTGGAGGAAGCAAAATCTGTCCTTTCTGAGGATGCCTTTCTGACATTCCGCCAGGAACTAACCGCAGTCATGACGGACTATTTGGCCCAGCTCCGGGTGGACAATACCGAATTCTGCCGCAGCTTTGACCACGAAAACGCGCGCAAGCCTCTGACGGAGGCGCAGCGCACCAGCGTAGAACGGGCCATCGCCTTTCTGGCCGGTAAATAGCGCGTTTTCATTCGAAGTATGGCGTTGCTTGATTTTCTTGTTTTTTGTCGTATTTTTTCGTATGATAGAGATAACCTACTACTTGAAAGAGGCGATTTTTTATGAATACCATCGAAGCGATCACCAGCCGCCGCAGCGTCCGGCAGTATACAGACCAGCCTGTGCCGGAAGCGCTGATTGCGCAAATCGTTGCTGCAGCCGCCTATGCGCCTTCCTGGAAGAACACCCAAACTGCCGGATATATCGTTGTCACCGATCCGGACGCCAAGGAAAAAATTGCGGCAGAAATGCTGCCGCCCTACAACGCCCGCATTGTCCGCTCCGCGCCGGTTCTAGTGGCTATGACAACCCGCGTCGGCCGCAGCGGCTTTGATCGCGACGGCTCCTATACCACAAAGAAAGAAGACCGGTGGCAGTATTTTGACGGCGGGATCGCCTGCCAGACCTTCTGTCTTGCTGCCCATGAATTGGGCCTGTCCACCGTGATCATGGGCATCTATGATGAGGATAAACTGCCTGCCTTCCTGGAGGTAGACAGCGACCACGTTCTGACCGCGCTGATCGCGCTTGGCTACGCCGGCGAAACGCCGGTTTGCCCCAAAAAGCGTTCCGTGGAGGAGTTGATCCGCTATGTTTGAGGGATTTTCCCCGGAAACCATTGACTTTCTCTGGGGCATTCGCTTCAACAACAATCGAGAGTGGTTCCAGGCGCACAAGGCAATTTATCAGCAGACGCTTTACCAACCCATGCTGGCCCTGGCCGCAGAGGTCTTTGCGCCATTTCAGGAAATCCCAGGCATGATCTGCAAGGTTTCCCGCATCTACCGGGATGCCCGCTATGCCCACGGCGTACCTTACAAACAGAGCCTTTGGTTCTGTATCCGCCGGGACGTCAGCAGCTGGAGCGAACATCCGGCCTTGTTTTTCCAGATTGAGCCGGAATGCTATAACTACGGCTTTGGTCTGTTCCATCCAAAGGCAGACACCATGCAGACCTACCGCAAGCAACTTCTGGAGCGCCCGGAAGTGTTCCTGAATACAGTGCGTCAGGTGGAATCTTCCAGTGGAGAAACCGTTACCGGCGAAAGCTATGCCCGGAAAAAGCCCGGCAGCATCCCTCAGGTGGAGCCATACTATCATTTCAAAAACCTATACGCCTATACAGATCATCCTATTGATGATCTGCTCTTCTCCCCTGCCCTGGCAGACACTGTGCGGAACACGCTGCAGGCGCTGCTTCCCCTCAATGAATACTGCCAGAGTTTCGCATATTGACGGTCTCTTATTTGATCTAAAAACCAATTTTCAGTATTTCATACAAAACTTTTTTCTTACCTGCGGGAATCCATTGCACCGCCGCACACGTTTGCAGGTTTCCAAGGAAAAGGCCCTGATAATTGCTAATCGCCGCCCGTTGTTTTTTGTCGGGAATCAGGAATATTAAAAAGGCACAAAAAATTCAGCGGCGAAAGGGCGGAACAATGGAGATGAATACGATACGAGCAGTTTTCCGGCGCAGCCTTGCGGCGGCGGCGCTGGCGATCCTTTTTATCGTCCAGGCAGCAGCGCTGCCTGAGACCTTGGTCCCCGGCGGCAACACGCTTGGCATTGAGCTATACGCCGACGGCGTTCTGGTTGTCGGCTTTGACGACGACACCTGCAGCGGCACAGGCGGTTTGAAAAAAGGCGATCTGCTGCAATCCGTCAATGGTCAGCAGCTCACCAGTGCGCAGATGCTTCTGGATCTTCTGCAGGATTGTCAGGGACAGCCTATCACAGTGACGGCTCTGCGGGACGGCAAACAAACCAGTCTTCTGCTGACTCCAAAAGCGAAGGGTGGTAACTATCGTCTCGGAATCTTTGTCCGAGACAGCATGGCAGGCATTGGCACCATGACGTTTTATGACCCTGAAACAGGATTATACGGCGCCCTGGGCCATGGCGTCAGTGACGTAGACACATTATCTCTGCTGCCTCTGCACGAAGGCAGGGTACTTGCTTCCACCGTAGTGGAGGTCTGCAAAGGCGCTGCAGGCGCGCCGGGAGAACTAAAGGGCGCCTTTGACCTGAACGACACTTTAGGGACGATTGACCAAAATACAGAATGCGGTATTTTCGGCATTCTCGAGCGGCCTATCTCAGAGCAGGCAGCGGTGCCTGTGGCTGCCCACAGTGAAGTCACCGTCGGCAAAGCCACCATTCTGTGCAATGTCAGCGGTCAGACTGTAGCTGAATATGAAGTTGAGATTGAAAAGCTCCTGCCCGCCGGTGATACTGACGGCCGTAATCTGATGCTGCGCGTTACCGATCCAGCGCTGC
>CBCPMX010000116.1:0-6087 GCA_965120355.1 uncultured Oscillospiraceae bacterium
GGACGCTGTTGTGGCCAATGGCTGGATGATCACCGATGGAACCACCTTTTCACCAGAAGAAGCGCTGACCCGAGGGATGCTGGCGTCGGTGCTGTACAGGTTGTCCGGTTCGCCGGACACGGCGGGGACACTGCAGTATTCGGATGTTTCCGATGCCTCTCCGGATTGGAAGGCCATCGTCTGGGCCTCAGAGCAGGGAATTGTCACTGGTTATGCCGACGGCACCTTTCATCCGGACGATCCTGTGACGCGGGAAGAGCTGGCTGTGATGCTCTACCGGCTTTGGCCGGATAGGGAAACGCCGGGGGCGCAGCAGGATGTCCTGGACGGCTACGAGGATGCCGGAAGTGTGCGGGCCTATGCGTTGGACGCCATGCGGTGGGCCGTGGGCGCTGGGCTGATTAAGGGCACGTCTGAGACAGTCCTTGCACCGGAGGCAGACACTACCCGCGCCCAAATGGCAGTGATTGCGCTGCGCTATCAGGCAATGGTGCAGTCTGCTTCTTCGGCGGCGGACGAAAGCGGAGAGGGGAGCGGACAATGAAGCTGTTTCATCTGTCCGACCTGCACCTTGGCAAGCGTCTGGGGGAATTTAGCCTGTTGGAGGATCAGGCGTATATTTTAAATGAGATTCTGGGTCTGGCAGATGCGGAAATGCCGGACGGCATTTTACTGGCTGGGGATATTTTTGATAAGTCTGTCCCATCTGCCGAAGCCGTGGCCCTATTCGACGGGTTTCTGTCCCAACTGGCGGCGCGGGAACTGGCGGTGTTTGTCATCAGCGGCAATCATGATTCGCCGGAACGGATCGCCTATGGCGGCAGCGTCATGCGCAAAAGCCGGGTGTATGTGTCGCCGGTGTACGACGGAACCGTGCAGCCGGTGACACTGGAGGACGGCTATGGCCCGGTGGACATCTTCCTTCTGCCGTTTGTGAAGCCGGCCCATGTGCGGCGCTGGTACCCGGACGAGCCGCTGGAGACCTATACCGACGCCGTAGCCTGCGCCGTGGCCCAGATGCCGGTGCAGGCGGACCGGCGCAATGTGCTGGTGACGCATCAATTTGTCACAGGCGCGGCCCGGTGCGAGTCAGAAGAAATATCGGTGGGCGGCAGCGACAATGTGGATGCGGCCGTGTTTTCTGCCTTTGACTATGTGGCGCTGGGACATATCCACAGTCCGCAAAATGTGGGAACGGCGCGGATACGATACTGTGGCACGCCGCTGAAATACTCCTTCTCGGAAACGGCGCAGGAAAAGTCCGTCACAGTGGTGGAGCTGGGCAGAAAAGGAGAGTTGGCAGTCCGGCTGCTCCCGCTGCGGCCCATGCGGGAGCTTTTGCAGCTGCGGGGAACCTATCTGGAGCTGACCAGCCGCGCCTTTTATGCCAGCCTGGACCGGAGTGCCTTTGTGCACATCACACTGACCGATGAAGAGGATGTGCCGGAGGCCCTGGGCCGCTTGCGGGTGGTCTATCCGAACCTGACGCGCCTGGAGTACGACAACCGCCGTACCCGCTCGGCTACAGAGATCACGGGCCCACAGGAGACAGTGCGCAAGTCCCCGTTGGACTTGTTTTCCGAGTTTTATCTCCAGCAGAACAATCAGCCTATGACAGAGGAACAGACGGCGTTCTTGCGGGAACTGACGCAGAAGATCTGGGAGGATACGCCATGAGACCTGTAAAATTGACCATTTCGGCATTTGGCCCATACGCCGGCCGGACGGTACTGGAGCTGGATCGGCTGGGCCAGCGGGGGCTGTATCTCATCACCGGTGACACTGGCGCGGGCAAGACCACCATTTTTGATGCCATCACCTATGCCCTGTACGGCGAGGCCAGCGGCGAAAACAGGGAAACCACCATGTTTCGCAGCAAATATGCCGCGCCGGAGACGGCCACCTTTGTGGAGCTGGAGTTTTTGTGCCACGAGAAGCTGTACCGCGTGCGCCGGACGCCGGAATACCTGCGGCCTGCCAGGCGCGGCGAGGGTATGGTGCTCCAGCGGGCGGACGCGGAATTGACGTATCCGGACGGCCGCGTGGTAACGAAGGTGCGAGACGTCAATGGTGCGGTGCGTGACATTTTGGGCGTAGACCGGGAGCAGTTTACGCAGATCTCCATGTTGGCTCAGGGCGACTTCCTGCGGTTGCTGCTGGCATCTACAGAACAGAGGATCGGAATTTTCCGGGATATTTTTAAAACCGGCCTGTATCAGAAGTTACAGTATGCCCTGCGGGACGAGAGCGGAGAGAGCAACCGTATCTGTGAAACACTGCGCCAGACGATTCAACAGCATTGGAGCAGCATTGCCTGCCCCGAAGACAGCCCGCTTTGGGAACGGATGCAGATGGTCAGGGATGGCCGGCTTCCGGCCGGTGAGGCCCTGGAACTGCTGGAGGAGTTGATCCGGATGGATCGCGCGGCCCAGGAACAGGCGGAACAGCGCATACAGACGCTGGAGGCGCAGATTGCCGCATGCACTGCCCGTATGGGCCGAGGCCAGGAGACGGAAAAGAACCGAGCGGCGCTGGCCGCTGCCCAGAAGGAATTGGTTTGCCTGCAGCCGGAACTGGAGGTAGCGCAGCAAACTGTCCGGCAGGCCCAGGCGCGTCAGCCGGAGGCGGAAGCCCACGCGCAGGCTGCCGCTTCTCTGAGTGCTCAATTGGATCGGTACGATCATCTGGATGCGTTGCAAAAAGAGCTGGCAGCAGCCAGCCAGATGTATCAGGATAAATCTGCCCAACAGGCGCGCAGCGCCGCGGAAGGGGAGCGGCTCCGGCAGACGCTGCTCCAGGGAAAGACTCAGCTGGAAGCTCTGCAAGACGCCGGTGTGGCGCTGGAGAAGGGCAACCACCGGCTGAGTCTGCTGACACAGCGGCTGACGGCGCTCAATGGGCTGGAAAAAGAGCTGTCAGAACTGGAGCAGCTGCGGCAGAAGCATCAAAAGGCTCTGGACGCCTATGCAGCTTCCGCTGATGCGGCGCAGCGGGCACAGTCCCGATATGATGGAATGCACCGCGCCTTTCTGGACGCACAGGCCGGGCTGCTGGCGGCGGGGCTGACAGATGGCCATCCCTGTCCGGTGTGCGGCGCGACGGTCCATCCGGCACCGGCGGCGCTTTCGCCGGAAGCTCCCAGCGAGGCTCAACTGAAAACGGCAAAACAGCAGGCTGACCAGGCGCAGACTGCAATGTCCCAGGCCAGCCAGGCTGCCGGCGAATTGCTGGGACAAGTGCGCAATCAGGAGCAAACCCTGTGTGCCCGTGGACAAACCCTGTTGGGGGAAACCAGTGTGGAACGGATTTCTGCCACATTAAAAGCACAAATGGACGTCTGCGGACAGGAAATCCAGGAGGTCCGCGCGAATGTGACGCTGGAAACGGAACGGGCTGCACAGGCAGAGCGCCTGCGTCAGGAGCTGCCGCAGCAGGAGGAGGCGCTGGCACGCAATGTTGCCGGTTTGGCCGCTTTGCAGACAGAAATTGCGGCAACGGAGGCCAGATGTGCCAGCTTGACGCGGCAGGTGCAGGCGCTCAATGCCCAGCTTCCATTCCCCAGCCGTGCCGCCGCCATGGAACAGATTGCGGCGGACGACGCTGAAGCGGCTGCTTTCAGGCGCGCGCAGGAGGCTGCCCAAAAGGCGCTGCAGGTAAAGCAGGAGGAGCAGGCCGCATTGGAAGGGAAGATCAGAGCCCTGTCCGACCGGTTGGAACAGGCGGAACAGATTGATTTGAAGGAGACAGCTGAACGGCTCAGCGGCATGAACCGGGAAAAGGCGGAGCAGTTGGAGACGCTGCAGGCATGCAGAACCCGCCTGGACCGCAATGAGACTGCCATGGCGCAGATCCGTGCTCAAAGCGCGGAACTGGATGCGGCAGAGCACCGCTGGAGCTGGATTCGCAGTCTCTCCAATACTGCAAATGGCAATTTGCCGGGAAAAGAAAAGATTATGTTGGAGACCTATGTGCAGATGACCTGCTTTGACCGGATTCTGGCGCGGGCCAATACGCGATTCCTGGTGATGTCCGGCGGGCAGTATGAGCTGCGCCGCCGGACTCAGGCGGAGAATGTCCGCTCCCAGAGCGGATTGGATCTGGACGTCATTGATCACTATAATGGCACGTTCCGCAGCGTGAAAACCCTGTCCGGCGGAGAGTCTTTTATGGCTGCGCTTTCCCTGGCTCTGGGACTGTCGGACGAGGTACAGTCTTCTGCCAGCGGCATCCGGCTGGATACCATGTTTGTGGACGAGGGATTCGGCTCTCTGGACGAAGATGCGCTGGAACAGGCGCTGCGCGCGTTGACACGGCTGTCGGAGGGCAATCGTTTGGTGGGCATCATCTCCCATGTGTCCAGCCTGAAAGAGAAAATTGACCGGCAGATTGTGGTGACCAAGGATCCAACCGGCGGCAGCCGGGTGGAAATCCGTTGTCCATAGGAGCTGCATTTATGATTCCGATTGTTTGTATAGACGGCCGTGGCGGCCTGCGTTTTCATGACCGTAGACAGTCTCGGGACCGGGCTGTGACAGCTGATGTGATGCGCATGGCCCAGGGACAGCCGGTATGGATGGATGCCGCTTCCGCCGTTTTGTTTCCGGCGGAAGCGGTACGGACAGAGGCGAGGTTTTTGGCTCAAGCGCCAGAAGGTGCATACTGCTTTGTGGAGGGTGCGCCCCTGAGCCCGTGGCTTTCCAGAATTGAAGAAGTGGTGGTTTATGGTTGGAACCGGATTTATCCTGCGGACATGTGGCTGGATTTGAATCTGATGGAGCCGGAGTGGAGGCTGGTATCCCGCGAGGAATTCCCGGGATATTCCCATGCGCGGATTACGAAGGAACGATATCGCCCGATTTGGACGCAGTCATAATAGGAATGGTGTATGGTGCAATGGGGGTTCCGCTGCACAGAAAAAAAGAAGGAGGGGGCAGCATGGTCATTGGACGGTTTGCGCCCAGCCCCAGCGGCAGGATGCATCTGGGCAATTTGTTCTCTGCGCTGTTGGCGTGGCTGTCGGTGCGGGCAGACGGTGGAGAGCTGCTGCTGCGCATCGAGGATCTGGACCCGGACCGCTGCCGGCCGGAATATGCGGCGCAGCTGAAGGACGATCTGCGCTGGTTGGGGCTGAATTGGGACCGTGAGGGACAATCTCAGTCCAAGCGCAGCGGGGAATATGAGCGCCAGTTTCAAAAGCTGGCGCAAATGGGGCTGGTCTATCCATGCTATTGCTCCAGAACAGAACTGCACGCGGCATCCGCCCCCCATGGATCCGATGGGCGGGTGGTATATGCGGGGACCTGCCGCCAGTTGACAGCGGCCCAGCGGGCAGAAAAAAGGAAAAAACCGGCGTGGTGCGTCCTGGTACCGGATCGGATATTTGGCTTTTCAGATGGGCTGCAGGGAGCATATGCGGAAAATTTGGCTGCCGAATGCGGGGATTTTATTGTCCGGCGGGCAGACGGGGTATTTGCATACCAATTGGCGGTGGTAACGGATGATGCGCTTATGGGCGTCACGCAGGTGGTGCGTGGCCGGGATCTGTTGGACTCCACGCCCAGGCAACTGTATTTGTACGAAACGCTGGGTTTTTCACCGCCGGCATTCTACCATGTGCCGCTGCTGTTGGCAGGCGATGGACGGCGGCTGAGCAAACGGGAGCAGGATCTGGATATGGGCAGTTTGCGGCAGCAGACAAGCCCGGAGAAGATAATAGGGCTGCTGGCCTTTTTTGCTGGCCTGCGGCCGGCGCCGGCTGCAACACCTGCGGCAGCATTGGTGGAGGACTTTTCCTGGGAACAGATTCGGAAAACAGACGTCATTGTGGACAACGCACATCTGCAATGGCTGTTTGGTGAATAAAGCGTATGCATTCCGGCGAGACTATAGGAAGAACTCACCAACATAGGAGGTACTTTCATGGTCAAGGGCATTTCCAAGCAGTTATTGTGGTGCGGACGCCGGATCCGCGTTTTTTTGACGACACCACCTAAGCATAAAACCATTGAATCCATAGGCTTCCTCGATGAACTGGAAAAAATATATGATGACCCTATCGCTCATTTCACCAAACGCGTAGAAGCTCTG
>CBCPMX010000117.1:0-9693 GCA_965120355.1 uncultured Oscillospiraceae bacterium
CCGCAGCTGTCTGAAAGCAGCTGCGGCTGCCGCGGCATGTCCATGCAGCCATACTCTGCACAGGGGCCGCCGTTACCGGTCCGGAAACGAAAAGCACTGATTTTCAGGCAATTCCATCAGATCCGCCAGAGAAATGCCATCCAGAAAGCTGTTGATCAAATCGTCTAGTTTTTTCCACATCGGCAGTGTGTGGCAGGTGTCCCGCCGGGAGCACTGTACCTCTTCCCGCTCCAGGCAGGACACCGGCGCCAAGCCGTCCTCCGTCAGCCGCAAAACCTGTCCAACAGAGTAGTCTTCCGGCGGCATAGTCAGGCGGTATCCACCGCCTTTGCCCCGCATTCCGGACAGGAGCTGACTGCGCACCAGAATCTTCAGGATGCTCTCCAGGTACTTTTCAGAGATTTCCTGCCGTTGGGCAATCTCCTTCAAGGGCACGTAGCCCTCCGACTGGTGCTCCGCCAAATCAATGAGCACCCGCAGCGCATAGCGCCCTTTTGTCGATACCATCATAGACATCCCTCCTGTTTATGTTTTTACCTATTATACCTGTTCTTTAGTAGGAAATCAATGCGCGTTCGCATCCATTTTTTCCAATAGGCCAGCTACCCTATTGACAAGCAGGTGGCGGCGGGGTATAATGCCTATAACCTAGCTGTTTAATATGTTTAAGGAGCATCTTGTATGATCTATGCTGACAATGCGGCCACCACAAAACTCAGCCGAACCGCCGCAGAAACCATGTTTAAAGCCATGAAGACTCTCTATGGCAATCCCTCCAGCCTCCACTCCATTGGCCAGCAGGCCGCCGGAGCTCTGGCACACGCCCGGCAGACCATGGCCACGGGCCTGGGCTGTGACCCGCAGGAGATTTATTTCACCTCCGGCGGCAGCGAATCCGATAATCAAGCCCTGCGCTCTGCTGCCGCCATTGGCCGCCGGGCCGGGAAACTGCACATCCTCTCCACCGCCATTGAGCATCACGCCGTACTCCACACGCTCGACCGCCTAAAAGAAGAAGGGTTTGAGGTGGAGCTGCTGCCGGTGTCCCCGGAGGGTCTTGTGACGGTCCAGCAGGTGGCGGACGCCATCCGGGAAGACACCTGTCTTGTGAGCGTCATGTACGCCAACAATGAGATTGGCACAATTCAACCCATTGCTGAAATTGGGCAGCTGTGCAGCCAGCGGGGCATCCTGTTCCATACCGATGCTGTCCAGGCCGCCGGGCACCTTCCTATCGACGTCCGGGCCCAGCACATTGACCTGCTCTCTCTCTCGGCACACAAGTTTCACGGGCCCAAGGGCGTGGGACTGCTATATGCCCGGAAGGGCGTTCCCCTGACCACGCTCATTGAAGGCGGCGCACAGGAACGGGGCAAACGGGGCGGTACTGAAAATCTGCCCGCCATCATCGGAATGTCCGCGGCGTTCAAAGGCTCCCTGCGTACCATGACAGAAAATGAAGCCAAAGTGCAGGCGCTGCGGGACCGGCTCATTGCCGGTTTGGAACAAATCCCGCACAGCGCCCTCAACGGCGCCCGGGAGCCACGGCTGGCCAACAACGTCAACTTCTGCTTCGAGGGCATCGAAGGCGAAAGCCTGCTTCTGCTGCTGGACGAACGGGGCATCTGCGCCTCCTCCGGCTCCGCCTGTACCTCCGGGTCTCTGGATCCCAGCCATGTCCTGCTGGCCATTGGACGCCCCCATGAGGTGGCCCACGGCTCCCTGCGGCTGACCCTAAGCGCCGAAAATACCGCCGCGGAAGTGGATTATATCATCTACTGCGTCCATCAGGTGGTCTCCCGGCTCCGGAATATGTCCCCAGTTTGGAAAGACCTGGAGTCTGGCAAAAAACAGTTTCTACTCTGAGAAAGAAGGGCGAAAACAATGGCACTTTACAGTCCAACCGTCATGGATCATTTCCGCAATCCCCGCAACGTCGGCTCCATAGAAAACGCTGACGGAATCGGCGAGGTGGGCAACGCCAAGTGCGGCGACATTATGAAGATTTATCTGAAGATCGACAACGACATCATCACCGATGTCAAATTTGAAACCTTCGGATGCGGCAGCGCCATTGCCTCCAGCTCCATGGCCACCGAGATGATCAAAGGCAAGCCCCTGTCCGAGGCCATGCAGTTGACCAACAAAGCCGTAGCGGAGGCCCTGGACGGGCTGCCCGCCCACAAGCTCCACTGCTCCGTTTTGGCCGAAGAGGCCATCAAGGCCGCCATCAAAGACTACTATGACAAACACGGGATCGCCTATTCCGCCGCCGAGTTCCCGGACTGCAGTTCCTGCGACCATGGCTGCGCCCTGTAAGGCTCTGATCGCCATGAGCGGCGGCGTAGATTCCAGCGTCGCCGCCTATCTGACCTTGCAGGAGGGCTTCCAGTGCATCGGCGCTACCATGAAGCTGCTGCCCAACACATCTGAAAGCGGCTGTTGCTCTCTGGACGATGTGGAAGACGCCCGGCGGGTCGCCCAACGCCTGGGGTTCCCCTTCTATGTATTTAACTTCACGGCAGACTTCCGAGACCGGGTCATGACCCCCTTTGCGGAAAGCTACCTGCGGGGCGAAACCCCCAATCCCTGCATCGCCTGCAACCGATTTTTGAAGTTTGACCGGCTGCTGCGCCGTGCGCGGGAATTGGGATGCACAAAGTTGGTGACGGGGCACTACGCCCGCATTGTGCCCCAGGACGGCCGATATCTTCTGAAAACCGCCCTGGACGCTGCCAAAGATCAGAGCTATTTCCTCTGTCACATGACGCAGGACCAGCTGGCCCATACCCAATTCCCCCTGGGTGCGCTGCACAAAAGCGAAACGCGGGCGCTGGCGGAAGCGCTTGGCCTATGCAATGCCCGCAAGCGGGACAGCCAGGACATCTGCTTTGTCCCCGACGGCGATTACCTCCGTTTTCTGGAGGACTTCACCGGCACGCCGTCCACGCCCGGCGATCTGCTGGACATGGACGGCCAGGTCATCGGACAGCACCGCGGCGCGGCGGGATATACGTTGGGCCAGCGGCGCGGTCTGGGCTTTGCGGCGGGCACAAAAGTATACGTCTGCGGCAAATCCATGGCCGACAACACCGTCACCCTTGGCCCGGAAACAGCGCTCTATTCCAGCGCGTTGATCGCCGATGACTGCAACTGGATCCCCTTTGACCGTCTTGACGGCCCCCTGCAGGTCCAGGCCAAGACCCGCAGCCGTCAGACGCCGCAGGACGCCACAGTCCGTCAGCAGGAAGACGGCAGCATCCTGCTGACCTTCGATCAGCCTCAGCGGGCCGTGACGCCGGGACAGACCGTGGCGCTTTACGACGGCGACCTGGTGCTGGGCGGCGGCACCATCCGCCGGACAGTTAGCGCCGCCCAGCCGTCCTGAATCGCAGCTGCATTTCCAGCCTTTTATAAATGACGCCCCGCAAACCCGAATCGGGTTTGCGGGGCGTGAGCATTTCTCCCGTTATTCCGCATATTCCGCCGCGGCGCGAATAAATTCGCGGAACAGCGGATGTGCGCGGTTTGGACGGCTCTTCAGCTCCGGATGGAACTGCCCGGCCACAAACCAGGGGTGATCCTTCAACTCGATCATTTCCACCAGATGACCGTCCGGGGACAGGCCCGACAGCACCAGGCCCTTTTCCGTCAGCGCTTCGCGGTACTCGTTATTGAACTCATAGCGGTGCCGGTGCCGCTCGTGGATCTCGTCGGTTCCATAAATGCGTGCCGCCAGGGTCCCCGCTGCCAAACGGCAGGGATAGCTGCCAAGACGCATGGTGCCGCCTTTGGCCGTCACCCCCATCTGTTCCGGCATCAGGTCGATCACCGGATGGGTCGTTTTCGGGTCCAGCTCGCTGGAATGGGCATCTGTCATACCGCAGACATGGCGTGCAAACTCCACCACCGCCATCTGCATGCCAAGACAAATTCCCAAAAACGGCACCTTGTGCTCCCGGGCATACCGAATCGCGGAGATCTTTCCCTCGATTCCACGGTCGCCAAAGCCGCCCGGCACCAGCACGCCATGACAGCCACGCAGAACGACAGAAACATTCTCATCCGTGACCGTCTCGGAATCCACCCACTGGATGTCTACTTTCCGCTCATTCTCAATGCCTCCGTGAGTCAGAGCCTCCACCACAGAGAGATATGCGTCATGCAGTCCCACATATTTGCCAACCAACGCAATTTTTACGGTTCCCTTGGGATTTTTGGCCCGATAGACCATGGTGGCCCATTCCGTCAAATCCGGCATATGGCAGATCAGCCCCAGACGGCGCACCACCACATCGGTCAGTCCCTCCCGCTCCAGCATCAGCGGCACCTCGTACAACACATCCGCCGTCAAATTGGGAATCGCGTTTTCTACAGGGATATTGCAGAACAGAGAAATTTTTTCAAGAATGTCCTTGGGGATTTTTTCGTCGCTGCGGCACATGATCACGTCGGGCTGAATCCCAAGGCTCAGGAGTTCTTTCGCCGAGTGCTGGGTAGGCTTGGACTTCAGTTCCCCGGTACCGGGGATTGCTACAATCAGCGAAACATGGATGAACATGACGTTCTGACGCCCCTGTTCCGCCGCCACCTGCCGGATAGACTCCAAAAACGGCTGGGACTCGATATCGCCCACGGTACCGCCGATCTCCACAATGGCCACATCCGTCTCCGGCGTATCCAGCGAATAGATGCGGCGCTTGATTTCGCCGGTGATGTGCGGAATAATCTGGACAGTGCCGCCCAAATAATCACCCCGCCGCTCCCGGTTCAGGACGTCCCAGTAAATCTTGCCGGAGGAAACGGAGGAGTTATAGTCCAGATTTTCATCAATAAACCGTTCATAGTGGCCCAAATCCAAATCCGTTTCCGCGCCGTCGTCGGTGACAAACACCTCGCCATGCTGATAAGGACTCATCGTCCCCGGATCCACATTGAGATACGGGTCCAATTTCTGCACCTTGACCCGCAGGCCCCGCTGCTTCAGGAGCCGTCCCAGAGATGCCGCAGTAATGCCCTTGCCCAGGCCGGACACAACGCCGCCTGTCACAAATATGTATTTCATTGCCATACTCCATTCCTCCCTGCGCGACGCCCTTGTCAAACGCTCACAAACTCAACCACACACGCTTACACAAAGCGCAGCAAATTCAAATGACACTTCATTGTACACTGCCTTTTGCAGGGCGTCAATAGAAAAATTGCATAAAAGGGCGGTCTGGCCCCTTTGTTTCATTCCCTGTCTGTATGCCGCCGGCTGTCGACGTAACACCCAGAATTACACGGTTATTTTTCTTTTATTCATTCTTTATTCATATTTCTTCGTTGCCTTTGCGCAAACCTGTGGAAAAAGGACGCTTTGAAACTCAAAAGTTTTTCACATTGTCCACAGGTTTGTGCACAGGTTTTTAAGTTTCTTTAATTTGGAAATTCTGCATAGCCGGTTAACATAAGTCATCCAACATAAGCTGACATTTCCGCAAAGTCCAGAGACGGCTGCAGTGCCAGATTGATTCCCCATCCCACCACGCGGCTGACTGCGGCCACACTGGCATCAATATAGGTCGGCGTCACAATCAGCCCCGCTGCCCGCTCTGCCAGCCCGGGCAAATCTTCTCCGCACAGATCCCGAGCCAAGGTTGCCGCCTCCACCACTGTCGGGACCCCTACGGCAATGACCGGCGCCCCCAGGGATGCCCGGTCGAAGGCGGCCCGCCGGTTGCCGATCCCCGAGCCGGGAACAATCCCGGTATCGCTCAGCTGAATGGTACGGCACAGCCGTGCTGTCTCCCGGGCGGCCAAGGCATCAATGACGACCACTACATCCGGCTTCACCACTTCGGCCAACGCCTGTACCGTCTCCGCACTCTCCACGCCGGTGGACGCCAAAACCCCGGGCGCCATAGCCGCGACACTGTTCATCGCCCCAAACAGCTCGGAAAAGCGCTGCCGCAGATGACGGGTCACCAGCACTGACCGGAGTGCCAATGGGCCCACCGCATCCGGCGTAACGCTCTGATTACCCAGCCCCACCACCAAGGCGCTGTGCCATTGTTCCGGCAGCAGTGCGGCCAGCTGTGTTCCCAGGGCCTCAGCGGCCTGTTCTGCCTGGTCCCGAAGCTGGGCGTCGGTGAAAGATAATGTCACATAGCGGCCCGCTGGCTTGCCCAAGGCTTCCTCTCCCCGCTGGTCCAGAATTTCCACCAAATGCAGGCCAATGCCCCCTTCCTGCCACTGTCTGGCTCGGACGCCGGGCAACTCTGTCGTCTCCCCCGCATTCTGCTGCCAAAGGGCATGGGCCTCCATGGCCAGATCGGTCCGAATATTCATCTCCATCACCTCTGAAAGATATTGTTTTCCAAAGCCGCCGCTTTGATGCAAAAAGTTTTCGGAAAGTGAAAAAAAAACTTGATTTTATCGAAACGAGCGAGTATAATAAATGAACGCATGGGGACGTTATGCCCATTGAATCTGTCTGAGTTGCCCGTATTCTGGGCGTTTTCAGAGATGCCAACGAGAATTTTTTGATGGAGGAGGTGTTTTCAGTGCCCAACATTAAATCTGCCAAAAAGAGAGTGCTTTTGACCAAGGTCAACACCGCGAGAAACAAGGCTGCCAAGTCCGCTCTCAAGACTACCATCAAAAAGTTTGATGCCGCTGTGGTTGCCGGCAACCGGGAAGAGGCCGCCGTGGCATATACCAACGCCGTCAAGGCCATTGACAAGGCTGTCAACAAGGGAATTCTGCACAAGAACAATGCTGCGCGCAAGAAGAGCAGCATTACCCTGAAGATGAACGCTATGGCTTGAATTTTATATTGGACGTGCAACGGCCCTTGCCTGCTGGCAAGGGCTGTGTTTTTTCTGTCTTTCTGGAGCCTGCACCCGGGCTCTGAATGCGCCGGAGCAGACATCCAAACAGCAGCAGCCGCATATCTGTGCCGGAGCCCGAACACACACCAGCTCCCAGAAGCAGACGATTTGCCCAGCCCCAAACGCGGCAGCCCGCCGCCCACCGGCTTGTTTCTCCCCGGGGGGCGGCGGGTCTTCGCTATAAAGGCAGCCGGTACAATTCGTATGCGTGGCCGCTTCCTCAGTCTATGGCCTGGGCTGCATGGGTGCCAGCCAAGTACCCGCTGGACAGCGCAAAGGACATATCATTGAGCACCTGCTTTTTGATTCCTGCCATGTTGATAAACCGGCCAGAGGCCAGATCCCCGACTACATACAGGCCGTCCACCAGGCCGCCTGCCGCCGCTTTGGCCTGCATATTCTCATTGATCTCTACACCGCCAAACGCGCCATCAGTCCCCAACGACGCCTTCACTGCGTAATAGGGTGCTTCATTCATAGGCGCCAGCCAATCACTTGGCTTATAACAATCCCAATCCATGCCCGTCTCACAGGCTGTATTATATTCGTCAATGGTCTGCCGCAGATTCCCAGCATCCACGCCAATCTGCTCCGCCAGTTCCTCCACGGTGCTGGCGCTGAACAGGACGCCATCGTTTTTCTCCAATGCAGGAACGATATCCGCCTTGGCTTCCTCCATGGTGGCCGGGAAATGGCTGGGGCCGAAGGGCATGGCCAGCTGGGGCTGCGGCTGGTGATCGCCGGCCGCTATGGCGTGACGGAGATTATTCTCATCAAAAATGATGTACGCCAGTCCCTGAGGCTGCTCCACCTGGACCGAGCCGGAATCAAACACGCCCATGCGCAGCTGCGAACCTTCGCAGACAAAGCGCCGCCCCTCCTGATTGACATAGATCGAGTAAGCCGAATTGGCCATGTCGCCCATGACGCGGCTGCGGCACATGGTCATGGGCCCCATCATCCGGATGGTCATATTCACTTCATCCATCTTTGCGCCGGCATTTCTGGCCAGGGCAAGGCCATCGCCGGTGTAATTGCGGTTCATATGGGGGCTTTCTCCCATGAAAGGTTGGGCCTCCGCCAGTTTGGGATAGTATTTCGCCACAACCTCCGGGTTGCGAATCCAGCTGCCGCTGGCCAAAATGACTGCTTTGCAGCGGATCTCCACCGCTTCGCCGCCGATTGCCGCCTGGACACCGGCCACTTTGCCGTCTTCCATGACAATCCTGTCGGTGACAGCCTCGGTGAAAATCTGGCCGCCCAAAGCTTGGAGCTTCTCCGACGTGACCTCCACAAAAATACGTCCGGATCCCTTACCCTTACCATGACCACCACACTGGGGACCCAATGGGCCATCCGACTCCTCATCAAATACATAGCGGCCCACAGTGAACTGATCGACCACTTCCTGCGGAGCAATCTCACAGAACCAGTCAAAGAACTGCCCCGTCCCGCGGATCACATTGCTCACCAGTTTTCGATCCAGCCGCCAGAACGTCTCGTCCATACGGTTGCGCAGAAACAGCGCCGTGGTGTCGGGCAGATTCCGTTCCTTTTGCCAGCGGCTGCCGAAGGTCCGCATGGTAGACGCCATGTTCATGCCGCCGCCCAGCTGCTTATCCTTTTCCAGGACAATGACCTGCTTGCCCATTCCGGCGGCCCGGCATCCGGCCACCAGACCGCTGCCGCCGCCGCCAATGACTACGATGTCGCATTGCATTGTTTTCATAAGGTTCCTCCATAATATGTATTAAAATTTGTTTTTTCATATGTTTTACATGGAAGTTGCTCAAAATTGATGCCTTTCCCTTGGAAAAATTCTTGAATCAGTTTTCGCTCTTCCAGTAGATGTTCCTTCAGAAGATCGTATATTTGTTGAATCTGCAAATTCATTTCAGGAAGGGGGCGATGCAGAAGATAGATTCTTCGATACCAATCAGAGGAAATTGGCAGCGCCAGCAGCGGCAGTTTTGGTGTAGCCTGTTTTCTGTGAAAATACAGTTCATCAGGCACAATACCAATGGCTGCCCCCGTATTTATCAGCTGTGCAGTTGCTTTATGATCCGGGTATTCAGCAAACACCTTAGGACGCACACCTTCAGAAGCGAACATATGCATTAAGAACCTGCGGTCATCTTCCCGTCCCGTAAAACATACAATTTCCTCAGCAATGCGTTCTGGTGGGAATCTCTGCAAAACAGATGCTTCGTGCTGATCGGTAAGAAACACTACAAAATACTGTTTGGCAATTTCCTCAAACAACGGAGAGGAAAACGTCTTATCGGATTCCAAAATCCAATATCTAAAGTTCCCTGCTCAAACGCTTTGAGCAGCTCCTCCTGCGACATAACCTGTACCTCCAGCAAGCATTGCGGCACAATGGCCTGCACTTCTTCCAGAATGCTGTCAAACCTCTGTGAAGCAGTGCATCCAATGGAAATCGAATTCTGCGCAACCGCTGCCGCTGCCTGAACTAACGTGATCCCTTCTTCTAAACATTGCATGGCTGAAGCCGCGTATTTTTGAAATAAAATTCCATTGGCATTTAAAGTAATACGGCCTTTTTTTCGCTCAAACAGCGTAACCCCTAATTCTGCCTCCAGCCTGGCAATGATTTTGCTGATGGAAGACTGGGAGATATGGACATCTTCTGCAGCCCTTGAGAAATTTTCTCTTCCTGCTGCAGCCAAAAAGCATTTCAATTGGGCTCTATTGTACTAAGTGTGGGTAGTAAAACCAGAACAAAGCCTTGGTGGCACTGGGAAATCTGCTATGATTTACTTGCTCCAAAAGAAATCAAGAAAGCAGGTGCTTCCAAGTG
>CBCPMX010000118.1:0-27696 GCA_965120355.1 uncultured Oscillospiraceae bacterium
CATTGGGGGGGTGGAGAAAAAAAAAAGGGGGGAGACGAGGAAAACCCCCCCTCCCCCCACCCCCGCCCTGTTTACCGCAAAGGCCCGGCAAAAGCCGGGCCTGAAAAACCGTAATTAGGCTTCATCCTCAATGATGCCGTAACCGCCGTCGTTGCGTTTGTATACCACGGCGAACGAAGCATCGTTGTCTTCGTCGCGGAATGCAAAAAAGCTGTGGCCCAGCAGGTTCATCTGCAAAATGGCCTCTTCCCGGGTCATGGGCTTGATGGGGAAGGATTTGGAGCGGACAATCTCAAACGTCTCTTCCTCCGGTTCCTCGGGCACAAAGGAGGAAACTTCTTCATCTGCCGGGGTGCGGACGAACGCATCCTGCCGCAGCCGCCGTTCCAGACGGGTTTTATATTTGCGAATCTGCCGCTCAATGGAGCTGACCGCAGCGTCAATGGAAGCAAGCATATCAGAGGTGCTCTCTGTAGCGCGGAAGTAGGTGTTGTCGGCATGGACAGTAAGCTCCACCTTGTTGCGCATTTTTTCCACACTGAAGACGACATTGGCTTCGGCTTCGGTGCGGAAATAGCGATCCAGCTTTTTGACCTTCTTCTCCGCATACCAGTGGATGTTGCCGGGAATATCGACTTTTTTGTCAGTGAAAGTGATCTTCATGTGTTGACGCTCCTTTCGTTGTAGGGGGATCGCCGGTGGGCGCAGTGCCCACCGGTTGTATTTATTATAGCACAAATACAAGAAAGCGCAACTGGATTTTGGGCAATGGTTATAAAATATTTACAATTTGACCAACGTGGCAGCCTTACCACTCCAGCACTGCCGCCCCCCAGGGTTCCAGAGCAAGTTCTCTGCCGGCGGCGATGCGCTGGCCGCTCAGCAGCTCTGTGCAGTCTGCCGGAGCGGTGCAGGCGGCGGGGGACGACGCGTAATTGAGCAGATACCGTATCCGGCGGCCCAGATCGTTGACGCCCTCTTTGCAGATCAGAGGCCAGCGAAGGGATGGAACGGTGATTCCGAAATCCGGCAGCAGCCGCAGCAGTATGGATTCCAGCATCGGTTGGTCAAACATGGTTCCCAAATATGCGGCGCTGCCGCGGCCAAAGTGGTGCAGAGTTGCGGCTGCATAGCCGGCGTACGCGGGGTGTGCATAGCCGGCCAGCACCACTGTAGCGGGATCCGGGCGCAACAGCTCCATCCACTGGGCTGCGTGGGGAACCTCCACCGGCACAGTGAAATTGTCATAGGTCATGCCGAAGACGTCTGTCAAGCCGTAGGGCTGCGGGGCGTGGCGAATGGACACGTACGCATCGGTGAAAAAGCTGCGGAAAGAAGCCAGCAGATGGCCGCCATTGGCCACATACTGCCGCAGGGCGGCAATGAGGGACTCCTCAGCACAGTACAGGCAGGGAACGACCACTGCACTGTATGCAGAAAAGTCCTGTACACTGTCATCCAGAATATCGCAGGGAATGTTCAGGCGGAACAGAGCGTCATATAACCACCGCAGGCAGTCGCCGTAATCAGGGCCGGTCAGGGCCGCAGAATGCTTGACGCCGGTGAGACTGCGGTTGGAGACGAGAATGGCGACAGGACTTTTCCGCTGTAAATTCACCAAATGGGCGCCAATCCGCTTCAGATCGCGGCCAATGGAGGCGGCTTCCTGATAGACGGCTCCAGGCGTGAAGTCGTGGCTGAGGACACCCTTCCAATAGCACTCAATGGCGTTGTGGATGGAGTGCCAGTGCCAGTATTCCAGCATGTTGGCTCCATTGGCCAGGTGTGCCAGGGCCTGCAGCCGCAGCTGACCGGGGTATGGAAGACGGCCCATGGGCCCCTGGGCTTGCGTCTCCAGAACCAGGAAGTTTTCGCCGTGCTTCAATCCACGGGCCAAATCGCCGCCGAAGCTGATTTCCGCCCCTGTCAGGGCTGCGCCGGAGGGGTGGTAGATGTCGCAGCCCGCCACTGTCACCTGCTTCGCCAGCGCAAACTGGTCAGCGTCCGGCTGGAGGGCATGGGAGTAGTTGCGCCACTCATAGTCGAAATTGTGCGTAATAAACTGATCCGGGCGGCGGTATTCGTCCACAATGGCCCGCTGCCAGGTGAGAAATTCTGTTACCAAATTGCGCTGAAATGCTTCGAACTCTGCGGCCAGGGAGCCGTTGATGGTGCCTCGGACGTCGGGCAGGTCGTCCCAGCTGCCCAGGGAATTGCTCCAATAGGCCAGACCAAATGCGCGGTTCATGGCCTCTACTGTACCGAATTTCTGCTGGAGCCACTGCTTGAACAGCGCCTGGGCGCGGGGGCCGCAGGTGTCGTAATGCTTTGTTTCGTTGTCTAACTGGAACCCAATGACGTGTTCGTAGGGCTGGACTTCTTCCAGCAGGCGGCGGATGATCCGTTCGCAGTGCAGGCGATAGCCGGGATGGGTCAGATCCATGTTCTGGCGATGTCCGTAACGGCTGGGACCATCGTGGGTTTCCGCCAGAATATCAGGGTATTTTGCCGCCAGCCAGGGCGGAATGGCGTAGGTTGGGGTGCCGACAATAACGGAAATGTGGTGGCGGGCCGCACCTTCCGGCATCCGGTGCAGGCTGGTGAATTCAAAGATGCCGTCCTGAGGTTCCCAGGTGCTCCAGGTGGATTCGGCAATGCGGATGACGTTCATGCCCGCTGCCTCCAGCATCGCCATGTCCTCTTCGACGCGGGAGACAGGCATGTATTCGTCGTAATAGGCCGCGCCGAAATAGATGCGATCTGTGCGCATATGACTTCCTCCCTTGACAAATGATGCAATGGTTTTTATACTGAAGTTGTTGCAGTAAGTGCGCAGAATAGTTGCGCTGTCTGCGAATACTGTATCATATTCTGCGGGAAAAAGCCAGGGTGTATCTGCGCGGCATCCGGTTGACAGGGAGGTCTGATTATGGCGCGGACTGCTGGAAACAGGAATCAGGTGACGTTAGAAGAGATTGGACGGGCACTTGGCATGTCCAAAACCACGGTATCCCGCGCTCTATCAGGAAAGGGCCGGGTCAGTGAACAGACCCGGGCACGAGTCCTTGCGTATGCCAGACAGGTGGGCTATGAGGCCGTCTGCCCGGAGCGGCGGCCGGCGACGAATAATCTGCTGCTGGTGATTCCGCCGTCGTTTGTGGAGGACGATCTGCCGTTTCTGCGCAAGTGTATGGGCGGCATCAGCCGTATGGCAGCCCAGCGGGGATATGATCTGCTGCTGTGCTATGCCGACGAGAATGACACTGCGCATTTGGCGCGACAACTGCGGGTCCCGAAAGCGGATGGGGTCATTCTGTCGCGGACATTGCGCAGGGATCCCTGTTTGGAGCTGGTGCGGCGCAGCCGGATTCCCTATGTGGCGGTGGGCCGCTTAGCGGACCCGGATGCGCTGCAAGTGGACAACGATCAGGTGGGCGCGGCCTGTGAAATGACCAGTTTGCTGCTGCGGCTGGGGCTGCGGCGGGTGGCGTTTTTGCTCGGCAGTACAGATTATACAGTCAATGCAGACCGCCTGCAGGGCTACTATCAGGCCCATGAGCAGATGGGAGTGGCGGCAGAGGAGGGGCTGATCTGGCCGGAGATGGAAACGGCAGAGCAGCGGACTGACGCCATCAGTGCAATTCTGGAGCGAAAACCGGACTGCCTGCTGTGCGGCGATGACAATCTGACGTTTGCTGCGATGAAGGAACTGCGCCAACGCGGGATCCATGTACCGGAGGAACTGCGGCTGGCAAGTCTCTACGACAGCGAAGTGTTGCAGATGACAGCGCCGGCAGTGTCGGCGGTCAGCTTCGATGCGGCCGCGCTGGGTACAGCGGCCTGCCGGCTGCTGCTGGACTCCATGGTGGAGAAAGTTGCACAGCGGCGGATTGTTCAAGGGTATCAGGTGATTTTGCGGGAATCGACAAAATAATACACACGCGATGCGCGTGCAGTTGCGCGCCCCCCTTTCTCTGCTTGCGCGGAGAGAGGGGGGCTTTTCTGCGCTGTCCTTTAGAAATTCTGCAAAATGCGCAACAATAAAATATAAGTTGCGCAAATGTGCGGGACGTGGAGAATTTTATGAAAGGAATTTGTGAAAATAGACAAAAATACGAGACAAACCACATGAGGACTGAACAATTGACACAGGAACATTTGGGATGTATTCTATAGATAGCACCAAATGCGCGCGCAATTTCGTTGCGCACTTGGCACGCGCTGTGAATTCCAATTCAAGGAGGAAACATTCATGAAAAAACTGCTTGCACTTCTGCTGGCCCTGGCGATGGTCTTTGGCTTGGTCGCCTGCGGATCTTCCAGCGGAGAATCGACCACCGCTGAAACCGGCAGCGCCGAGACTTCTCAGGCGGAAGGCACTGATACTGGCTCTACAGAAAAGGCTGTGGTCAGCCTGACCATGTGGGGGGCAGAAGAGGATCAGACCATGCTGCGGCAGATGGCCGACGAGTTCATCGCTGCTTATGCAGATCAGGCGGACATCACCATTACGCTGGGTGTGGAGTCTGAGGCAACTGCCAAAGATACGATCCTGACTGACGTAACCGCTGCCGCCGACGTTTATGCCTTTGCGGACGACCAGATCAACGAGCTGGTTGCCGCCGGTGCGCTGCAGGCCATCCCCGAGGAGATGGGCCTGGAGGAAATCAAATCCGCCAACGTGGCCGGCTCTGTGGAGGCTGCCACAGTGGACGGCACCCTGTACGCCTATCCCATGACTGCGGACAATGGCTACTTCATGTTCTACAACAGCGAATACTTTACGGAAGAAGACGTGCAGAGCCTGGATCGGATGATGGAAGTTGCCGCCGAGGCTGGCAAGCAGGTGGGCATGACCATCAGCGACGGATGGTACATCTACTCGTTCTTTAAGGGCGCTGGCCTGGAGCTGGGCCTGGCCGAAGACGGTGTCAACAATATTTGCAACTGGAATGAGGAGCCCGGCGCCGATGTATGCCAGGCGATTCTGGATATCACGTCCAACCCCGCCTTTATCAATGTGCTTGACGCGGATCTGGTGGCCGGTATGAAGGACGGTTCCATCATTGCCGGCGTAAGCGGCACCTGGAACGCCGCTGTGGCCGAGGAGTGCTGGGGCGAGAATTATGCCGCCTGCAAGCTGCCCACATATACGCTGAACGGCGAGCAGGTCCAGATGTCCAGCTTCTCCGGCTACAAGCTGGTGGGCGTGAACCCCCACAGCGCCAACGTGGGGTATGCCATGCTGCTGGCCCAGTGGATCACCAATGAAGAAAACCAGAACACCCGGTTTGAAGAGCGCGGCATGGGCCCGTCCAATCTGAATGCTGCCGCTTCTGATGCAGTGCAGGCCGCTCCTGCTATCGCTGCTTTGGCTGAGCAGGCTGCTTATGCCACTCCGCAGCGTGTTGGTGCGAACTACTGGACGCCTGCCCAGACACTGGGGTCCATTCTGGTCAACGGTAATCCTGACGGTACGGATCTGCAGGAGCTGATCGATACCGCTGTGGAAGGGATTGTTGCACCGGTCACCTGATTCAAAGAATCCCTGGAACTCTCTAGTGGCCCACATGGGGGACCTCATGTGGGCCATCTCAAAATCATGTCGTAAGGAGGTTCTGGATCATGGCAAAATCCTTTGAAGAGAGAGAAGCCAGAAATAAGGGAGAAAACTTCTTTACCGATGTTGGCAGCGCCATTCGGGAGGGCAGCGCTTTTACGCGGCTGTCTTTCCTGATCTGGGGCGCCGGCTACGCCCGGCTGGGACAGTATCTCAAGGGCGTTGTGGTTACCGTGGTAGAGGCGCTGTTAATCTTGGCTACAGTGCTGATTGGCCGGGCGAGTTTGCCAAAATTCGGCACACTGGGCACGGTGAAAATGGAGATGGTCTTTGACTTTGCCACCATGAAAAACGTGGTCAACGACTATGACAACTCCTTTTCCATTTTGCTGCTGGGCGTTGTAACCATCGTGCTCATTGCGGCGCTGATCCTGCTGGCACTGTTCAATCTGAAGTCTGCCCATGCTTTGCAGAAAGATGCTGCTGCCGGCCGGCATATTAACACGTTCCGCGAGGATGTTCGCAGCTACATCAATGAAAAATTCCATGTGACCCTGCTGGCGCTGCCGACGTTGGGTGTGCTGGTCTTTACAGTGGTGCCGCTGATCATTATGATCGCTGTAGCGTTTACCAACTATGACCAGACCCATATGCCGCCCAGCGAGTTGTTTACCTGGGTGGGGCTGGACAACTTTAAGAGCCTGTTCAGCAATTCCCTGTCGATTACATTCGGGTATTCTTTTGGAAAGGTTCTGTCCTGGACGCTGATTTGGGCGTTCTTTGCCACGTTTACTACCTATTTTGGCGGCATTCTCCTGGCGAAGTTCCTCAACAATAAGATGACCAAGTTCCCCAAGTTCTGGCGGAGCCTGTTTGTAGTCACCATTGCGGTACCCCAGTTTGTGACGCTCTTGCTTGTGCGCAATTTCTTCTCTGACACAGGGATTATGAACACGATGATGGCCAACGCTGGAGTGACAGACTTTTTGAAAAACATCGGGCTGGTGCAGTCTGGCCTGAGTTACATCCCGTTCCTGACGAATCCGCGCTGGGCCAAGGTCATGATTATTCTGATCAATATCTGGGTCGGCGTGCCGTATCAGATGCTGATTGCAACCGGCGTTCTGATGAACATTCCGTCGGAAATGACGGAGGCCGCCGATATCGACGGCGCCAACAGCTGGCAGCGGTTCTGGCATATCATTATGCCCTACATGCTGGCAGTGACCGGCCCCAACCTGGTGACGGATTTTGTCAAAAACATTAACAATTTCAACGTCATCTATCTGTTGACCCAGGATGTGTTCTTTACCAACGATCAGATGCTGGCCAACTCCAACGCCAAAGAGGTGGATCTGCTGGTGACATGGCTGTTCCGCCTGACGCAGGAGTATTACAACTATAAGATGGCGGCAGTCATCGGCATCTTCGTCTTTATTATCTGTGCCGTATTCACCATTGTGTGCTTCAGCTTCTTGAATCGCGGAAATAAGGAGGCGACCTTCCAATGAGCGGAAAGACTAAGAAAGCAGTCCGTTTGACCCTGCGCCATGTGTTTCTTGCGCTGCTGGCGGCCATCTGGCTGGTGCCTATTGTATGGCTGGTTCTGACGAGTTTTTCCACAGACCAGGGCGTCAACTTCCGCCGGTTTGTGCCGGAGGGCTTTACGCTGTGGAATTACTCAGCGCTGCTGTTCGGGGCGGATACGGTGGCCCAGTTCCCGCGGTGGTTTATGAATACGTTCATTGTGGCCTGTTTTACATGCGTGATTTCCACGGTGTTTGTGCTGATGGTGGCGTATTCGTTCAGCTGCTGCCGGTTCCGCGGCAGACGCCTGCTCCAGAACCTGTCTGTGACCATTAACCTGTTCCCCGGCGTTCTGGCTATGATCGCGGTGTATTTTGTGCTGAGAAACATCAATCTGACCAATAGCTATGCTGGCTTGATTATGGTATACTCCGGTTCGTCGGGCTTGGGATACCTGATCTGCAAGGGGTTCTTTGATACGGTACCCAAAAGCCTGCGGGAGGCGGCGTATATCGACGGTGCGTCGGAGGCCAGGACCTTCTTCCAGGTAGTGCTGCCCATGTCCAAGCCTATCATTGTCTATACTGTCATCTCCTCCTTCCTGACGCCATGGACGGACTTTGTGATGGCAAAGATGATTCTCAACTCCGGCATCTCCGCTGACTGGACAGTCTCCATCGGCCTGTACAATATGTTGGAGCGGACGCTGATCAACTCCTACTTCTCCCGCTTCTGCGCGGGCGGCGTATTGGTGAGCATCCCGATCTCGGTGCTGTTTATGATTATGCAGAAATTCTATGTGGAAGGCATTACGGGCGGTTCAGTGAAGGGCTGACGCGAGACTGCGTCTGTGTTTCAGACTGCCAGAGCCGCGTGTGCGGCTCTGGCGGTCGCTCATGCCGGGAAAGGATATCACGAGCATGTTCATTTTGAATATTATCCATCGTCCTGAAATGGTGCCGGAGTATGCGGAAAAGGTTACCGGGCAGGGCAAGGCGGAGGATTTGGGCCGCCAGGCCCTGCTGACGGAGAGCCTAGATATTTTCAAGCTCCAGCAGGAGGCGGCTCATCGCAACGGCCTGAAGACTACCATCCAGATGACCTATGCCAGCCTGTTCAATGACGAGGCAGTGGCGCTGGCCAAAGCGGATCACGAGAAATACGGCGATGAGATCGCCTTGACCCTTCTGGGGCTGCCCTGTGAACAGTTCCGGGAGAAATACAAGACCAAGGACTTCTGCATCTGGATGTTCGATATGGAGACAAAGAAGAGCATTGTGGACGACGTGTTCGGCAAGTTCCACGACTGCTTTGGCTTCTATCCGGAGTCCACCGGCAGTTATTATATGGATGCGGCGCTGACCAACTACATCAAGGAGAACTATCCCTCGGTGAAGTGCGCTGTGGCCACCTGCTGGGAAGAGGGACCAAAGGCTTATCACACCTGCAATAACTCCTGGTATACCTTTATGGACGGCGGCCCCTGGGCGCCTTGGATTCCCTCCAAGGTCAATACCCATGCCCCTGCTGCCAACGAGGAAGAGGACAGCGGAATTGTTGCCATCCCGCATCTGAGCCGGGATCTGATGGCCTGTTACGACGGCAACGGCTCCAACTTCGGTACGCATCCCCAAAATGTGCTGCGGGGGATGCTCTATACGCCAGGGACCTTTGATGAGAACGGCAACTACAGTGGCCAGAGCTATCCGTACCTGTACAACCTGATTGACCAGTACCGGTATCAGGCCAAATTCAACAATGGCTACGCCTACAACATGCAGTTTGTCGGCCCTGGCTGGATGAACAAAATGGGCCGGTGGGAAGCGCCCTATGAGCTGCTGAAGGCCAGCTATGATGACGGCTGTGCGTATTATGGCCAACTGAAAAAGGAAGGCAAGCTCGTCGATATGACCATGAGTGAGTTTGCCGATTACTACCGGCGTAAAAAGCACTATACCGAACCGGAGTGCGCCCTGTGGCGGGACCTGATCTACGGCAGCAACAAGCAGCTGTTCTGGTACTGCGATCCCTATATGCGGGTCTGCGTCAATATGGATCAGGGCGGCGCCATTGTGGACCTGCGGCCCTATGCGGCGAAGCTGGAGTGGGAGATCGGCATCGGCACACCCCATGTGCAGGAATGTGCATATCCCTTCCTGATCCAGGAGAAATACCGCGCCGGGTATTTTACGCATTATGCAGGGGAAGGTACCGTCCGCAGCGCAAAGATTTGCCATAATGGCGAAGAGGTGGATTTGTGCATGTGCCGGACCCACGCGCACTTTTCCCAGGAGGGCAGCTGCCGGAAGCTGACGCTGGATCCGGTAGAGATTGTATTCTCCGATATGACGCTGAAGCTGCAAACGGTTCTTTCCTTCCAGGAGGGCGACAGCAGCATCCGGATTGACCGCAATATTCTGGAGATGAGCAATCCGGATGCGGAAGTTACCATCAATGAGTATATGGTGGCCTGCTATGGTACCACAGAATATCCGGAAGATATGACCAGCCTGACGCTCAGTGCCCGAAAGGGGACGCAGGAGCATACGTTGGCTTATGCCTACAAGTGCCGGGAGTACGCACTGGAAGACGCGGACGAAGTGGCCTGTGTTCTTCCGCCCATCAAAACCCGGGTCTGGCTGGAGGCCCAGGGCCGCGGCAAAGCGGGCTACTATAAAGAGGGCTATGCATTCAGTCCCATGTTTACCCTGGGATACACCGGCACGCTCAAGGAAAAGGAGGCGTTTACCACATGGCTCAGGCTGGCAAGGGCAGACTGAACTACCGCTGTCCTTCCTGCTTCATGCGGGATCTGGACATTGACATGTTCTATGACGCAGACAAGGGAGAATACTATTGCATCCGCTGCCAATACACCGGCACGGAGGAGGATGTGCTGGAAAAAAATCAGATGGCACGTTTTCGCTATCGCTTCCTGAACCGGCGCTTTTCCATGGAGGAATTTGAAAAGTTTGATTAAAGACTGTTCCGGCGATTTGAGATCCCGGGATCCGGTATGACGGACCTGGGCTGTGCGGCGCCGAGTGCGCATCCCGCTGCGAACGGCAGTTGGCAAATGGATGCCGGACACATTGACTTTGTCCGGGCAGCGCGAATTCGGCGGCGAAAAGGCAAAGCAGCTTTTCCGATAAGCTGAAAGCTTGATGAGAAGACCGCTTTTGCGGCAGGACGCCGCCCCGACAAACGGGCGGCGTCCTGCTGTGATATGGTGCGGCAGGGCAGGCGCACGCTGAAATCACATTGCAAATTAGGGGAATGTCCGAGAGCGTATATAAGTCGGAGCAGCTGCTGCGGCTTTTTCGGATTTCCCAGGAAAGGATCCGTCCTATGGATTTTATCAAAGGCTTTGACATCTCTACACTGGCTGAGGTGGAACGGCAAGGCGGCGTATTCTATGACGATGGGCAGCCTGAGGACGTTTTGCAGATTTTGAAACGCTACGGCGGAAACTGGGTCCGGCTGCGGCTGTGGAATGACCCCTATGATGCCGAAGGCGGCGACTATGGCGCAGGCGTATGTGATTTGCCCACAGTGCTGGCTCTGGCACAGCGGGCGAAGCAGGCCGGCATGCGGTGGCTGTTGGATCTGCATTACTCCGACTTCTGGGCGGATCCCGGCAAGCAAATTGTTCCCAAAGCGTGGCGCGGGCTGGATGCCGGGGGTCTGGAGCGGGCAGTGTATGCTTACACCCGGGAAGTGCTGGCAGCGTGCCGTGCCGCCAATGTGCCGCCGGACATGGTACAGGTGGGCAACGAGCTGTCCAATGGCCTGCTTTGGCCCTGGGGAAAGACGCCCAATTGGGAGACCATCTGCCGGTTTGTCTCGGCGGGAGTATGCGCCGTGCGGGAGGAGCTGCCTGCGGCAAAGATTATGATCCATCTGGACAACGGCGGAAATCGGGAACTGTACCGAACCTGGTTCGACCACTACTTTCAATTGGGCGGAACGTGTGATATTATAGGATTGAGCTATTATCCGTTCTGGCATGGAACGCTGGAGGATTTGGCCGTCAATCTCAATGAGATTGCGCCCCGCTATGGAAAGGACTTGATTGTGGCGGAGACCAGTATGGGCTTTACCATGGACAGCTATGCCGCCCACGAGCAGCTGGATGAGGAGGCGCGAAAGGGCGCGGCTACGCGGCCTGCGCTGGTGGAGCGTGTCGGCTATGCCATGACACCGGAAGGACAGGCGGCCTATACCAGAGATTTGCTGCGGCTGCTCCGGGCAGTGCCGGAGGGGCGCGGAAAGGGCCTGTTCTGGTGGGAACCGGCTTGGATTCCGGTCCCTGGGTCCGGCTGGGCGAAGCAGGCCGGGTGGGAATATGTTCGGGAGACCGGCCCCGGCGGCAACGAGTGGGCCAATCAGGCGCTGTTTGACTTTGGCGGCAACGCGTTGCCGGCGTTGAAAGCGTTCTGCGATGGATGAGGCGAACCGTGTGTGCCCCACTCTGGCCGAAAACGCTGGAAGCATTGCAGATGCCGTGCAGGAAAAGGATGACGGCGCGTCCACGCAAGCCAACGGGACGATAAGCAGACTGGAGGATAGGGCATGAAGATGAGACAAACCCGGCTGCAGGTGCGGGAGCCAAAGAGACAAAAAAGGCTGCACTGGTCCGCCGATGTGCTGAAATGGTTTGGTTTCGCCTGCGTCTGCCTGGGAACCTTTGGTGTGGCGGTGCTGCAGAATGGCTTTTTGCATCTGGAGGACTACACCAATGAGACGCTGTTTGCGGCATTGGAGCCGGGCAGTGAGCTGTTCGGCCTGACCAGCGCCGCCATTGTGTGTTCCCTGCTGGCGGCGCTGGCGCTGCCGGTCTATGCCAAGCTGCTGTACGAGGGTTGGATTCACACGTCCAATGTGAAACGGTATCTTGTGCGGTTGCTGCTCTGTGCTGCGGTGTCGGAGATCCCCTATGACCTGGCTATGCGGGGCTGCTGGATGGACTGGAGCGCGCAGAACCCCGTCTGGGGACTGGCCCTGGCGCTGTTGATGCTGGAGATTTTGAAGCGGTACCAACGCAAAGGCGTAATAAAAGTGCTGTTTAATATCCTGGTGATTTTTGCGGCGGCAGTTTGGGCGGTATTGCTGCAAAGCCAGTTGGGGATCATGTTTGTGTTCCTGGCGGCGATGTATCACTTTTTTGCGGTGAGCCTGTCAGGGACGATCCTGGGCGGGATTACTCTGACCATTCTTCAGTTCCCTGCGCCCTTTGGCATGATTGTTGTCTATGGTTACGACGGGCAGAAAGGAAAGACGCCGCGGCGGCTGTTCTATATTTTGTATCCGGCGCAGTTGCTGCTATTTTGGCTGCTGCGGCTGCTGCTTACGTGAGATGGACTCCGGGCGAAGTTCAGGCCCTCCACCACTGCGCGAAAAGTGCGTTGTGGCGGAGGGCTTTGTTATTTGGAGGAGAACGCGAATGACCGGAATATGTGGAGCCCTGGTTCCGACGGATGCGAAGATACGGTACAACAGCAGGATTTACGTGTAGGGTGCAAGAAGACGAAGGCTCGGCTGCAAAGGATTCAGGAATTTGGAGCGAAGGCCCTAAAAAATGCATGAAAAAATTCAATGTGTTCTGGGGTGATCCGTGAAAAGAGTTTTATGATAGGAAAGGGAACTGCCAACCGTGCGGACAGGAACCGATGGGCGCAGATTTGAGGTTTGCGCTTCAGAAAACGGCGGTTTTTAGAAGTAGAGACGTAAAGTAAATGCATAAAATGAATGAAGGAATTGCGTCATAATATGCCGAGTGAACTGCGAACGAGTAAAAATAGGCGAACAATCGAGAATGCTGTTCGCTTTGAATGCAGGAAATTGCGCAGAGATGCTGATTTTGAAAGAAAGAGAATCGGTCCTTTCATAAAAATCGCGTAGTAGAGTTGTTTTGTTGTGGAATATTTCCTAATTGTAAAGGAAAGAAGTACACTGAATTACAGCAAAACGTAAAAAAATGTGCAAGGCCGTGAAAAATTCTTTGAGAAGCGGGAAAACCATAGTATAATAAAGATAGCTTTTTATCATGGGTGGGTTTCTACTTTTTTCAGAAATTTGATAGATTCACCGATGAAAAAGGGAATATTGAAAGAAAGGCGGTGAGTGTATGTCTCTTGATGCGGTCAAACTGGTGGCAGAAACCGAACAGCAGAACCGGCAAAAGCTGGCGGATGCGCGGGCCAGGGCAAAGCAGTTGATTGCCGATGCCAATGCAGAGGGGCATGCCGTCCAAGAAGAGCGGCAGGCTGCGGCTGCTGCAGAGGTAAAACGGCTGATGCTGGATGCTGAGCTTCAGGCAGACAAGAATGCTAAGCAGCTTTTGCGGGAAACCGAACTGCAATGCACAGCTGTGCGTGCAAAAGCGGAAGGCCGGCTGGAGGCGGCTGGCAAACGCATCGTGGGAAGGATCGTGAACACCTGATGGCCATTGTAACCATGAAACGGCTGCGGCTGTTCGCCATGTCCAGCGACCGTGATCCGTTGTTCCGGCAATTGCAGCATTTTGGCTGCGTAGAGGTCTCGGAGCAAACAGCGCGGCTGGACGATCCGGAGTGGGCGGCATTGGTCACGCCGGAAGAAGGCGATCTGTCCGTGAAGCAGGCTGATCTGACTGCGGTCTCTTCTGCACTGGACACGCTGGATCGCTATGTGCCCGCAAAAGCATCGTTTTTATCGCCGCGTCCGGAAATTGCTGAGTCGGAGTTATTCCGGGATGACGCAATGCGCAGCGCCCTTGACATGGCGCAGACCATTTGCGGCCATGCGGCGGCTGTCCGGACGGCGCAGGCGCAGCTGGCAAAATTGGCGGCATCCAGGGCCAGCCTGGTCCCCTGGGAGCCGTTGGAAGTTCCGCTGGAGTGCAGCGGAACAGACGAAACCGTATTTTATTTCGCAACCTGCCCGGCAACCTCTGATCTGGATGCGATTCAGGGGGCTTTGTCAGCAGCGGCGGAAGCGACGGCATTACTTCACAGTAGTACAGACAGAGAGCTGCACTATTTTCTGGTGATCTGTCACAGATCTCAGAAGGAGGAGGCGCTGACGGCGCTGAAAGCGTTTGGCGTGTCTCAGGCCAGTTTCCGGGGACTGACGGGCACTGCAAAGGAGAATATTGCAAAAATCGACGCGGAAGTCGCTGCCACAGAGGCTGCGTTGGCGCAGGATCAGGCCAAAATTGCCGAGGCCGCGGATATGCGCATGAACTTGAAGGTCTGCTATGACCGGCTGACGCAGGATCTGCAGCGGGAGCAGAATAAAGAGCGCCTGCTGCGGACTGAGCGGACGATCCTGTTGGAAGGATGGCTGCCGGAGGCGGAGGTTCCTGCGCTGGAGAAGCTGCTGGGGAACTATACCTGCGCCTATGAGCTGACAGATCCGGAGCCGGAGGAATATCCGCAGGTGCCGGTGAAGCTGCGCAACAACGTCTTCAGCCGCTGTATGAATGTGGTCACGGAGATGTACGCCCTGCCAGCCTACGACGGCATTGATCCCAACCCGCTTATGGCCCCATTTTTCATTGTGTTTTTCGGCATTATGATGGCGGATATGGGGTATGGAATCCTGATGATTGCCGCCGCGCTCTTTGTACTCAAACTTACAAGGCCGCGGGAGTCTACTCGGAATTTCATGGAGCTGGTGCTTTGGTGCGGTGTGACAACCTTGATCGTTGGCGCGATGACGGGTGGGTTCCTGGGAGACTTTATCCCACAGATTCTGAAGCTGATCAACCCGGACAGCACCTTTGAAATGCCGGCGCTCTTTACACCGCTGGATGATACAGTGGCGATTATGCTGGGGTCTTTGGCCCTGGGCGTCATTCAGATTTTCACAGGCATGACTGTCAGTGTTGTCAAGAAAATCAAAGACGGCCAATTTATCGATGCCTTGTTTGATGAGTTCACCTGGTGGATCATCATTGCCGGCGCTGTGCTGGCCATCTTTGGAATTGGCAATGTGGCCGGTGTCCCGGTGGTGCTGGTCATTGGCATTTTGATGCTGGTGTTTGGCGGTACCCGCAACGCCAAAGGATTTGGCAAGCTGGCCTGTCTGGTGGGACTGGTTTACAACGGTGTTACAGGGTATTTCAGCGACACGCTGTCTTATATCCGTCTGATGGCGCTGATGCTTTCCGGCAGCGTGATCGGCCAGGTGTTCAACACACTGGCTGCCGCGTTCGGTAATATTTTCCTGTTTATCATCATTTCTCTGATCGGCAATGCGCTGAATTTGGCCTTGAATCTGCTGGGCTGCTATGTCCACGATTTGCGGCTGCAGTGCCTGGAATTTTTCAACCGGTTTTATAAAGAGGGCGGCAAGCCCTATCAACCCCTGTCTATTCAAACAAAATATGTAGACATCGTTAAGGAGGAACAATAACATGGAAGCTTTTCTCAACTTGTTTGGCGGCAATGGCCTGGCGTTTTTGGGCGCTGCGCTGGCAGTTGGCCTGTGCTGCATTGGCTCGGCAAAGGGTACCGGCATGGTCGGTGAGGCGGCCACCGGCGTCATCTCTGAAGCGCCTGAAAACTTTTCCAAGTGCTTGATTCTGCAGGTGCTGCCGGGTACCCAGGGCCTGTACGGCATGGTGGCGTGGTTCTTTGTACTGCTGACCATGGGCGTGTTTGGCGGCGATGTGCAGCAGCTCACCGTGGGCCAGGGCCTGACGATTTTTGTCTCCTGCTTGCCGATTGCGCTGGGCGGCTGGCTGAGCGCCATTTTCCAAGGCCGTGTGGCAGCTGCGTCCATCAATATCGTCGCTAAGCGGCCGGAAGAGTCCACCAAAGGCATTATTCTGTGCGGTATCGTAGAGTTCTATGCCATTTTGTCCCTGTTGGCCACCATCCTGCTGCTGATGAACGCGCTGTAATGGCGCCGGCAGATAACGCAGGAAAGGCGGGAACGGATACATGAACGGAATTGAAAAGATCACCGATCGGATCGTAGCGGATACCGATGCGGAGATCACCAAACTGCTGCAGGATGCGGAGCGGGAAGCCAAAGAGATCCGGGAAAGCTATGCGCAGGTGGCTGATGTGGAGTATAAGTCCACTGTGGAGCGAGGAAAAAGTGACGCGGAGGAGCGTGTCCAGCGGTTGGGCGGCGTCGCCCAGTTGGAGGCGCAGAAGCTGGTTCTGGCCACCAAGCAGGAGATGCTGGATCAGGCTTTCCAGACGGCCATGGAACAGCTGTGCGCTTTGCCGGAAGACAGTTATGTGGCGCTGCTGGCAAAGCTGGCCGCAGATGGATGTGAAACCGGCACGGAAGCTCTGGTATTGTCTGTCAAGGACCGGCCCCGGTATGGCAAAAAAGTTGTGGTGGCTGCCAACGCACTCTTGGAGCAGGCGGGAAAGCCTGCACAGCTGACGCTGTCCGAGGAAGCCCGCGATTTCCGGGGCGGCCTGTATATTAAGGCTGGCAACGTGGAAAACAACTGTACCTTCGAGACCATCCTCCGTCTGCTTCGCCAGAGTATTTCCGGCGAGGTGGCAAAGTTCCTGTTTGACTAGGCCCCAGGCCCGAAACACACTGACTGGAAAGGAAGGTGGCCCATGTCGAAGTACAAAGACACCGATTATCTGAGCATCTCTACGCGGATCCGGGCCCTGGAAAACCGGCTGCTGACCCGGGCGCGGATGGAACGGATGCTGGAGGCAAAAACCGATGAGGAAGCAGCAAAAATTCTGGCAGAATGCGGTTACAGCGGGCTGGAACCGCTGACAGAGCAGACGCTGACCGAGTCTCTGACGGCGCAGCGCAACGCAGTATTTGAAGATTTGTACAAAGCCTCACCCAACCCGGCTCTGGTAGACGTATTCCGTATCAAATATGATTATCACAACGCCAAGACTGCGGTCAAGGCGGCGGCCACCGGCCAGAATGCAGTGCGGCTGCTAATTGATGCCGGGCGCATGCCAGCGGCTGCGCTGTATGAGGGCATTGTGAAAGGCGAATACGCGGCGCTGCCGCAGGCCATGCAGCCGGCGGTGGCCGAAGCGGTAGATGTACTGGGCGCGACGCGGGATCCACAACTGGCGGACTTTATTCTGGATCGGGCATATTATGCGGAGTTCCTGGCGGAGGCCAAAGCGGCTAAGAGCAGCTTTTTGGAGGGATATGTCCGCTGTGTCATTGATGCGGCCAACCTGCGCAGCGCTGTGCGGACAGTGCGGATGCAGAAAAGCGCCGAGTTTTTAAACAGCGTGCTGGTGGAGGGCGGCAGCGTCTCCCTCCCGGCGATCCATAAGGCTGTGTACGGCGGCGGATCTCTGGAGACGGCGTTTGCCGGTTCCCAGCTGCGGGCGGCGGCCGCTTTGGGCGAAACCGCATGCCGCGGCGGACGGCAGACGGCCTTTGAGAAGGCCTGTGACGATGCGGTGACGGAATACCTCCGTTCCGGGCGTATGATTCCCTTCGGCGACAGCGTTTTGGTTACGTACCTGGCGGCCAAGGAGTCGGAGATCACCGCGGCTCGGATCATTTTGTCCGGGAGAATGGCCGGCGTATCTGCCGATGCCATCCGGGAAAGGTTGCGTGAAGCCTATGTATAAAATTGCGGTATTGGGCGACCGTGACAGCGTCCTGGGGTTCCGCGCCCTGGGGTTGGAGGTCTTTGCCGCCGAGGAGGCCGCCGCGGCGCGGCAGACTCTGCACCGGCTGGCCAAGGAGCAATACGCCGTCATTTATATTACCGAGGAATTGGCCGCCCAGCTGAGTGCCGATATTGACCGGTACAAGGACGAAGTGACCCCGGCGATCATTCTGATTCCCGGCCGGTCCGGTTCTTTGGGCCTGGGTTCCAGCGCTTTGCAGAGCGCGGTAGAGCGTGCCGTCGGCGCGGACATTCTTTGACTGCGGCTGAAAGAGCCGTGCCAAACACGAAAACGTATTTTTCCGAACTTGATAATAAAGGATTTGATAGAACATGGCAACTGGCAGAATTGTCAAGGTTTCCGGGCCACTCGTGGTTGCCGAAGGTCTGGCCGACGCGAACATGTACGATGTGGTGCGTGTCGGCAAGCAGCGGCTCATTGGCGAGATCATTGAGATGCGCGGCGACAGCGCCTCCATCCAGGTCTACGAGGAAACGTCCGGCCTTGGCCCCGGCGCCGAAGTGGAGACCACTGGCGTCCCTCTATCCGTCGAGCTGGGCCCCGGCCTGCTGGAAATGATCTATGATGGTATCCAGCGTCCTCTGGCAAAGATCATGGCCCTGACTGGCTCTAATATTACCCGTGGTGTCGATGTGCCGTCCATCGACCGCGAAAAAAAGTGGCTGTTTGTTCCCACCGCCAAAGTGGGCGACCATGTGGTGGCCGGCGACATTTTGGGTACGGTGCAGGAGACAACCGCCCTGCTGCATAAGATCATGGTTCCCCGCGGTGTGGAGGGGACCATTACGGAGCTGCGCTCCGGAGAATTTACCGTGGAAGAAACCATCTGTGTACTGAAGGACCTGAGCGGCAACCCTGTGGAACTGCCCATGCTCCAGCGCTGGGCAGTCCGTACCGGCCGGCCTTATCAGCGTAAGCTGGCGCCGGAGAAGCCGCTGGAGTCCGGACAGCGGGTCATTGATACGATGTTCCCGTTGGCTAAGGGCGGTACCGCCTGTGTCCCCGGGCCGTTTGGTTCCGGCAAGACCGTTATCCAGCATCAGCTGGCCAAATGGTCGGATGTGGACTTGGTGGTCTACATTGGCTGCGGCGAACGCGGGAACGAGATGACCGATGTGCTGATGGAGTTCCCTGAGCTGGTGGATCCCCGGTCAGGGGAGTCGATTATGAAACGGACAGTGTTGATTGCCAACACTTCCGATATGCCGGTGGCTGCCCGTGAGGCGTCGATTTATACCGGCATTACCATTGCGGAATATTTCCGCGACATGGGTTACGATGTGGCCGTCATTGCTGACTCCACTTCCCGCTGGGCTGAGGCGCTGCGCGAAATGTCCGGGCGGCTGGAAGAGATGCCCGGCGAAGAGGGCTATCCGGCCTATCTGGCTTCCCGCCTGGCGCAGTTCTATGAGCGGGCCGGCTGTGTGCAGTGCCTGGGCTCCGACGAGCGGTATGGCTCCCTGACAGCCATCGGCGCAGTCTCACCGCCCGGCGGCGACACCTCTGAGCCGGTGTCTCAGGCCACCATGCGTATTGTCAAGGTGTTCTGGGGGCTGGATTCGGCCCTGTCCTATGCACGGCACTTTCCGGCGATCAACTGGCTGAACTCCTACAGCCTGTATACGGATACGCTGGAGCCGTGGCTGAACGAACACATTGACCGCAACTTTATGAAAAACCGCAACACTGCCATGACTATTCTCCAGCAGGAGGCGGAGCTGGACGAAATCGTAAAGCTGGTAGGTAAGGATTCTCTGGGCGCCGGCGACCAGCTGACGCTGGAGACGGCCAAAATGCTTCGCGAAGACTTCCTGCAGCAAAATTCGTTCAATGAAATTGACTGGTATTCTTCACTGGATCGCCAGTTCCGACTGTTGAATATGATTTTGAAATACGATACTGCCTGCCGTGCTGCCATTGAAAAGGGTGCGTCCGTGGCGGAGCTGGCGGAGATTTCTGCCCGTGAGCGCATTGGCCGTGCCAAGAGTGTGCCCGATGACAAGTATGTGGAGGTCTACGCTGACATTGAATCAGATATGCTGGCGGAAATTGATAAAATTGTCGCAAAGGCAGGTGTAGCAGAGTTATGATCAAAGAGTACAAAACCATCTCAGAGGTTTCGGGACCTCTGATGCTGGTAAAAAGCGTGGACGGCGTCACCTATGACGAACTGGGTGAGATCGAACTGCCCAATGGGGAGCTGCGCCGCTGCAAGGTCCTGGAGGTAGATGGTACCGATGCGCTGGTGCAGTTGTTTGACTCCTCTGTGGGGCTGAATTTGGCCAACTCCAAAGTGCGCTTTTTGGGACATCCGCTGCAGCTGGGTGTGTCCGGCGATATGCTGGGCCGCGTGTTTAACGGCATGGGTGAGCCCATTGACGGCGGCCCGGAGATCTTGGCCGACGCCTATATGGACATCAATGGCCTGCCCATGAATCCGGCTGCCCGGGACTATCCCAATGAGTTTATTCAGACGGGCATCTCTGCCATCGACGGCTTGAACACGCTGGTGCGTGGGCAGAAGCTGCCTATCTTCTCCGGATCCGGCCTGCCCCATGCGGCGCTGGCAGCACAGATTGCCCGCCAGGCCAAAGTGCTGGGCGGCGATGCCGGGAACTTTGCCGTAGTCTTTGCCGCCATCGGTATTACCTTTGAGGAGTCCAATTACTTTGTGGAGGAGTTCCGGCGTACCGGCGCCATTGACCGTACGGTGCTGTTTACCAACCTGGCCAATGACCCCGCTGTGGAGCGTATCGCCACGCCCCGTATGGCGCTGACTGCTGCAGAGTATCTGGCGTTCCAGAAAGACATGCATGTGCTGGTCATTCTGACGGACATCACCAACTACGCCGAAGCGCTTCGGGAGGTTTCTGCCGCGAAGAAAGAGGTCCCTGGCCGCCGCGGCTATCCCGGTTATCTGTACACGGACCTGGCCACGATGTATGAGCGTGCCGGACGGCAGGTGGGCAAAAAGGGTTCCATTACCATGATTCCCATTTTGACAATGCCGGAGGACGATAAGACCCATCCAATTCCTGACCTGACTGGCTATATTACGGAGGGACAGATCATTCTGTCCCGGGAGCTGTACCGCAAGGGCATCAATCCGCCCATTGACGTACTGCCGTCCCTGTCCCGTCTGAAGGATAAGGGCATTGGCGCAGGGAAGACCCGCGAAGACCATGCCAATACCATGAACCAGCTGTTTGCGGCATACTCTGCGGGAAAAGATGCCGCTGAACTGATGACCATTTTGGGAGAAGCGGCACTGTCTCCCACGGATAAGCTGTACGCCAAATTTGCCGATGAGTTTGAGGCCAAGTATGTCAACCAGGGTAACGACACCAATCGGTCTGTGATTGAGACACTGGACTTGGGGTGGCAGCTGCTGTCGATTCTGCCAAAGAGCGAACTGAAGCGGATCAACGTGGACTATATCGAGAAATACTGGCCTGAGGACGCGTAAGGGGGGAGTGCAGTGGCATCCACAACCATCAAACCCACCAGAATGGAGCTGACCCGGCTCAAAAACCGCCTGAAAACCGCAACACGCGGCCATAAGCTTCTAAAAGATAAACGGGATGAGCTGATGAAGCAGTTCCTGGAGATTGTCCGGCAGAACCGTGCGTTGCGGGCCAGTGTGGAAAAAGGCTTGCAGGAGGTCCATGCTTCTTTTACAGTGGCCTCTGCGGTGATGTCGCCGGAGATGTTGGAGCAGGCCCTGCTGTATCCCAAACAGAGCGTGGAGCTGGAGATGTCTTTTACGAATATCATGTCTGTCAATGTGCCGGTCTACACGTTCCATACACAGAACGACGGCTCTGCGGAGCTCTATCCCTATGGATTTGCACAGACCTCCGGGGAGTTGGACGATGCCGTGGACGCTTTGAACCGGGTATTCCAGGATATGCTCCGGCTTGCCCAGGTGGAAAAGTCCATGCAGCTTCTGGCGCAGGAGATCGAGAAGACCCGCCGCCGTGTCAACGCGCTGGAGTACGTGATGATCCCGGAAATGCAGGAGACCATTCGGTACATTTCCATGAAGCTGGAGGAAAATGAGCGCGGCAACACGTCTCGCCTGATGAAGGTCAAGGACATGATGCTGGAGGAGCAGCGCCAAAAGGATCTGCAAAAGCGGGCAGAGCGCGAAGCTGCCAGGAGGGCCGCCCGTTCGGGAGAGTAAAAAAGAAAAGCGCAGAGATTCCGGATGAGAGTCCGGAGATCTCTGCGTTTTCTTTTTATGCATGTTGCGGCGGAGCAACTGTCTGCCAGCAGGCATACGCGGCACGCTGTGAAAGCATTAGTCGTCCTTCATGTCGCGCAGCAGCTGGAGAGTGGCCAGCTTTTGATTGTTGTTCATGGTCCCGGAGCACATTTCCTCACGGCTGCCGGTGCTGACACGCTGCCCTGTAGACAGGGCGTTGAACATGGCGATGCGGTTGGCTTCGGATTTTTTGTTTTTGGAATTGCGGCTAAAAATATTTTTGAATTTTGCCATGAGAATCCTCCTCTCGAAAAATAGAAATCAAAACGGACCGTTTCTATACTCAGTATAGCATGGTGGACAATTCGCTGCAAGGGGTGGGGGAAAAATTAATGTTTATGACACGATGTGTCCAAACTTCGGTTACAACCTGGCCACATTTCCGCGCAGATGTCTGGCGTTGGGGAGAAATAAAGGTGGACAAAGCCGCCGTTTGGATGTAGAATTTACAAAGAACAAAACACGATCAATTTTGGGTCCTTCCGGTGAATGGAATTTGGACCTGGCGAAAAGAGGAACTTGCTTGGAAATCATCACGACCAGTGTTGCGCAGACCGAGGCAGTGGGCCGCCGCCTGGCGGCGTATCTGCGGCCCGGAGACGTGATCGCCTGCCGGGGTGATCTGGGAGCCGGGAAGACAGCTTTAACCCGGGGCATCGCCCGGGGGCTGGGCATTGAGGAAGCTGTGACCAGCCCCACATATACCATTGTCAATGAATACAAGGGCCGTTTGCCCCTGTTTCACTTTGATCTGTACCGCCTGACCGGCGAGGACGATCTGTTCGACGTCGGCTGGGAGGACTATCTGGAACGGGGCGGTGTGTGTGTGGTGGAGTGGAGCGAGCGGGCTGCCGGGGCCATGGAGGATCCCATCGTAGTTCAGATGGAGCACCTGGGCGGCGACTGCCGGAAAATTACCGTGACGGGAGGGGAACGTTTTGCTGATTTTGGCGTTTGAATCCTCTGCCAAGGCGGCGTCTGTGGCGCTGTGGCGAGATGGGCTGCTGTTGGCGGAGTATTTCCAGAACAGTGGCCAGACCCACAGCCGGACGCTGACAAAGATGGCGGAGAACATGCTGCAAAACTGTGATCTGACACCGGAGACAGTGGATGCAGTTGCCTGCGCTGCCGGTCCCGGCTCCTTTACGGGGGTGCGGATCGGTATGGCGGCGGCCAAGGGTTTTGCCTGGGCTTTGGAAAAGCCATGCGTAGGTGTCAGCACGTTGGAGGCCATGGCGACGGGGCTGACCCTTTGTCCGTGTATCTTGTGCCCGGTGATGGACGCCCGGAGAAATCAGGTCTATAATGCGCTGTTCCAGGTGGAAGAAGGGCGTCTGAAGCGTCTGACGCCGGATCGGGCCATTTCTGCGGCGGCGCTGCTGGACGAGCTGGCCTTGTTCACCCTGCCGAAAATTTTAGTTGGAGACGGGGCGCAGCTGTGCTATAATACAGACGAAGGAAAAACGCCCGGCCTGCAAATAGCGCCGCCGCGGCTGCGGATGCAGCGCGCCGCCGGTGTGGCTCAGGCCGCGGAGCAGCAGCTTTTGGCGGGTACGGCGCCGCCGGCCGCGGAGCTGAAGCCCAATTATCTGCGCCTGAGCCAGGCGGAACGGGAGCGTTTGGAGAAGCTGCAAGCGATGAAATAATTTATACGGAAGAGGAGATGTTTGATATGGTACATGTTTTGGAGCACCCCCTGTTGCAGCACAAGCTGTCTATTTTGCGGGACAAGGATACCGGCGTCAAGGAGTTCCGCGAAATTGTGGGCGAAATTGCCGGCCTGATGTGCTATGAGGCGACCCGGGATCTGCCCACCCGCGAGGTGCAGATCGAGACGCCCATTGCCACGGCGACCTGCCGGGTTCTGGCGGGCAAGAAAATTGCCATCGTGCCGATCCTCCGCGCCGGCCTTGGCATGGTGGACAGCATCATTGCCCTGATTCCCTCCGCCAAGGTGGGGCATATTGGCCTGTACCGCGATCCCGAGACCCATCATCCGGTAGAATATTACTGCAAGATGCCGCCGGATATCTCCGAGCGGGACGTGCTGATCGTCGATCCCATGCTGGCCACCGGCGGCTCTGCCACGGCGGCGATTCAGTTCCTGAAGAATTACGGCTGCAAGAGCATCAAGCTGATGAACATCATTGCCGCGCCGGAGGGCATTGCGGTGGTGGAGAAGGATCATCCCGACGTGGACATCTATGTGGCTGCTGTGGATCAGGGCCTCAACGACCACGCCTACATTGTTCCCGGTCTGGGCGATGCTGGCGACCGAATCTTTGGTACCAAGTAAGTCCGTGTGAAAAGGATCCAACGCGCCGTGGCAGCTTCGCCGCGGCGCGTTTTGCTGCGGGCAAGGAGGAATTGCCTCCCTGATTTTCCTGGAAGAAGACATGCGGCGGGCTTGACATCTGCTGCGTGCCGCGCTATGTTTGATGGAGAGAATTTCGGATAAGACGGCGCAGCGGATCTTTGCTTAATCTTTTTTTAAACTTCTTCCCTCTGGGACCTTAAACTTTGTTTTGGTAAAATAAAAACAGTGCAAGGGGAGTTCCCGATAGGATCTTCAGGAACTTCAAACCCAAAAGAAGGAGGCAAAGGCCATGCGTGTAGGAATTCTTGTGACCGTTGCGGCGGTCATTTCTGCGCTGCTGTTTGTGCTGCGGCGGCAGAAGCCGGCAAAAAACTGGGCGACGTATGTGGTCACGCCGGAACGGCGCTGACCAGGTGGTACCAGAAGCCGGAACGGGGCCCTGTTTGGAGTGGAGCGCCTTTGACCAGATGGTCAGAGAACCACCGGCCCCGGATCTGGGAGGAGAGTGTGTTATGTACAACATTTTGATTTGCGACGACGACAAAGACATTGTCGCCGCGCTGAAGATTTACCTGGAGGCGGAAGGGTACCAGACCTACGAGGCCTATACGGGCCAGGAGGCTTTAGAGGCTTTGCAGGCGTATCCCATTCACCTGATTCTGATGGACATTATGATGCCCCAAATGGATGGTCTGACGGCTACAGCCCGTCTGCGGCAGGACAGCAACGTGCCGGTGATCTTCCTGACTGCCAAAAGCGAGGACGCCGACATGCTGCTGGGCCTGAACATCGGAGGAGACGACTATATCACCAAACCCTTTAAACCCATGGAGGTGCTGGCGCGAGTCAAATCGCATCTGCGGCGGTATGTCAACCTGGGCGGTATGGAAAAGCGGGAGAGTCAAATTACCATTGGCGGCGTGTCCCTGGACGACGACAGTGAAACCGTCACCCTGGACGGCGAACCGGTGACGCTGACGCCGCTGGAATACAGTATTCTGAAGTTCCTGATGGAGAACGCCGGAAAGGTGTTTAAATCCGAAGAGATCTACCGGCAGGTCTGGAATGGGCCCAGCTACGGCGCGGAGAGCACCGTCCCGGTGCACATCCGGCATCTGCGGGAAAAGTTGGAGATTGACCCCAGCAAGCCCCGATACCTGAAGGTGGTTTGGGGCCAGGGGTACAAATTTGAAAAAGGAGTAGGGGCATGAAACACCTGCGAACCTCCTTCGCCGCCAAAGCGGCGGCGTTTATCCTGACCGTTGTCCTGACAACCGGCGTCATTGGCGGCGGAGTTGGATTTCTTTATATGGTGGACGCCGGGTACTATCCGTATGACGCCTATGAAACCGCCTGGCAGACACCGAAAGTGACCAATATCATTGAACTCTACATGGAAGCTGCCGCCGACAACTACCTCTACGGCACAGACATGGATGACTACTGGTGGTTTACCGGAAGCAATGTGCGCCTGGTGATCCGGGATCAGGAGGGAAACACCCTCTGGTCCACCTATCACGGCGAAGCATACTGTTACACTACGTCCTATACCGCCGGCGGTGACGGGAACCAGGAGGCTCCGATTACTGTCACCGCTTATGTCCGCACCCCCCTGGTCCAGACGTCGCCGGACGGACTGTTTCTTCATGTGCGGGTTTTTGATACGTTCTATGTCTACCGCTACGTGGTGATCTGGGCGGTGTGCGCTATGGCTGTGCTGCTGGCGGTGTGTCTGGTATTTCTATTCCGCGCCACAGGCCATCGAAAGGGGCGCGATGGCATCATGTTAAATCCGGTGGATCGAATCCCTCTGGAGATTTTTACAGTGATCCTGTTGTTTGCGGCGGCCCTGGGGTGGTATCCGATTAGGGAATTGTCCACTCAAATCAACAGCCTGTTCTTTATGATAGCCTGCATGGGGCTGTCCATTGCAATTTGGGTTACCTGCGTTTTGGTGGCGCTGCTGACCCTGACCAACCGGCTCAAGGCGCACAGGTTCTGGGACACGCTTCTGACGGCCCGTATTCTGCGCGCAATATGGCGGGGCCTACAGAGGCTGACCGGAAAAATTGACGGCGAAAAGGTCCGCAGTACGTCCAAGTCGGCTCTGACCGCCGGCAGGGAAGGCGCGCAGAAAGCCGGCAGTCTGCTGCGGCGGGTGGTGAAAGCCACCTGGCAGCTGTTTGCCGACGCCTGGTATGGGATACGGCGCGGCCTGCGGCGTGCTGCCAGCACAGCTGACGAGCTGATGCGGGCGCTGCCCGGCACTTGGGGACTGCTGCTGCCGGCGGGCGCGATTTTGCTGCTGCATATTCTCTTTTCCAGCCTCATCTCCTATGATGGCTTCTGGGCAATGGTGTTTTTGGGCATTGACCTGCTGGTGCTGCTGTTCATCTGGCGGCTGGGCGCCAACTTTACAGATTTGCTGGCAGCCTGCCAGCGGCTGGCCGCCGGCGACATGACCACGAAAATAGACACCTCCAAAATGCGTTGGAAATTCAAATCCGCCGCCGAAGCGCTCAACGATGTGGGAGACGGTATGACTATGGCTGTGGAGGCCCGAATGAAGTCGGAGCGGATGAAAACAGAATTGATCACCAATGTCTCCCATGACATCAAAACGCCGCTGACTTCCATTGTCAACTATGTGGACCTGCTGAGCAAGGAGCCGCTGGAAACCGAAGCCGCCAAAGAGTATGTGGCGGTGCTGGAACGGCAGGCTCTGCGGCTGAAAAAACTGATTGAGGATCTGGTGGGAGCTTCCAAGGCGTCCACGGGGAATCTGACCGTGGAGCTGGAGCCGCTGGATTTGAGCGAGTTTCTCCATCAGGTGGCGGCAGAGTATGAAGAATCGCTGCAAAAGGCGGAACTGCAGCCCGTGGTGCAGACGCCGGAGGGGCGGCTGCACGTTATGGCCGACGGCAAGCACCTGTGGCGCATTATGGACAATCTGCTGGGCAATGCCTGTAAATACAGCCAGCCTGGAACACGGGTCTATCTGAGCCTGGTGCCCGACGGTGAGACGCTTCACATTCTGGTGAAGAATATTTCCCGGGAGCCCCTGAATATCAGCACTGACGAATTGATGGAGCGGTTTGTCCGCGGAGACAGTTCCCGCACTACCGAGGGCAGCGGCTTGGGCCTGTCCATTGCGCGCAGCCTGGCGGAGCTTCAGGGCGCCAAATTCGACCTGGTGATTGACGGCGATTTGTTCAAGGCGGAGATTACCATGAAACGGTTGGCGGTAGAACAACTTTAGAGAACGCCTGCGGCCTGAAAACAGGCTGCCCGCAGAATGCAACTATGTTACAGAAAGCCTGCAAATAAAAAGTCAAGCCCCTAAGAGGACATGACAGAAGAAAATTTGCAGAGAGAGGACGAGTAAAAATGGGCAACA
>CBCPMX010000119.1:0-11842 GCA_965120355.1 uncultured Oscillospiraceae bacterium
ATTTGGCTCCTTGTTTATTGACGACACCATCTAGATGTGCACGCATATTGAACCCTTTTTCTTGCGTTTTTACGTAAATATATTTTACAATGAATAGGAGCGGATATTAAGAAAATTGGGACGGAAACTGACATTTTCTGATGTTGACAGCGGCATAAAAAAGGGCTATTCTGTATCTTACGCATATTGCCCTGACGGGAAATACCGCTGTGCCTGCCGGGCAATTGCAAACGCAGAGTGTCAAAGGAGATTGAAATGAAGAAGCTGAGTTTGACTGAGGGTGTGATTTGGAAGAGTCTGCTGTCTTTTGCGGTGCCCATTATGGGCAGCAACCTGCTGCAGCAGCTGTACAATGCGGTGGACTCTGCCGTAGTGGGGCAGTTTTCCAGCAGCCAGGCTCTGGCGGCAGTCGGTTCTACGGGATCGCTGATTAGCCTTCTGGTGGGATTATTTCTGGGAATTGCCACCGGCGCCGGTGTCATTTACGCCAATTATTACGGCGCGGGAGACCGGGAAGCCATGACCAGAACTACAGGTACTTCTCTGGTGATTGGCGTGATTGCCGGCGCACTGCTGACGGTGCTGGGACTGCTGCTGTCGCCGGCGCTGCTGCGGCTCATGAATACGCCGGAAGATGTGTTTGATCTGGCGGATACTTATTTGCGTATTTACTTTTTGGGTACAATTCCAATGCTGGTCTACAATATTGGCGCGGGAATTATTCGTTCCGGCGGCGATTCTATGCGGCCGTTGCTCTATCTGGTCATCAGCGGGCTGGTGAACCTGGTGGTGGACCTGGTTTTGGTGGCGGGCTTTGACATGGGCGTGGCCGGCGCTGCCTGGGCCACGGTGCTTTCGCAGGTGATTGCTGCGCTCCTGGTGCTGTGGCACATGATGCGCATGGGACCGGAGGAGGATCGCCTTCGGCTTCAGGATCTGCGGTTAACTCGGAAGACGGCGGCGCTGGTGCTGAAGGTGGGGATTCCCTGCGGCTTGCAGTCGTCCATGTTCAACATTTCCAATATGCTGATCCAGACCAAAATCAACGCGTTTGGTTCCGTGGTGATGGCTGGCTGCGCAGCGTACAGCCGCATCGATGGATTTGCCTATATGCCTATGATGGCAATGGGCTTGGCCATCTCCACGTATGTGGGGCAGAACCTGGGCGCAGGTCGCGGGGACCGGCTGAAAAAAGGCGTGCGGGTGGCAATGGTGATGAGCGCTTTGGCTACAATCTGCGTCGGTGTGCTGATCCTTTTGTTTGGGAGAACGCTCCTGACGGTGTTTACCACGGATCAGGCGGTACTGGATGAAGGTATGAAGATGCTTTATATCATGGCGCCCACCAGCTGGATTTTCAGTTTTGCGGAGATCTACTCCGGTGCCATCCGCGGTGCCGGGGCCGCGGTGCCGACAGTGGTAATCAATGCTTTGACCATTTGCGTGTTCCGTATCATTTGGCTGTCTGTGCTGATGCCCATTCGAATGGATATACAGTTGGTGTATCTGTGCTATCCGGTTTCCTGGGTGCTGTGCGCGCTGGTTTGTGCAGTGTATTATTATAAGGGAAATTGGCGGCACGCCCTCGGCAGTGTCCAGGCCGCGGCCAAAGCGGCATAGAAACAGCAAAAATTCCAACAGCCCCGCCTTTGTGCCGACACAAAGGCGGGGCTGTTGAACAGAAGGCCATTCCTTATGCTATGGCGATTGCCGGCAGAAAATCCGGCGGGATAGCTGCAGTGAGGGTCATTGGCAGTTTCGTCAGAGGGTGGAGGAAGTCCAGACGCTGCGCCAGCAGATGTTGATAGGGCCAGCCCAGGGTTTCCGACACGGCACGGCATTCCGGTGTATCATACATGGGATCACCGAGAATGGGACAGCCTGCGGCAAGACAGTGGATGCGGAGCTGGTGGGTCCGGCCTGTTTCCGGATGCAGCTCCAGGAGGCTCCATCCTTCATGGCGGGAGAGCACCTGGTAGCGGGTTATGGCAGGCTGCCCTGCGGGGTCAGCGCACCTCAACATGCGCCGGGGATCCGGCCGGGCAATGGCCCAGTCCCAGCGCCCCGTATCCGCAGGTGGCCCGCCCAATACCGGGGCGAGATATGTTTTGCGCACCTGACCGGCATGGAGGGCGCGGGTCAGGATGTCATGCACATAGGCGTTTTTGGAGAATAGCACAATTCCCTGGGTGTCCCGATCCAGCCGGGTCAGAATGTGAACTGCGCAGCGCTGGCTTGTGGCGTTATAATATCCCAGAACACGGTTGGCCAAGGTGCCGGTGTAGCGGACGGTGGACGGATGGATCAGCAGTCCCGGCGGCTTTTGGACCGCCAGCAGCGCTTCGTCTTCGTAGAGAATTTCCAGAGGGCCGTCCTCCGGTGGAAAATCCGGCGGAGGCGCGGACAGATCCACCTGAACCAAATCTCCAGCGGCCAGTACATAATTGGTGTGAACTGGAATGCCGTTGACGCGGAAGGCGTTGCGCGGTTTCAGCCGGGAGATGTATCCGCCTGCCAGTTCCATAGGGCGGCGCAGGTAGAAACCCAGCCGTGTGCCGGCGTATTCTTGCTCCACGCGGCGCTCCAGAATCATACGTAACCCTCCAGCAGATGATCCATGGCCCGGATAAACGGAGCGACCGTGGACAAAATGACCTCCTCCGAGGTGGAGTGGGCGTTGTGGATTTCCATGCCCACAGAGATGATGTACAGATCCGGCCGCATGGCATGAAACACCGAAGTTTCCAGCCCTACATGCAGCGCATCGATCTCATAGGGAATGCCCATGTGTTTAAATGCCTGGCAGAAGGCGGTGGCCAGAGGATTGCGCCGGGAGGCGGGCCAGCTGGGATAAGAAGATCTGGTTTCGGCAAATCCGGCGTCAGCAGCGAGTTCCGACAATGTGGCGGCCAGACGCTGGCCAGCTTCGTCGTCGTAGCAGCGGATCATGGTGCGAACCTCTGCCAGGCCGTTCGCCATTTGGACCCGTCCAAGGTTACAGGAAACACCGGGGGAAGTGGGGATCAGCGGGTGCCGGGAAAAGACGCCGTGGGGCAGATTCCCCATCAGCTGTAACAGCCGGTCACGGCCGGCGTCAGTCAGCACGGTGCCTGACCACTGCGTTGGGGTGACGGTCACATGCTCTGCCGGAACAGGCTGTTCTGCCGCTATGACGACGGCGCTGCCGTCGGCGGGAATGGCGTTGAAGGCGGCGCCTGCGTCCACGGATGCCAGTGCCCAGGGCTCTGGCAGGGCACGCAGATAGGCGGACAACGTACAGATGGCATTTTCCTGTACCCGGTCGATATCATAGCCGGAGTGACCGCCGGGAAAGCCGGAGACCTGAATCTGCCACGCCTGCAAACCGGGTGCGTGTGCCGGTAGTGTGGACAGATGGCTGGTGAATTCCTGCCGGATGCCGCCGGCGCTGCCAATGACCACCTTGCCAAAGCAGAAACCGTCCAGATTAATCAGGCATTTTGCGCCGTCCAAAGCGCGGGGAGAGAGCGCCTTGGCTCCGCGCAGGCCCTCTTCTTCGCGGGAGGTGAGAATCAGCCGCAGGGGGCCATGGGGGATTTTCAACTTTACCAGATACAGCATGGCTGCGATTCCCAGCCCACAGTCGGCCCCCAGGGAGCTGCGCCCGTCTGTGTGGAGGACTTCACCTTCGGTGACCGGTGTGATGGGATCATGAAGCGGATCAAAGCCGCTGCCAGGGGCGGCGACAGCTACCATGTCTGTATGGCCCTGTAAAATAGTCAGGGGAATTTGCTCCAGACCGGGAGAAGCGGGAATGTCGCAGATAATATTCATGGCCTTATCTATAGTGGGAGATAGGCCGCGCCGTTTCAGCCAACGTACCAGCAGATGGCTGATGGCCGTTTCGTTGCCGGAGCCGTGGGCCACGGAACAGAACAGCCGGAACTGCTCCAGTACGCCATCGACAATCTCTTGATCAGCAGGCAGACAGGAACGCATGGGAATCCCTCCTTTGCGGCGAAATGGCAGAACCACAGAACAGATTGGCGCAGATTCCGGTTTTCGCGCAGGGCGACCGCCAATCAATGTCGTGTTTTTACAGGAACAGTGTACCACATTTTTTTAGAAATGTCACGCGAGCAAAAATGCATTCCTGCTTTTCTGGCATGTGATGGGTTCCCCTGTAGGAAGAAATCCGTGCTGCCCATCTATTGACAAACTTACGCCGGTGCAGTATGGTGAAAGCGATACAGATTTTAAATGGATTGGAGAAGATGCAATGCATATCTATCAAAGTCTGCCGGAGCTGATCGGCAACACCCCCATGTTGGAGCTGAAGCGCAGCGAGGCGCTGTGGGGAACTTCCGCGCCCATCTATGCAAAATTGGAGTACTTTAACCCGTTGGGTTCTGCAAAGGACCGCGCAGCGCTCTATATGCTCAAAACGGCAGAAGAACGGGGCGATATTTCGGCAAATACGGTGATTATTGAGCCGACCTCCGGCAATACTGGAATTGGGCTTGCCTATATCTGTGCCGCCCGGGGTTATCGCCTGGTGCTGACGATGCCGGAGAATATGAGTTTGGAGCGCCGGAGCCTGTTGGCGGCTTTGGGCGCACAGATTGTTCTGACACCTGCGGAGGAGGGGATGAACGGTGCAGTGGAGAAAGCGCAGGCGCTGCATGCGGAAAACCCGGATTCCTACATTCCGGATCAATTCAGCAATCCAGCCAATGCGCAGGCCCATGAAGAGACGACAGCCCGGGAAATTCTACGGGACCTGGACGGTCAGGTGGATATCTTTGTGTCTGCCGTGGGTACCGGCGGTACGCTGACCGGCAATGGACGGGTGCTGAAGCGGGAAAACCCGAACTGCCGGATTGTCGCTGTGGAGCCCGCCGGGTCGCCGCTGCTGTCCCAGGGGCGAACTGGCCCCCATAAGATTCAGGGAATTGGCGCCAATTTCATTCCGGCATTGCTGGATCAAAGTCTCATTGATGAGATTATCGCCGTGACAGATGAGGACGCCTATACCCTTTGCCGCCAGACAGCAAAAACGGAGGGACTTTTGGTGGGCGTCAGTTCCGGTGCAGTGCTTTGGGCGGCCCGGGAACTGGCACTGCGGCCTGAAAACGCCGGTAAACGGATTGTGGTGCTCTTACCGGACAGCGGCGAGCGGTACCTGTCTTCCGGACTGTACGCAGACGAGATGGGATAACAAAAGGGGGTGCTGCAAATTGCTTTGCAGCACCCCCTTTATGGTGCGTCCTGTGGAAAGGAAAACCGGATTGGCGCCGGTCAAGTTGTGGAATTTTCTGCGTGATCGGAGCCGCTGCCGCGAAGAATCTGGATGTTCCGGATGCAGTAAAGCACCAGAGAGAGCAGCATGACGGCGACACAGATCCCGATTAAAAGGTTGGAAACCGCCGCGGGAATTGTATACCACACAATATGGATGAACATCATCAGATAAAGTAAGCAAGTAGCCAGTTTGCCATGCCAGACGGCGCTGTAGACGCTCCCTGTCCGGCGGATGACGATTATGCCAACCACACCGTCTATGGTTTCTTTAATGGCCAACAAAATGGCCGGTACCAGCATCATCGGGAACCGGGCGAACAGACACAACAAAACTGAAAACTGCGTCAGCTTATCGGCTACAGGATCCAGGATTTTGCCCAAATTGCTGACCATGTGGAAATGACGGGCCACAAAGCCATCAATCACATCTGTTGCGCCGGACAGCACCAGGGCAGCGGCCGCCAACCCATACCGGCTTTCACCCCAGTACAGCCAGATGATGACCGGAATCAAAATCAGACGGAACAGGGACAGCAGATTGGGGATCGTCAGGATCCTGCGCTCCATGGGTTTTTCTTCTTTTTTCATAGCTTCCCCCCGTATTGTTGCATATGGAATCTTGCTTTCTATTCTACGTCCGGGGCTGGAAGATGTCAAGGTTTTGTGAAGATTTGACTGAGCCGGAGCGCCCGTGAAATTATGGAATACAATAATCTGCCTGTAGACGGCCAATCCGTGCGCCCAGTCAAGACTGTTCCGATGAGAGTTGAGAGGACGGCGGTTTCAATGGCTCCGGCTGCAGCATGGGTAAAATGCGGGAGAGAATTTCGATGGCCCTGCTGAACTCCTCCAGGTCTTCTTCCGTCATCTGTGAGAGCAGGTTGCGGAAACAGCCGGCATTTTCGGATAAAAAGTGATCCACATAGTCAACGCCCGCCCGTGTCAACCGAATCCGGATGGTTCTGCGGTCGTTGGGATCGTACAGGCGTTCCACAAAGGCGTGTTCCACCAGACGGTTGACCATTTTGGTGGCCTGCTGTTTGGGCATTTGGGTGAGGCAGGAGAATTCCGTCATGGTAACAGCGCCGCCGACACTGCGTAAAAATTGCAGACTGTAGTACATCTCCAGGCTGACACCGTCATCCAGGATTTGTTTAAAAGGGCGGGCGATGTGAAAGTTCCATTGGGGGAGGACCAGCAGCAGAAGCTGCTGCACTTCTGGAATATTCATAAATATAAGCTCCTTTTGGAATCTCATCATTGACAAGTTGGCAAATATGCGTTATATTGATAGTAGCATTTTATTTACTAAAAACAAAGTGCTACTATTTGTTTCTGTCTTGCCAAACTCGAAACATTCAGAAAGGACGATGACTATGAGCAAGCTGGCAAAGGTACAAAAATGCATTGAAAAGAAGAAAGCGTCCGAACTGGTCAAACTGGCCAAAGACTCGGACAAGGAAGTCCGCCTGGCTGCCATTGCGGGCATGGAGCAGTTGAGCAGCCACGCCTTTCTGAACGAGCTGGTGGCCATGATGGACGATCCCGACGAAGAGATTCGCATCGCTGTCATTCATGCCATTGGGGAAGCGCGTGACCGCAGTGTAGACACCCATCTGCGCTACTACTTAGAGCGTGAGTCCCGGGAACCGGTGCGCGAAGCGATTTTGGAGGCACTGAAAAAAATGCCGAAAGAAAAATAAAGGAATGTTCAGCAGCGAATTGGCTGTGGGGAAGAATCGTCCCTTGTAGCCTTTATTTTATGCGGGAACAGATGGATTGTCAATTGCCACAATAAAAGTTTACAATAAAACTGATAATTTTACAATTTCTTCATTTCTTAGGCACGGCGGAGGTTGACAAAGCCGCCTGCCTGTGGTATTATTACTGATAAACGTTTTATGAACGGCAGCCAGAGAAAGTCATTTGAGATTAACCGTTTTGCGGCATTTGTGTTACATCCGGCGCTGCCGGATGTGCACGGATGCTGCTTTTTTCTGAAATAATACCAAAAATAATAAAGAGGCAGAAAATATGCAGAATAAGATGAAGGCCCTGCGTCTGGGCATTGATGTGGGGTCCACTACGGCCAAAGCCGTGGTGTTGGACGCACAAACCAAAACTGTGCTGTTTTCCCGTTACCAACGGCATCATGCAGAACAGGCGAAGACTGTCCGCACGCTGCTGCGGGAGGTGGCGGCGGCATTTCCGGGGCAGAGCTTCCGGGCTGCGGTGTGCGGCTCCGGTGGAAAGCCCATCGCCGAAGCCATGGGCGTCCACTACATCCAGGAGGTCGTAGCCAATGCCGCGGCCGTGCGGGCGCTGTATCCCCAGGCCAGGACGGCCATCGAGCTGGGCGGCCAGGACGCCAAGATCATTTTCTTTTACTATGACCAGGCAGAGGGACGGCTCATTGCCTCGGACATGCGCATGAACGGCAGCTGCGCAGGCGGCACCGGCGCTTTTATTGACGAAGTGGCTTCGCTGCTGAAGGTCCCTGCGGAGGACTTCGAGGGGCTGGCGGCCAGCGGAACCGTGGTTCATGATATTTCGGGCCGGTGTGGTGTGTTCGCCAAGACGGATATTCAATTGGTGCTCAATTCCGGCGGCCGGCGGGAGGACATTGCCTTATCGGCGTTCCATGCCATTGTCAAGCAGACCATCGGCGGCCTGGCGCAGGGCTTGGAGCTGAAGGCCCCCATCCTCTTTGAGGGCGGCCCTCTGACGTTTGATCCGACGTTGATCCGGGTGTTTGCCCAACGGCTGGAACTGAGAGAGGAGGATATCATCCGTCCGGAACATCCGGAAACGCTGGTGGCCCGCGGCGCGGCTCTGGCTGTAGACGAGCTGTTTCCGGATGACACGGAACAGGCGCAGATTTGCCTGGAAACGGCATTGGAGGCCCTGGAAGGCTATTCCGGCGCGGCGCAGGAGACGGCGGTATCCCCAGCACGGCTGTATTTCACTTCGAAAGAGGAGCAGGCTGCCTGGCGGCAGCATCACGCGGCGGCAGAGCTGATCCAGCCGGCCCTGCAGCCGGGGGACATCCTGCGGGTCTATTTGGGGATCGACTCCGGCAGCACCACTTCCAAGCTGGTCTTTCTCGATGAGCAGGAGCGGGTGGTGGATCGATTCTACGCCAGTAACCATGGCGATCCCCTCCATGTGCTGCAGCAGGGACTGCTGCGTTTGTATGACAAATACAGGGCCATGGGCGTTCAATTGGAGATCCTGGGCCTTGGCACGACAGGCTATGGCGAACTGATGACGGCAAAGGGCTTCGGCGCGGACTATCACACTGTGGAGACTGTGGCCCATGCGGCGGCGGCCCAAAAGTACGTTCCGGGCGTCAGCTTTATTTTGGACATTGGCGGACAAGACATGAAGGCCATTTGGGTGGATCGGGATATTGTCACCAATATTACGCTCAATGAAGCCTGTTCTTCCGGCTGCGGCTCCTTTTTGGAGAACTTTGCGAACTCTTTGGGGATTCCGGTGGAGGAAATTGCAGATGCGGCGTTCCGCTCGGACCATCCTGCGGATTTGGGCAGCCGCTGTACCGTGTTCATGAACAGCACCATCATTACGGAGCAGAAAAATGGCCGGCAGCCGGATGATATTATGGCGGGATTGTGCCGTTCTATTATTGAAAATGTATTCACCAAGGTTATTCGCATTTCCAGCGCCGATGCGCTGGGCGACAAAATCGTGGCACAAGGCGGTACGTTTCAGAATGACGCGGTTCTGCGTGCTTTGGAGCAGTATCTGGGCAGGGAGGTTACCCGCGCCCCGTATCCGGGTGAAATGGGCTGTATTGGCGCTGCGCTGCTGACTAAGCGGCAGATTGAGCGCAGCGGTTACGGTGAGACAGACCGCTCGCAGTTCATCGGCTTCGAAGCGCTGCGGGATTTCCACTATGAACAGAAGGATAATATGCGCTGTCCGCACTGTGCCAACCATTGCAGCCGTACCATCATCCGGTTTTCCAGCGGCGCCAGCTATGTCACCGGCAACCGCTGCCCCCGCGGCGAGGCGGTGGAAACGGAGGCTGGCGTGATGCCGAAGACCGTGACGGCTCCAGACCTGTTCCTGCGCCGGGAGGCCATGTTGTTTCAGGACTATCCGTTTACGCTGGTCAGCGGCGAAAAGGGTGTCACCATTGGACTGCCGCGGACATTGGAGTTTTGGGACAGCATGCCCTTCTGGACTACCTTTTTCCACGCGCTGGGATTCCAAACGAAGCTGTCCCACCGCAGCACGAAGGCCATGTACGAACGGGGAATTTCTTATGTGCCTTCTGACACCGTCTGTTTCCCGGCCAAATTGGCGCACGGGCATGTGCGGGATCTGGTAGACCAGGGCGTGGACCGGATCTTCATGCCCATGATTATGGAGATGCCGACGGAGAATGACAAGCGGGCCAGCAACTACGTCTGCGCTGTGGTAAAGGGCTATCCGCTCATCATTCGGAATTCTGAAAATCCAGAGCGCCGCTGGCAGGTGGTTTTTGACACGCCCATGTTCCACTGGCACCGGCCCGAGGACCGGCTGCGGCAGATCACCACATTTATGGAGCAGACCTTCGGCCTTTCTGCGAAAGAGGTGGCCGCTGCCTTTGCCCAGGGCGAGGAGGCGCTGCTGTCTTTCCGCCGCGCACTGACGGATGCGGGACAGGAAATCATAGACACGGTCCGTAAGACCGGCGGCTATGCGGTGGTGCTGGCAGGGCGGCCCTACCACACTGATCCGTTGGTCAGCCATGACCTGTCCCGGGTCTTTACCCGGGAGGGCATTCCGGTTTTGACAGTGGATGCCCTCCCGGAACTTCACGAGGCGAACCTGCGCTACACCCGGGCGGAGATCACCAACAACTTCCATGCCAGAATGCTGTCCGGGGCCATGCTGGCGGCCCAGACGCCGGAACTGGAATATGTACAAATTGTCAGCTTCGGTTGTGGTCACGATGCGATTTTGTCCGATGAGATCACCCGCATTATGCAGGAGACGGCCCATAAGACGCCCCTGATATTGAAGCTGGATGAGGGCGATGCGGTCAATTCTCTGCACATCCGGGTCAAATCTTTTTTGGAGACGGTTTCCGCTCGGCGGGCAAAGGAACAAACCCGGGCGGCAGTCCCGCTGCAGGATGCCTATCCGGTGAAGTTTGAAAAGGAGGATCGGAAGCTGCGGACGGTGTTGATCCCCAATGTGTCGGCGGCCTTTTGCAAGATTATGAGCGCCGTGCTGCGTAAAGAGGGACTGCGGACGGAGCCGCTGCCCATGGGCAGTATCCACGAGATTCGGCTGGGCAAGAAATACGTCCACAACGACACCTGTTTCCCTGCGCAGATGTGTATCGGCGAGGCCATTGCCGCCCTGCAGAGCGGGAAATACCCCATCGATCAGGTGGCCATCGGCATGGCGAAATATCAGGGAGACTGCCGCCTGTCCCACTATTCGGCGCTCCTGCGGCGGGCCATGGATGCGGCTGGATTTCAAGACGTCCCAATTGTCTCGACCGATCCGGCGGATACGAAGGATATGCACCCCGGCGTCAAGATGGGTTTGACATTTGATATCCGCTCTCTGTGGGGGCTGAACATGATGGATTTGCTGGAAGAGCTGCGCCGTTAGATTCGTCCCTACGAAAGACACAAAGGGGAGACAGACCAGGCATTTGACGAGGCCATTGACGCCATTGCCGCTGGTCTGGAGCACAGTGTCCGCGCGGCCCTGACGGCTTTCCGGCGTGCCATCGACCGCTTCTGTGAGATCGACTATGACCGCAGCGAGCCGCGCCCGCGGGTTTTTGTGACGGGAGAATACCTGGTGACCTTTCATCCCGGCTCCAACTTTCAGATTGAGGCGTATCTGGAGCGCAACGGTATGGAGGTCATTCTGCCCCGCATGACCAATGTGTTTCGGAAAGACTATCTGGCTCGATTGTCGGAAATGAAGAACTACCAGGTGCGCTACCCTGTGGGGGAGACATTGATGACCAATGGCGGCGAGCAATTGTTCTCCTTCGTACTCCACACAGTGGAAAAGATTGCGGCAAAGCATCCGCTGTATGAGCCATGTACGCCCCTGCCGGAGTTGGCGGGAGAGAACGACCCGGTCATGGACCGGACGTTCATCTCCGGAGAGGGCTGGTTGATTCCCGCGGAAATTCGGGAATACGCCCAGAGGGGCGTTCGGGCCTTTGTGATTCTGCAGCCCTTCGGCTGCCTGCCCAATCACATCTGCGGCCGCGGCATTATGAAGCGCGTCAAGGAGGATTTCCCTGCCATTCAGATTCTTCCGCTGGATCTGGAGCCGGACACCAGTTTTGCCAACGTGGAGAACCGGCTGCAAATGTTGATTATGAATGAAAAGAGCCGCAGCATTGTACGCGAACCGGCGCATGTTTCTGTATAGGATGACTGCAAACTGGTGCATACTGTATTTTAAAGCTTTGCGAACCGATACAAAAAGTGCTAGGTGGTGTCGTCAATAAAAGTATGATATAATAGTTCTCGAAGTAGAGGAGGGCAAAAAATGGCGAGAGAACAGGAACGACACG
>CBCPMX010000120.1:0-6292 GCA_965120355.1 uncultured Oscillospiraceae bacterium
CGCTGGCTCAGACTGGCGCTCAAAAATCCCTGCACCAGCTGGCTGGCACTGTACAGCAGATAAATGAACAACATCAAAACCAGTGTACGTACTAAACTGCCGCTGGACTCCTTCGCAATAATATCAATCGCATCGCTTTGCAGACTCGGCGCATAAATACCGCACAATGTCCCAAAAATCACGACGAGAAGCATGCCGATCACCAGCAGTTTCTCATGGGCAAAGTATTCCCAAATACGTTTTAGCGTCTTTCCCGCATTTTCTGCATGTTCCACTTCCGCAAAGCGTGTTTCCCGGCGATTGGTTCCCGGAATATTTCCAATCACCCGTTGTTCCTTTTTCTGCTCATGCATCGTCATCACCTTCGTTTCCGATCTGGGAATTGTAAATATCCTGATAGATTTTACAGGACTGCATCAATTCCTCATGGGTACCGCAAGTATCGACAGTCCCATGATTCAGAACTACAATGCGGTCGGCTCCACGAACAGAAGCAATCCTTTGTGCAACAATGATTTTTGTCGCGTTTGGACGGGATTCGTTCAGCGCCGCATATAGGTTTGCCTCTGTCTTGAGATCCAGTGCACTGGTGGAATCGTCAAAGATCAGGATTTCTGCCGGTTTTAAAACTGCTCTGGAAATAGAGATGCGCTGCTTCTGTCCGCCTGACAAACTGGTACCGCGCTCTGCCACCATCGTCTGATAGCCATCCGGTGTCGCCTGGATAAAGCTATCCGCCTGTGCAATACATGCAGCGGACTGAATCGCCTCTTCGTCCGCTTCCGGATCGCCCCAAGAAATGTTATTCTGGATCGGAATACTAAACAATTCACTCTTTTGCAATGCAATCGAGACCTTTTCCCGCAGTACCTTCTGATCATATTCTCGTACATCCACACCGTCAACCAAAATAGCACCTTCTGTCACATCGTAGAAACGTGGAATCAGGCCAACCAACGACGTCTTCCCGCAGCCTGTAGCACCCATAATCGCCACTGTTTCACCGGGCTGGATTGTCAAATTGATGTGGCTCAGCACGATTTGGCTGCTTCCGGGGTAGGCAAAAGAAACATCGCGAAATTCGATTTGGCCGTGCTGCTGCGTATTTCCGTCGAAGCTGCCATCCTTCATTTCCGGCCGCGTGTTTAGAATTTCCTTGATGCGTCTCCAGGAAACCAGTCCACGGGAAATATTCTGAAACAACATGACCAGCATCAAAACACCATTGAGAAGCTGTGTTGTATAGGTGATTGCCGCCATAATGGTACCTGGTGACGCCAGGCCAGCAGTGACCTGTCCGGCGCCCACAATTAAGATTACCACCACAACGACATACATCAGCGCATTCACAGTCGGATTCATAAATGCAAAAATGATCAGCACGCGCAGCTGTGTCTTTACGAGATCGTCGTTGGCCTTTCCGAAACGCAGCTTTTCATAAATCTCCCGCACACAAGCTTTGATAATCCGAATTCCAGAGACATCCTCCTGCATAATCGCATTGATCAGATCCAGCTGCTCCTGCAGCTTGGTAAACAGCGGGCCGGCCTTCGCCAGGCAAAGGGCCAAAATCCCCACAATAAACGGAAACGCACACAGAACAACGATGCCAAATGTGTGATTCAGCTGGAACATAAAAAACATACTGCCAAATGTCAGCATGCTCGTTCGTATCAAGCCGCGGACAAACACGGAAACATAATTCTGCACCTGTGTAATGTCGTTGGTCACGCGGGTCACCAGAGGACCTGTGCCAAACGCGTCCATTTGCGAGAACGAAAATCTCATAATGTTGCGAAAGCAATCCTTACGCATTTCGTTGCCGATATTCTGGCTGGACATATGGACAAACACGTTGTTCAAGGATCCACATAAAGCACCGAACAGCACCAGACAAATCATAATCAGGCCCTGTTCCCAGATGTAACGAAGATTCCCAATGCCGTTGTTATTGATCCCCAACACACCGTCGTCCACAATTTTGCTCATGATTCCCGGCTGAAGCAAATCCATCAACACTTCTCCGACCATAAACACTGCAGCCAGCACGGCATATGGCAAGTATTTTTTAATGTATTTCCACATATGCCCCTCTCCCTGTCATGCCCGTCCTGGTTTATCCATGTTTTCGGCCTCGCTGCCCGAGATTTCCCGGGCATCCGGCTGCTCTCCGGAATCATGCCGGCAAGGGTGTCCATGGCCGCGCCCATCTGTATGGTAACGGACGTGCCAATCGTCCCCCAGTTTTTTCAACATCCCCAACAGCGCTGCCTTTTCCTCCTCTGACAGGCAGGAAAACATCTCCTGATGCCGTGCCTGACGCTGCTGCAATGCCTGTTCCGACGCCTTCCATCCGGCCGGCGTCAACCGGATGTCCATGGTCCGGCGGTCTGTTTCGCTGGGCGTGCGTTGAATCAGTCCTGCATCCTCCAGCTTCCCAAGAACCTCACTGGCAGAGCCCGGTTTGACGCCAATATATTCCGTCAGCTCCCGCTGGGTCAGGCCGCCGGTTCTATGAAGAATAATGAGGATGCGTCTCTGACTTCCCTTCCCCTCGAACAGGAACCGCAAAGTATGTCCCAGATCCCGCAGCAGCCGAACCAGCTGGTCGTCCGTGCTTGTATGCACATCCAGCGCCTGTAAGCCCTGTAGTCCCTGCCCATTGTTCGCTTGTTCCGACATGGTAAAGCCCCCTTTGTTTTAAAGAACACGATGGAACGCAAGTTGTTCCGCATATCATTTAGGTACCTTGCCATTTTAACGTACGCCGCACACTTTGTCAAGGTACCTTGTAAATATTTTTTCGCAGCTTTGTGACGCAGCCTGTAAACCGCGCCCACGCGATTGACACTGACGCCTTGCCGATCACAGAAAATGCAGGCCCGGACGAGCGTCCGAGCCTGCATCAGTTTGTCAAAAAAACCCTACGGCGCTGACCGCTGTATTTTGATCCGCCCGTGCGAAACATTCGCCCGGTATCATTCGCAAACCCTTGCGTAGCAAGGATTCGCGAATTTGACGGCGCTACTGCGGACCGGCTTTTCACAGAGCGAAAACCGACTGCCTGCCCGGGCTTCGCATCCGAAAACTGTAAAACAATCGTCGTTTTTCGACAGCCTGCTGCGGCCTGATAGCCGGCTTTGGCAAGCAGAAATTCTTCCGCCGCCGTGGCCGGGCCGCACGCATAGGCAGAGATGTATTTGCCTTTGGGTTTCTTCGAGTCGCGCAACCGCCAGCAAAGAAAAAAATCACAGTGACTGAATTACTCAAAAAGTAATCAAATCACTGCGATTTTCCGTCCTGGAGCTGCTAGCCAGATTCGAACTGGCGACCTCGTCCTTACCAAGGACGCGCTCTACCGACTGAGCTATAGCAGCATTTTGAATTTTTCTTGCCGTCTCTCAGACGGCTCTGTTATCATACTCTTGATTTTGAAAAAAGTCAAGCACATTTTTACGATTTTTATATTTCTTTTTCTGCTTAATTTACGCAGTCCGCAGCAGCACTGTTGGGGGACTATTGGTTCCTGCCGGCAGAACGAATTCCACTCGCACCAGAATGCAAACTCCGGCTTGTTTCCCGCGGCATTCTACGGTATAATACAGAGCAGACAACTGCGGGTTTCTACAGAAACCGGCAACCATTTCTGATAAATTTGAAAAAGAGGTCCCTATGAACCAGAAAGAAGTTTCAGAACTTCGCCGGCGGTTCCAGCCGGCGAAAAGCAACATCACCCATATCCGTGGCTGCTACGTCAATGACCAACGGGAAATTATCTCGGAATTTGACCAGTCCCTGGGGCTTATGGAGGAAGAAGAAGCTGAGCTGTTCCTCAACATTTTGAAAAAAACCCTGTCCGGCGGCATTGGCAAAAACCTGCTGGACATCTCCTTCCCCACCCAGGAAGTGGCCGATGGAGACGCCCACAAACTGCTGATGCGCCTGCGGGATACCTCCCTATCCGATGATGAAGCTGTCCACACATTTTATGAAAAGGCCATCGCCTCTATTACCATGGAGGGCAATTATCTGCTGTTTCTGGCACATGATACCTACGATGTTCCTTACCGCGGCAAGGACGGCGAACGGTTTGACGATGCCTCGTCCCAGGTTTTTTCTTACATTCTCTGCAGCATCTGTCCGGTGAAATCCACCAAACCGGGGTTAAGCTATTACTCCGCAGAGCAGACTTTCCACCATCTGAAAACAGACTGGATTGTCTCCGCCCCGGTGCTTGGCTTTCTGTTCCCCGCCTTTGATGACCGGAGCACCAATCTTTATAATGCCCTGTGCTATACCAAAAGCACCTCCGACAGCCACGAAACCTTCATCGACGCAGTCTTCCACGCCCAGGCCCCCATGCCCGCCGCTGTCCAGAAAGAGGCATTTCAAGCCATTCTTCACGACACATTGGAAGAATCTTGCAGTCTCGATGTCATGCAGTCCGTTCATGACCAAATGTGTGAAATAATTGCAGACCACAAAGCCAACAAAGTGGACGAGCCTCTGGTCATCTCCAAACATGTGGTCAAGGGTATGCTGGAGAGCTGCGGCGTGAACGCCGCGCATATCACGGCCTTTGAACAGCAGTTCAACGCCGAATTTGGCCAGGATGCCAGCCTCAGTCCCAGCAACCTGGTGGACACCAGGCAATTTGAAGTTAAAACACCGGATGTCACCATTCGCGTCAATCCAGAACGAACTGATCTGGTGGAAACCCGCATTCTGGGAGGCGCCAAGTACATTCTGATCCGCGCGGAAGAGGGTGTGGAAGTCAACGGTGTCGACGTTCACATTCCGGAAGCACAAAAACCCGCGCAAGCACACTGAATACCGCGCAAGGCGCTCAGAACAGCCGGTCTGCCAGCGCTTGCACTGTCCGCAGATACGGCACGCCTGACTTGGCAAAGGCCTGGGCAATCTCCGGCACTTCATAGGCCCATCCGGCTGCCAGGAACTCCACGCCGCAGCTGCGGGCCATCTCCAGTCCCGGCCGCAGATCGTCTACCACCACCAGCTCCGCAGGGCAAAATCCATAGTTCTCCATGATTGCCCGCAGCGGGTATGCGGACGGCTTCACCTGCTCCTTTGGCAGTTCCCATCCAAAGATTCTGTCCGGCTCTGGCAAGCCGTTTTCCCGATAATCCCGGCGGATGGTCTCACTGTAGGAGTGCGATACCACACAGATTTTTCCTCCGTTTTCCCGGAACTGCCGGATCACCTCCCGCATACCGGGAAAGACTGCCGGCACTTCAGCGGCCACATCCGCAGCCCAAGTCTCCGCCTCATACGCCAGTTCTTCGTCCGTAAAATGCAGAAGTTCCCGAACCATAGGCAGAAACCCCGGGTCAAAATTATACCGCAGATATTCCTCCAACGTCCAGCAAACTTCCGGCCGCAGCTTGGACAGCACTTTCATAAACGAAGGATAATGAATTTGGGCCGTGCTGTTTACCACCGTATCATCGTGGTCGAGCACCAAACACCGATACCGCATACTTTCACATCCTGACATAGGGTTGTGTCATTATACCACATTTCTATCCTATTTGCCACTGCAGATCCCGGAACGCTCCGGAATCTGCAACCTTAGATCTTTACCAGGAGGGATTCCCCTATGCAGCTGCTCCCTGCCACACCGGCACACCTGCCATTTGTGCGCAAAGTTTATGAATCATCCTTTCCCCGCGCAGAACGAAAGCCCTTGGCTGTGATCCAGAAAAATGTCTCCAGCGGCTTTATGGAGTTACTGATCATTGAACAAAACGGTCAGCCAGCCGGCATTGCCATCACCGCCGTCTCCAACGCTCTGGTCCTGCTGGACTATTTCGCGATGGAGGAACACTGTCGCGGCGGCGGCCTCGGCACCACAGCCCTGCGCGCCTTGCTGGCGCGCTATGATGGACGGGATTTTTTCCTGGAAATCGAATCTGTGGAGGTTCCCTGTGACAACCTCGCCCAACGGCAATCCCGCAAATCCTTCTACCTGCGCAACGGCCTGTACGACACTGGGCACCGCATCCGTTTGTTTGGGATCGACATGGAGATCTTATCCTCCTCGCCTACCCTGCTCTATGCCGGCTGCGAACAGCTCTACCGGCAGCTATACGGCAAGCATTATCAGCAGAAAGTGCAATATCTGAATCCCAGCACTCCCAATGCATAAATGCACTCCATTTGTACCGGACGCTGGCAAACAAATGGAGTCGCAAATTGCAATAACAAGTTGAACACTTCCGAGTAGATGGGACGGCAGTCAGGCAGCAAAGACTGAGTCAAGGAACGCATCAAA
>CBCPMX010000121.1:0-44848 GCA_965120355.1 uncultured Oscillospiraceae bacterium
GGTCGTCACAAAAAAGAAAGAAAGCGGAACAGCACGCAGCAAGGTGCGACGGCCGCAGGGGGCAGGCGGCGTTCCGCCGCCGGCCCTGCGCCGCTGTTGGAACAGAGAGGAGTATATAAATGGCTACCAGCAAACCCTCCATATTGTTTGCCACTTTTGAAGCCGCGCCCTTTGTCAAGACCGGCGGCCTGGGCGATGTGGGCGGCACTCTGCCCGCCGCTTTGCAGGCTGCCGGCGCGGAGGTGCGGGTGATTCTGCCCAAGTTCGCCACCATTGCCGAGGAATACCGCAAGGCCATGACCCATGTGACGGATTTTTATATGTATCTGGGCTGGCGGCACCAGTACTGCGGCATTGAAAGCCTGGAGTACAACGGTGTGACCTTCTATTTTGTGGACAATGAATATTATTTTGGACGCAGCTATCCCTATGGTTTCTTCGACGACGGTGAGCGCATTGCCTTTTTCTCCAAGGCGGTCTGCGACTGCATTCAGTACCTGGATTTTGCCCCGGATATTCTGCACTGCAACGACTGGCATACGGCGCTGAGCACGGTTTATCTGCGGGAAGCCTACTTTGGCATGGAAAAGTACAGCCGGATTCGCACCGTGTTCACGGTGCACAATCTGAAATTCCAGGGCATGTACGACGGATCCATGCTGGGGGATGTGCTGGGCCTGCACTGGAGCGAGGCGGCCCGGAATCAGCTGATGCAGGGCGACGCTGTCAACTTCATGCGCGGAGCCCTGAACTATGCCGACCGATTGACCACGGTCAGCCCCACCTATGCCCAGGAGATCTGTACCGATTTCTACGGCGAGGGCCTCAATGACGTGTACAACCGCCGGCGCAGCATCCTCACCGGCATTCTCAACGGGATTGACCCGGCGCAGTACGACCCGGCCACGGATCCCAATCTGGATGTCCATTTCGACAAGGCGCATCTGGAGGGGAAGACCGAGAACAAAACGCGGCTCCAGGCGGAGCTGGGCCTGACGGTGGACGCCGAAATTCCCATGATCGGAATCATCAGCCGCCTGACCGACCAGAAGGGGCTGGATCTGGTCAACTATATCCTCCAGGAGCTGCTCCAGGATGACATTCAGCTGGTGGTGCTGGGAGTCGGGCAGAAGGAGTATGAAGACACCTTCCGCTTCTTTGCGGCCCGGTTCCCGGAAAAGGTTTCGGCCAATATCTGCTTCTCCGATGCCCTGAGCCACAAGATCTATGCCGCCTGCGACATGGTGCTGGTGCCCAGTCTCTTTGAACCCTGCGGCCTGAGTCAGATGATCGCCATGCGCTACGGGACGCTGCCGGTGGTCCGGGAGACCGGCGGCCTGAAGGACAGCGTCATTCCCTACAACCAATACACCGGTGAGGGCAATGGCTTCAGCTTTGCCAACTATAACGCCCACGAGCTGCTGTTCACCATCCAGCGGGCCGTAAAGGTCTACCGCGAGGACCGCCCCGCCTGGAACCAGCTGGTGCGCAACGCCTTTGCCGCTGACTTCTCCTGGAAAGCGTCGGCGGAGAAATATATGGATCTGTACCGGGGCCTGCTGGCTGAGCGTGCGGCCGCTGAGCCGGCGGAAGCCTCCGCTGTGGCGGATGCCCCCGCGGCGCCTGCCGCGGAACATGCCCCCAATCCGGAGGCTTCGGGGACGTCCCCTGCGGAATTGGAGAAAGACGTTCCCGGCGCGCCTTAAATACCCCCGAAGCCCATCGGCTGCAGGGCCGTTCGATACGCAGGGAGAAAAGCGGGGAGCATTCTTCCCGTTTCAGACTGCAGCCGGTAACCAGATGCGCGTATGCAGCGCAAAATCCCCGTTGTTCACACGAAATCATTGCAAGGAGCCCTGTTTCATGTACGCTTATCACAACTCTTATAACCAGGAATACCGCAGCCCCTTCGGCGCAGCACCGGTGGGCAGCCAGGTCCGCCTGCGGCTGGACGTGGTGGAGCCGGTTTCGGGGCTGAAATGTTTCCTTCGGCTTTGGCACAGCGACCGGGGCGCCATGCTGGTCCCCATGGACTGCGACCACTGGGGCCAGCGCGCCCAATTTTCCGCGGTCATCACCATGCCGGCCGAGGGGTGCCTGCTGTGGTACAGCTTTATCCTGGAGAACTATGATACCCGCAGCTTTTATGGAAACAATCTGGCAGGCCTGGGCGGCGAGGGCCAGATGTACGAAAGCAACCCCAAGACCTACCAGATCACTGTCTACAAGCCCGATCATGTGCCGGACTGGTATAAAAACGGCATTGCCTATCAAATCTTCCCCGACCGGTTTTTCCGGGGAGAGGACTGGCTGCAGCGGCAGGCGGACGCCATCCGTCCCGACGGCTGGCGCGGCCCAAAGCATCTGCTCCAGATGGACTGGAGCGACACGCCCCACTATGTCCGCGATGAAACAGGGCGAATTGACCGATGGACCAACTTCGGCGGTACGCTGGAGGGCATCCGGGAGAAGCTGCTGTATCTCAAAAGCCTGGGGGTGACGATTCTGTATCTGAACCCCATCTTTGAGGGCAGCAGCAATCATAAGTACGATACGGCGGACTATCTGCGGGTCGATCCGGGCCTGGGCGACGAAGAGAGCTTTCAGGCGTTGGTGGACGAGGCAGCGGAGTTGGGCATTCACATTCTCCTGGACGGCGTGTTCAGCCACACTGGCGCAGACAGCAAATACTTCAACCGCCTGGGCAATTACGGTTCCGGCGGTGCGTGCCAGGACCGCAGCTCGCCGTACTATGCTTGGTACCGGTTCCGGAACTGGCCTGACGACTATGAGTCCTGGTGGGATGTGTCGGATCTGCCCAATGTCAACGAGTTGGTGCCGTCGTTCCAACAGTTTATTTGCGGCGGCGAAGACAGCGTAATTCGCCACTGGATGAAAAAGGGCGTCAGCGGCTGGCGGCTGGACGTGGCAGATGAGCTGCCCGACGCCTTTATCGCGTCCATTCGCCGGGCGATCCAGGAAGAAAACCCGGCCGGCGTTCTGCTGGGCGAGGTGTGGGAAGACGCCTCCAATAAAATCAGCTATGGCGAGCAGCGCAAATACTTCCAGGGAGAAGAGCTGCAATCTGTCATGAACTATCCGTTCCGGGAGTCGGCGGTGAACTTTTTGCTGGGCCGCTTGACGCCGGATCAGCTCCGCGCCCGGTTTATGAGTCAAATGGAAAACTACCCCAAAGAGAATTTCTATGCCAACCTGAACCTCATTGGCAGCCACGATCGGGAGCGGGTGCTGACCCTTCTGGGCGGCGCGCCCGATCAGTCGGGAATGTCGGAGCGGGAACAGGAGCGGTACCGCCTGTCGCCGGAGCAATATGCGCTGGGCCGGCGGCGGCTGAAAATGCTCAGCCTGCTTCAGTTCACCATGCCGGGCGTCCCGTGCATCTATTACGGCGACGAGGTGGGCATGCAGGGCTATCGGGATCCCTTCAACCGGGGGACCTATCCATGGGGCCATGAAGACCAGGATCTGCTGTTCCACTACCGCACGCTGACCACCCTGCGCCAGCAGCACCCGGTGCTTGCCGGCGGCAGCTACCAGCCCCAGGCGTTTGGAGATCACGTCTATGGCTGCCTGCGGCAGGATGCGCATGAAACCATACAGGTGCTGCTCAACCGCAGCGATACCGAGCGCCAGACGGTGACGGTGCCGATGCGCGACGCCTGCGCCCTGGATCTGCTGGCTTCCCGGTGGCTGGAGCCGGAGGAGAATGGGCAGCTGACCGTGGAGTTGCCCCCTCTGAGCGGCGTGATGGTGCTGTTCTGCGGCAAAAAACCGGAAGCAGCCCCCCGGCAGCGGGCCGCCGGTGTGGTATGCCATGTGACGGCGGTGCCGGCCAAGGGCGACCGGGCTGTGCTCACCGATGGGCTGGCCTTTGTGGACTTCCTGAAAAAGGCGGGACAGCGCTTGTGGCAGGTGCTGCCGGTGAATCCCATCGGGCTGGGGGATTCCCCCTATTATAGCCCTGCCGCTTTTGCGGGCAATCCCGATCTCATCGACCGGCAGACGCCGCCGGATTGGAGCGGCTACGACGCTTTTTGCCAGGAAAATGCCTGGTGGCTGGATGACTATGCCCTGTTCACTGCCCTGAAGGCGGCCTATGACGGCGCGCCCTGGTACGACTGGCCCGAGGAGGCCCGGGACCGCACAGATCTGGAGGCGCTCCGCGCCGCCCACGCCGAGGCTGTGGAGACGGCCCGCCGGGATCAGTACTGGTTCTGGAGCCAGTGGGCCGGCTTGAAAGCCTACGCCAACGAAAACGGCGTTCAGCTCATTGGCGACGTGCCGCTGGGTGTATCTGACGATTCGGCGGACGTGTGGGCCGCGCCGGAGCTGTTCCAGCTGGACGCCACGGGGCATCCCTGCCGCACTGCCGGTGTGCCGCCGGATTATTTCAATGCCGACGGCCAGAACTGGGGCAATCCGGTCTACAACTGGGATGCCATGGCGGATCAGGACTACCGCTGGTGGATTCGCCGCCTGCGCCATGCCCTCCATGCCTATGATTTTATCCGGCTGGATCATTTCCGGGGCTTTTCGGAATACTATGCCATCCCTGCCGGCAAATCCGGCAAGTGGGGCGGCTGGCGGCTGGGGCCGGGCCTGGCGCTGTTCCAGGCCGCAGAGGCGGAACTGGGCAGCCCCCTGCCGATTATCGCCGAGGATCTGGGCAATCTGGATGCCGGGGTCTACAACCTGCTGAAGCTGACGGGCTTCCCGGGGATGGACGTGTATCAGTTTGAGCGCGAAAAGATGGACGCGGCAAAGCCGGAAGAGGCGCGGGACCGGATCTATTACGCCTCCACCCACGACAGTCAAACCCTGCGGGGCTGGTGCCGCAGCACCTGGCCCGACCAGGATGACGGGGAGAAGTCGGCGAAGATCCTCCGAACGCTCTATGCCTCCGACGCCAACTGGGTTCTGGCGCAGCTCCAGGATTTGTTGGGGCTGGATGACAGCGCCCGATTCAATACCCCCGGCACCCTGGGAACCCACAACTGGTCCTGGCGCGCCGACGCCGCCCTGCTCACGGACGAGACGGCGGAAACATTCTTCAAGCTGGCCCGGGAGACGGGGCGCTGCGGTGAAGAGACGGACGAGAACTGAATTTTCCAGGGAATGTGATCCCCCTAAACGGATACAGCCGCGGCGCGGAATTTTTCCGCGCCGCGGCTGCGGCGTATGTGAGGCTGCGCGCTTCCTGGGGCTGTCAGTACCCCACGGCGGTGGAACCGCCGTCAATGACGATGACCTGGCCCGTGGTATTGGCGCTCAGACCGCATAACAGATACAGGCACATACCGGCGATTTCGTCGGGGTCGGACAACCGGCCCGAGGGTACGCCGGTGGTGGGGCCTCCAGGCCCGGCGCCGGGACCGCCGGGACCTCCAGGACCTCCGGGGCCGCCCGGGCCGCCGGGGCCTTCCGGTCCGCCTTCCCGGGGTGTGGTGACGCCGACGCCGCCGGCCATGACGCCGCCGGGGGCGATGCAGTTGACGCGGATGTTGTCAGCGGCCCACTCCACGGCGCCCTGCATACTCAGCGCCACCACCGCGCCCTTGGAGGCGGAGTAGTGAGCCGAACACATGGGCGGGGTCATCCCCCGAATGCCGGCCATGGAGGCAATGTTGACAATGGCTCCCTTGTGCCGGGGCAGCATGGACTGCTTGACCACCTGCTGCATCATGAAAAACAGCCCCTTGGCGTTGGCGTTCATCAGCTTGTCCCAGCGCTCCTCCGTCAGTTCCACGGCGGGGCAGCCGTCCATAATACCGGCACACTGAATCATGGAATCAATCTCGCCCAAATCGGCGCGAATGGCGGCGACGACGCCGTCGATGTCCGCCACCTTGGCCACGTCCAGCGCATAGGCACGCACCGTCCCAAAGGGGGCAAGCATCTGGGCGGCCTTTTGAATCTTCTCCGGATTGCGGCCCACCATGGCGACCTTTGCGCCGCTCTCCGCCATCATTTTGGCGCAGGTGAAGCCGATGCCGGAGCCTGCGCCGGTGACGACGCAGACCGTTCCGTCAAAACGAATGTCCATATGTGTTCTTCCTCCTGAATGCATCAATCTTTCCGGGGAACCGCTGCCGGGTGGCGCCGGCCGCAGGCGGATTGCGCCGCACGCAGTGCGTCCCCAGGTTTCTGAAAATTTGCGGGAATCTCAATTGTGTTGCCGGCGGCCCTGTCATACGCCGTCCTCCGGCAGCCGCGCTGACCCGGAACCCCTCGCTCAGCTGCCGGGCCGGAGAGCCGGAACGGCGGCGTGCCGGGCACGCTGGGTATGTCCCCTGCGGCCGGCCTACAGCAGCACCGAGCAGCCGTCCAGCCGGTACAATTGCGGCGAATCGTCCCCGGGCATGGGCCGCTCCGGCGGCTGCCCCTGCAGCTGGCCGGACACGGCTGCCCGGTAGCACCGCAGCAGCCCGTCGATGGTTTCCGGCTCCACGGGGCAGGGCCCGTGGCTGGGCCAGACGGTGTCAAAGGCAGCGGACATCCCTTTCAGTTTTTCCAGCGCCGCCGGGAACAGCTCCGGCTGCCGGTGGCTGCCAAAGAGAAAGACACTGTCCCGCTGCACCGTGTCGCCGGAAAACAGCATCCGGTTGGCCCGGTCCAGCAGACAGATGCTGCCGGGCGTGTGTCCGGGGATGGCAATGACCTCCAAATCCCGGCCGCCCAGGGCGAAGACCTGCCCCTCTTCTACGGGCAGGATCGAGTTGTCCGGCGCCGGGCCGAACCGGCGCAGCAGCGGCGCGTCGTCCGGGTGCAGGTAGACTTCTGGGAACAGGCCGTTGTTGGCGGTGTGATCGCCGTCGCCGTGACTGTTGACTACCACCAGCGGCAGGTCTGTGACGGTGCGGATCAGCGCCGGCAGATCACAGGCAGACGCCCCGGTGTCCCACAGCAGGGCCTTCTCTTCGCCGAGAATCAGAAAGGCCCGCACCATGCCCTGGTCGATGGCCCAGAGGGTGGGGGTGTATTGGATGAGGGTGGTTTCCAATCTGGGAGAGTCCATGAACAGTGCCTCCTTATCTATGGGGGATGTGGCCGCGCCGGTGGGGCGCGTGTGTCTTCCATTATAACACATGGGGCGGGGCTTGTACAGCGCCCGGGGCTGCTTTGCCCGCCGCCACAACGCAAACAACCCAAAACGCCGACGCAGTTGACCGGACTGCATCGGCGCCTTGGGTTGTAAGGAGAAAGAAAAGAGAATTGAATGAAAAACGCTTGGTTCCTGCTTGCAAGGATAGAATACCCCATGGGTATGACAAAAATTTGACCGAATTTTTATTAAAGCGTAAACAATCAGGGGAGAATTTTTGAAGAAAGCAGCGGGCAGCCGCGGTTTCTTGATTTTTCCGGTTGTCAAACGGGAAAAAATCGTGTATAATTTATAAGCTATGTCGCAAGCCTGCCGGCCTGTGACAAGGCCGCACTAGTCGGGGAGTCAGCGGTGCCTTGTAACCTGCAATCCGCTACAGCAGGGATGAATTCCCACCCGAGGAGATCGTTTGTATCGTCTGACCCATGTAAGCGGCGATGAGGAACCGGTCCTGCGCAACGGAAACCCGTGAACCATGTCAGGCGGGGAACCGAGCAGCATTAAGCGGACATTTTCGTGTGCCGCAGGGCAGCCGTTTCTGAGCTGGCTGCATGGGTAACGGGTGTAAGCGGTCGTTCAGAGGTGGGTGTGCGGTCTTGTCACAGGCCGTCGTCTTGTAGCGCAGAAAATGCGCAGTTCAGAGTCTGGCCGCGGACTGCGGCGGCTCGGCGGAGGTGAAGCATTTGGCGGATTATCAGGCGCTGTATCGAAAATACCGCCCGAAAACCTTTGACGAGGTGGTGGGACAGCGGGCCATTACCGATACGCTGAAAAAGCAGACCCAGACCGGGAAACTGTCTCATGCGTATCTGTTCACGGGCAGCCGCGGCACTGGCAAGACCACCTGCGCAAAAATTCTCAGTAAAGCTGTCAACTGCGAAAATCCACAGGACGGCAATCCCTGCAACCAGTGCGCCGCCTGCCGCGGCATTGACGCCGGCTCCGTGCTGGACGTGCTGGAGATTGACGCCGCCTCCAACAGCGGTGTGGACCATGTCCGCGCCCTGCGGGACGACGCGGTCTACACCCCGTCAGAAGTGAAAAAGCGGGTCTATATCATCGACGAGGCGCATATGCTGTCCGGTTCCGCCTTCAACGCCCTGCTGAAGATCATTGAGGAGCCGCCGCCCCACCTGATGTTCATTCTGGCCACCACCGAGCTGCACAAGGTGCCGGCGACGATCCTGTCCCGCTGCCAGCGGTTTTCCTTCCGCCGGATTTTGCCGGAGGACATCACCCGGCGGCTGCAATATGTAGCCTACCAGGAGGGAATTGACCTGACCGATGAGGGAGCGCGGCTGCTGGCCCGTCTGGCGGACGGCGGCCTGCGGGACGCCCTGAGCCTGCTGGATCAGTGCGCGTCGGCCATCACCGGTATCGTGGATCCGGACGCCATCTACGGCGTGTTGGGGCTGGCCGGGGACAAAAATGCGGCGGCGTTTATGCAGGCCATTGCAAACAAAGATGCCAAAGCGGCGCTGACGCTGTTCCAGCGGCTGTATGACGCCGGCAAGGATGTGGCGGCTGTGCTGGACGAGCTGTGCAGCCTGTCCCGGGATCTGCTGCTTTTGAAAACAGCGCCGGGCGCGGCCATGTCCATGCTCAGCGGCGTATGCAGCGACGACGAAGCGCAGAATCTGGCGGGGATGCTGTCGGCAGGAGAGCTGCTGCGGATCACCAAGCTCATCCAGGAAACGGCCTCCGGCTTTGCCAAAAGCGCCAACCGGCGCATCGACGCGGAGCTGTGCCTGATGCAGCTGTGTACGCCGGAGCTGAATCTGGATCTGGAGGCGCTCAACGCCCGTTTGAGCCGTCTGGAGGAAAAGCTGGCGGCAGGGCTCTATTCCGTGCCTGCGGCGCCGCAGCCCAAAGCCGCTCCGGAGGATGCCGGCCCGCCTCCCTGGGAGGATGCCGGCGCGCCGCCTCCGTCCTGCGGCGCGGAGCCGGATGCGCCGGAACGCCGGGCCCCGCAGCCGGACCGGCCCGCCCGGGCTGCGGAGGACGAGACGCCGCCCGGCTTTTGGCCGGATCTGGTGTCCGCGCTCCGGGCGGAATTGAAGCCGCCGGTGTCCGGAATGTTCGTGTCTTCCGGCGGGCCGGTGGAGGGACTTGTGCAGGGGGATACCCTGCTGCTGGTGGCCAGGGAGAACTTTTCCCTGCGGATCATCGACAAGCCGGAGGTGCTGGAGCTGGCCGCTGCCAAGGCGTCGGCTCTGCTGGGCCGTCCGGTGCGGGCCAAAGCGGTGCTGCCGGGCCAAACGGGAGGCCGGCAGGAAACAGACCCCTTTCAGGAGCTGCTGGAGTTTGGCCGGCAGCACGACAATATCAAAATTCAGTGACATCCATCCGGAGACGGCGGCGGTGCCTGTTGGAGCAGATCTGGCGGGCGTGCCAAGATTGTGGATTGTGTAAGGAGTGTACAATATGGCAAAAGGTTATCGCGGCGGCAACCCCATGGGCGGCGGCATGAATATGAATATGATCAAGCAGGCGCAGAAAATGCAGCAGGACATGCTGAAAATGCAGGAGGAGCTGGAGTCCCGGGAGTACACCGCCACTGCCGGTGGCGGCGTAGTGTCCGCGTCGGTCAGCGGCAAGCGGGAGCTGATCAGCGTCACCATTGATCCGGAGGCCGTGGATCCGGACGATGTGGAAATGCTCCAGGACCTGGTGGTGGCTGCGGTCAACGAGGCGCTGCGCAAGGCTGAGTCCGAGGCCACGGCCAATATGCAGAAGCTGACCGGCGGCCTGAATTTGGGCGGCCTGTTCTGAGCCATGCGATATTTTCCCGCGGCGCTGGATCAATTGACCGAGCAGTTTGCCCGCCTGCCCGGCATCGGGGCCAAGACGGCCCAGCGGCTGGCTTTCTATGTTCTGAGCCTGCCGGATGAGGAAGCCCAGGCGTTTGCCGACGCCATTATCACAGCCAAGCGGACGGTCCATACCTGCCCGGTGTGCCAGAATCTCACCGACGGAGCGCTGTGTTCCATCTGTGCGGATGAGGAACGGGACGGCTCTACGGTCTGTGTGGTGGCGGAACCCCGGGATGTGGTGGCCATGGAACGGGCCAGGGAGTACCGGGGGAAGTACCATGTCCTCCATGGCGTCATCTCTCCGCTGAACCATGTGGGGCCGGACGACATCCGCATTCAGGAGCTGCTGGCCCGGGTCGCCCAGGGGGAGATCCAGGAGGTCATTATGGCAACCAACCCTGACACGGAGGGGGAGGCCACGGCCATGTATCTCAGCCGTCTGCTGCGGCCTTTCGGCGTCAAGGTGACGCGGCTGGCTTACGGGATCCCTGTGGGCAGTCAGCTGGAATATGCCGATGAAGTGACCCTGCTGCGGGCGCTGGAGGGCCGGCAGGAAATTTGACAATTTGACCGGAAGGCAAAAACCGCCCCCGGTGTCCGGCTTAGCTGGACACCGGGGGCATTTTGCAGGCGCTTATTTAAAATAGGCTGCACCGCTTTCAAACAGGGGTTGGAACCGGTCGCCGGGGATGTTGACGCCCACAAAGGGACCGCGGCGCTCCGTGTGGCCCATTTTGCCGAAGACCCGGCCGTCGGGGGAGAAGATGCCCTCGATACACGCCATGGAGCCGTTGGGGTTGCAGTCGATATCCATAGTGGGCTGGCCCGTCAGGGGATGGACATACTGGGTGGCGACCTGGCCGTCCGCAATGAGCCGGTCGATGACGGCCTGGGGCCCCACAAAGCGGCCCTCGCCGTGGGAAATGGGAATGGTGTGCAGATCGCCCACCTGGGACTTCAGCATCCAGGGGGATTGAACCGAGGCCACCCGGGTGGTGACATAGCGGGACTGGTGGCGGCCAATGAGGTTGTAGGTCAGAGTGGGGCAGCTGTCATCCATGGGGCGGATCTCGCCGTAAGGCACCAGCCCGAGCTTGATCAGCGCCTGGAAGCCATTGCAGATCCCCAGCATCAGCCCGTCCCGGTGCTTCAGCAGATCCATAATGGCGTCGGACAGGGCGGGGGACCGGAGGAAGGAGGCAATGAACTTGCCGGAGCCTTCTGGTTCGTCGCCGCCGGAGAAGCCGCCGGGCAGAATGACCATCTGGGCGCCGCGGATAGCGGCCTCCAATGCCTGGGCTGCCTGTGTCAGGCTCTCGGTGTCCAGGTTCCGGACCACCACGATCTCCGGGGTGATGCCGGCCCGGAGGCAGGCCTGGGCGGTGTCGTATTCGCAGTTGGTGCCGGGGAACACGGGAATCACGGCCTTGGGCTGGGCAAAATGGGCCTTTGCCACGATGGGCGCCCGCTTGTCACAGCGGATGGGCGCCACGGCCTGCTCCGTTCCCGCACGGGTGGGATAGACCTGTTCCAAAACACCTTCGTTCAGGGCCAGCAGCTCGGCAATGGAGGCGCTGTCGCCGCCAATGGTGATGGCAGGCTCCGCTGTGGTGACGCCGATGCGCTTGGCGCAGGGCAGGGACACCTCCTCCGTCAGCTCCGCCACGATGCGGCCCGCGGCGGGGCCCCACCAGGGGGCGGCTTCGCTGTCTGCGGCAAAGCCGATGGCGTTGCCGAAAGACATCTGCATGACAGCCTCCGCCGCGCCGTGCTCCACGGCCCAGGCGGCCTTCACCTTGCCCTGGGTGTGGAGCGTATGGAAGGCGTCCCAGGCGGCCTTCAGGTCTTCGCCGCCCGATGTGCCGCCGAACAGATAGACCGGGTGCCCCGCTTCTTTGAACTCCGGGGAGAGAACCTGGTCCGCCTTGACAGGGGCGATGGCAAAGGAGATCAGGGTGGGGGGGACGTCCAGATCCAGGAAGGAGCCGGACATGGAGTCCTTGCCACCGATGGCCGCGCGGCCGAAGGCCAGCTGCGCCCGCAGCGCCCCCAGCAGAGCGGCGAAGGGCTTGCCCCAGCGCTGGGGATCATTCCGCAGCTTTTCAAAGAACTCCTGGAAGGAGAGATATGCCTGCCTGTAGTCCCCACCGGCGGCCACCAGCTTGGCCAGGGACACGGCCACGGAGTTGTAGGCTCCGGTAAACGGATCCGCCGCCATTTGCTCCGGGTCAAAGCCCCAGGCCATGACGCTGGCCTGGTCCGTCTCCTGGCCCGGCAGCACCGGCAAAAGGGCGGCCATGGCTTGGGCAGGGGTACGCTGGGTCTTGCCGCCAAAGGGCATGAGCACGCTGCCGGCCCCAATGGAACCGTCGAACCGCTCCGTCAAGCCCCGGCGGGAGGCGCATTGCAGGCTGGCGGCCATTTCGCGCAGGGAGCCGCTGTGGAAGACGCCCAGTTTCGCGCCGCGAATGGTCTTTGTCTCCCCGGTCTCGGTGGAAATGGGCATCTCCACACTGTTCCGGTCAGGGACGGCCACGCTGGCGTGCTTCACGGCGCCGTTGGTGTTGAGGAACGCCCGGCTGAGGTCGGCAATGGTCTGGCCCTTCCAGGTCATCACCATACGGGGGCTTTCGGTGACCACGGCCACGGGATAGGCCTCCAGATTCTCCGCCCGGGCGGCGGCCATGAAGGTTTCGGCGTCCTCGGGGGCCACCACTACAGCCATGCGCTCCTGGCTCTCGGAGATGGCCAGCTCCGTGCCGTCCAGCCCCTCATACTTTTTGCGCACGGCATCCAGATCGATCTGCAGGCCGTCGGCCAGCTCGCCAATGGCTACGGACACGCCGCCGGCGCCGAAGTCGTTGCAGCGCTTGATGAGGCGGGTCACATTGCCGTCGCGGAACAGCCGCTGAATTTTGCGCTCTTCCGGGGCGTTGCCCTTCTGAACCTCGGAGGCCATGGTGGACAGAGATTTCTGGTTGTGGCTCTTGGAGGAACCGGTGGCCCCGCCAATGCCGTCCCGGCCGGTGCGGCCGCCCAGCAGAATCACCACGTCGCCGGGGGCGGGACGTTCCCGGCGCACATTTTCCGCCGGGGCGGCGCCCACCACTGCGCCGCACTCCAGGCGCTTGGCGATATAGCCTTCATGGTAGACCTCGGCCACATGGCCGGTGGCCAGGCCGATCTGGTTGCCGTAGGAGGAATACCCCGCCGCCGCCGTCACCGCCAGCTTCCGCTGGGGCAGCTTGCCGGGGGTGGTTTGCGCCATGGGAACCCGGGGATCGCCGCCGCCGGTGACCCGCATGGCCTGGTGGACGTAGACCCGGCCCGACAGGGGGTCCCGGATGCACCCGCCGATGCAGGTGGCTGCGCCGCCGAAGGGCTCGATTTCCGTGGGATGGTTGTGGGTTTCGTTCTTGAACATCAGAAGCCAGGGCTCGTCCCGGCCGTCCACCTGGGCGTTGACCCGGATGGAGCAGGCGTTGATCTCCTCGCTCTCGTCCAACTCCGGCAGCAGGCCCCGCTTTTTCAGGACCTTGGCGCCGATGGTGCCCACATCCATGAGGGTCTGGGGCCGGGCGGCGGCTTTTTCTTCGCCATAGACCTCCACCCGGGCGGCCAGATAGTCTTCATAGGCGGCCTGGACGCGGGGATCGTCGATCTGAATCTGCTCCAGGTGGGTGCCGAAGGTGGTGTGGCGGCAGTGGTCGGACCAATAGGTGTCTACCACCCGCACCTCAGTGATGGTGGGGTCGCGATGCTCCTCGTCCCGGAAATAGGTCTGTAAGAACTTCAAGTCGTCCAGATCCATGGCAAGGCCGTAGCCCTCCAGCACCTCCCGCAGGCCCGACTCGTCCAGGGCGGTGAAGCCCTCCAGCGTGGCCACCTGGGTGGGCATGGCGTAGGTCTGCTCCAGGGTTTCGGGCTTGTCCATGGAGGCTTCGCGGCATTCCACGGGGTTGATGAGATAGCCGGCGATTTTAGCCCGGTCTTCCGCGGTCAGGTCGCCGAACAGGGCATAGACGGTGGCGGCGGAAACGGTGGGCCGTTCGCCGCAGGTCAAAAGCTGGATGCACTGGGCGCAGGAGTCAGCCCGCTGGTCATACTGACCGGGCAGGGCCTCCACGGCCAGCAGCACGGCCCCTGCCATGGGCGGCAGCTGCTCATCGTAGCAATCGTCCACCTGAGGCTCGGAGAAGACAATTTGCCGCGCCTGCCGGTAGGTGGCCTCGTCGATGCCCTGCGTGTCGTAGCGGTTAAACAGGCGCAGGCCCGTCAGGGCGGTGATGCCCAGCTGCTCCCGCAGGTCCCGCAGGACGCCGCTGGCCTCGACGGCAAACTCCCGCCGTTTTTCTGTGAAGCATCTGTAAACGTGATTCATATCCTTGTTCCTCCCAAACAGCCGGCCAGCGCCGGCGAAAGGCCCTGTCCTTGGACGCTTTCGGCTGGCCGCTGCGATTTTATGCTGAGCCGGAGGCGGGAATCCGTCTCCGGGAGCCGCGCTGGAAAAAGCGGTGCGTTGCCGGTTAATTTCCGTAGCACGAGATGCTGCCCAAATCATAGAAAATCGAGGACAGCGACGGGTTCAGACCCGAAATGGCCCCACGGGCCGTGTAAACAGCGCGCAGCTTAAACAGGACCGGGCACAGCAGCCCTTCGTCCATGATTTTCACATACAGGTTGTAGAAGTTGCCGCTGTTTTCCAGACTCAGGGCGCACAGTTCCTGGACTTCTTCGTTGGTCATGCCGCCGTAGTTCAGGCTGCCATCCTGGGTGAAGAAGGACGTCAGATCGAAGTCCGCTGTCAGGCGGGCCTCGGCAAAGTACATGTCGAAGTTCCGGTTGTAGATGGCCGTCTGGTAGTCACTGCCGGAGCGCGCATCTACGGTGATGGCAAACCCTTCGGCATTGAGGGCATCCGCCAACAGCTGGGCAATGGCCACCCGTTGGGGATTGTCGGAGCAGACCAGGAGGGTTCCCTCCATTTTCTCGCCATATAACTCCAGGATCCCGTCGCCGTCACTGTCCCGCAGGTCTGTCTGCGAGATGGCCTGGCGGAAGCGCTCGGGATTATAGCTGTAGGTTTCCGCCAGACGGGTATCATACAGGTCGGAGTTGGGGCTTACAGGCAGCTCTGCCGCCAGGGCCATACTGTTGGCGTATTCCGAGACGATGGTCTGCCGGTCCACCAGGTAGGTAATCGCAGAGCGCACTTCCTCCTGGGAGAAGATGGGGCTGTCCATATTGAAGCCAAAGTACCACATAATGGTGGTATCCTGGCTCCACAGCTCATAGTCGCTGTGGTAGGTGGCCGATCCCACGGCATTGGGGTCCGTCACCACCAGATCCAGCTCCCCCTGTTCAAACATGTCCCGCTGCTCCAACCCATCGGAAAAGGCGCGTAGTTCAATGCGGCGGAAGGGCCGCTCCGTGTCCTGCCACCAGTTGGGGGATTGGGTCAGAATGGCCCCGTCGCCGGACAGAGCCAGTGTGTACGGCCCGGTGCCCACCGGGGAGGTGCTGCTGCCCGTGCCGCTGCGAACGATGGGGATGTCCAGCAGAAGCGGAAGATTCTCCATAGGGGTGGTCAGGGTGATGACCACCTGGTAGGTGGAGGTGGCCTCGATGGTGTCAATGTAAGTAAAGCGGGCGGCGTACATTTCACTGTCCCGTGCCAGTTCCAGGGAATCTACCACATCTTCAGCCGTCAGAGCCGTGCCATCGGAGAAGGTGACGTCCTGCCGGATGGCGAAGGCATAGGTCAATTCGTCATCGGAGATGGTGTAGTCCCGGCACAGCACCGGTTCGGCGGTGAATTCCGGCGTCACGGTGAAAAGCCCCTCATAAATCAGCGAGAAAAACGTAATATTGGCCAGAGAGTCGCAGGTAAAGGGATTCAAATCCGCGCCGGATTCCATGGGCAGGGTGAGTACGGCGGCCTGCTGGGCCTGAATGGTGTCGCCGGAAAAGCTGTCCGCTGTCTCTTCTGCTGCTTCCTCCGCTTCGGCAGTTTCGGAGGGCGCTGCGTCGGATGGGGGTTCATCTTCGGCTGTTTCGGCGTCCGCCGCTGCATCGGTTGTGGTATCGGCTGTTTCGTCGCTGCTGAACAGGAAAGAGCGGACCCGGTCCAAGTCCATCGAGCAGCCCGTCAGCAGCAGGCTCATGGCCAGCAGCAGGGCCAGCAGCCGGCAGCGGTATCTCCGGCTCATAACGCGCCCTCCCCGTCTGGGAATTTGCCGATCAGCGCCGCCAGGGATCCCCGTTCCTGCCCCGACCGGCGGTGGGAGAAAAACAGCTCCGGCTGGCAGACGGTACACAGCTGACAGGTATCAATCTGCCCGTCGGGCACCCCGGCCAGCTGCAGCCAGGTGCGGTTGAGGGCCTTCAGGTCCACATGGTATTTGGGACCCTTGACTGTGATGGCGGGCTTTGCCGCCTCGCCCAGGGCCGACACCATGGCCTCCGGCACGTCGGCGTCGGTCTCAAAGCAGCACTGGCCGATGCACGGGCCGATGGCAGCGTGAATCTGGGCCGGATCCGCCCCATAGGCGGCGGCCATCGCTTCCACGGTTTTTTTCACAATGCCCAGAGCCGTGCCCCGCCAGCCGGAGTGGACGGCGGCGACGGCGCCGGAGGCGCGGCAGTGGAGCAGGATGGTACAGCAGTCGGCGCTGAACGCCGCCAGCATCACGCCGCTGTCATTGGTCATCAGGGCGTCGCAGTCCAGATCCACTGGACGGAACAGGCCCAAGCCCCGGTCTGCCCGAGTCACGGCCCGCACCGCGTCGGAGTGGACCTGGCAGGTAAACACCGTATCCTCCGGCTGGAAGCCTATGGCGCCGCCGAGAATTTCGTAATTTTGCAGGACATTTTCCCGCGTGTCGCCCCGCAGCCCCAGGTTCAGGGAGGCACGGCTCCCCTGGCTGACACCGCCCTGCCGGGTGGAAAAGCAGTGACGCAGGCCGGGGCTGTCCAGCAGGGAGCTGGTCAGGTAAACCAACGATCCTTGTTGATGTTGTTGAAACAATGGCAACCTCCTGTTGTGCGCAAGCGGAACCGGCAGGGCCGGCTCCAGGGACGGTCCGGAAACACGGCGTCATCCGGTGAGAACGGTCGGGAGAAAGCGTTGGACGCAAGATCGGAGTTGCGTCAGCCGCCCGTCCCACAGCCGAAGATGCGCGGGTATTTCTCAGCTTGCGGATGTTCCGCCGCCGCCAAGGGCGGCCATATCCTTGTCCAGACAGCAATTCTTGTATTTCTTGCCGCTGCCGCAGGGGCAGGGGTCGTTGCGGCCCACCTTTTTGGCACGGCGGACAGGCTGCTTTTTCACGGTCTTGTCGCCGGCGCCGCCCTCGGAGGTGACGGTGGCCACTTTTTCACGCTTGATCTCTTCCTTGGGCTTCAGCCGCACCAGGAACAGCCGCTTGACAATTTCCTCCCGGATGGCGGCGGTCATGCTCTCAAACATCTCGTAGCCTTCCCGCTTGTATTCCACCACCGGGTCGGCCTGGCCGTAGGCCCGCAAAGTGATGCCCTGGCGCAGGTCGCTCATGGCGTCGATATGATCCATCCAGTATTCGTCCACCACCCGGAGGGTAATCACCCGTTCCACTTCCCGCATCAGGGGGGCGGTGAAGGCCTGCTCCTTGGCGGCGTAGGTCTGGAGGGCCGGCTCCTCAATCTTCCGGATCACGCCGTCCTGATCCAGGCTGTGCACCTCGCTGTCCGTGACGGTGACGGAACCTTTGGGATAGAACAGGTTGTCAAACTGGCCGGCAATGCGGTCAAACTGGGCCGCGTCCTCCAGGCGGCCTGTTTCACCCAGCTCGCCGTGGACGGCGGTGGCGATGACGGAGTGGAGCATTTTGCGGATGTTCTCCTGCAGATCCTCCCCGTCCAGGACCTGGCGGCGCTGGTCGTAGATGACGGTGCGCTGGGTGTTCATGACATCGTCGTACTCCAGGACGTTTTTCCGGGTCTGGAAGTTGCGGCTCTCCACCTTTTTCTGGGCGTTTTCAATGGCGCCGGAGAGCATTTTCTGGTCGATGGGCGTATCTTCGTCGATGCCCAGAGTCTCCATCATGTTCATAATGCGCTCTGCGCCAAACAGGCGCATAATGTCGTCTTCCATACTGATATAGAAGCGGGTCTCGCCAGGGTCGCCCTGGCGGCCGGACCGGCCGCGGAGCTGATTGTCAATCCGGCGGGACTCGTGGCGCTCGGTGCCGATGACGAACAGGCCGCCGGCCGCCTTGACCGCTTCGGCTTCTTGGGCCATTTCCGCCTTGTGCAGGGCCACGGCCTCCTGGTACTTCTGCCGCACCTCCAGAATGGCGGGGTCGGTGGTCTCGGTGTGGCCGTCGGCCTCGGCCACCAGATCCTCGTCGATGCCGGCTTTGCGCAGGTCGGCTTTGGCCACATACTCCGGGTTGCCGCCCAGCACAATATCGGTGCCGCGGCCGGCCATGTTGGTGGCGATGGTCACGGCCCCCAGCTTGCCGGCCTGGGCTACAATTTCCGCCTCTTTCTCGTGGTGCTTGGCGTTGAGCACGGTGTGGGGGATGCCCACCTTTTTCAGCTCCTTGCTCAGCAGCTCCGATTTTTCAATGGAGACGGTACCCACCAGCACCGGCTGGCCCTTGGCGTGGCACTCCTGAATCTGGCGGATAATGGCGCGGTATTTGCCGGCCTCTGTCTTGTAGACCACATCAGGATAGTCTACGCGAATCACAGGCTTGTTGGTGGGGATTTCCACCACGTCCAGCTTGTAAATGGTGCCGAATTCTTCTTCCTCGGTCAGGGCCGTGCCGGTCATGCCGGACAGCTTCTCATACAGGCGGAAGAAGTTTTGGAAGGTGATGGTGGCCAGCGTCTTGCTCTCGTTGGCCACGGTGACGCCTTCTTTGGCCTCGATGGCCTGGTGAAGGCCCTCGGAGTAGCGGCGGCCGTACATCAGGCGGCCGGTGAACTCATCGACGATGATGACCTGCCCGTCCTTGACCACATAGTCGGTGTCCCGCTTGAACAGCCCCCGGGCCTTCATGGCCTGGTTGATGTGGTGGGAGATGGTGCTGTTGTCCGGGTCGGACAGGTTCTCGATGCCGAAGAACTGCTCCGCCTTGGCGATGCCGGCGGCGGTGAGGGTGGCGGTGCGGGCCTTTTCGTCGACAATATAGTCGCAGTCGTAGTCGTCCTGGGCCTCTTTCTCGTCGGTGGAGGCAAAGACCATCTTCCGCATCCGGGAAACCAGCGAATCGGCCATTTCGTAGAGCTTGGTGGAGGCCTCGCCCTTGCCGGAAATGATCAGGGGCGTCCGGGCCTCGTCGATGAGGATGGAGTCCACCTCGTCCACAATGGCGAAATGGTGGCCCCGCTGGACCATTTCCTGCTTATAGATGGCCATATTGTCCCGCAGATAGTCAAAGCCGAATTCATTGTTGGTGCCGTAGGTGATGTCGGCGTTGTAAGCGTCGCGGCGCTGCTGGGCCGTCAGGCCGTGGACAATGAGGCCCACGGTGAGCCCCAGATAGCGGTAAACCTTGCCCATCCACTCGGTGGCGTAGCGGGCCAGATAGTCGTTGACGGTGACGATGTGGACGCCCTTGCCTGCCAGGGCGTTGAGGTAAGCCGGCAGAAGCGCTACCAGGGTTTTGCCTTCGCCGGTCTTCATTTCCGCAATGCGGCCCTGATGCAGCACAATGCCGCCAATGACCTGGACGCGGAAGGGCCGCATGCCCAGCACCCGGTCCGATGCCTCCCGGACGGTGGCAAACGCCTCCGGCAGCAGGTCGTCCAGAGTTTCGCCCTTGGCAAGGCGGGCCTTGAATTCGTCGGTTTTGCCCCGGAGTTCGGCGTCAGTCAGCTTCCGGTATGCATCCTCCAGGGCCATGACCTTGTCCACAATGGGGTCAATGCGCTTCAGCTCCCGCTGAGAATGGGTGCCGAACAGCTTTGTGAAAATACCCATGTATTGATTCAGCCTTTCTGGTGTAAAAATTCAAATTCAAGCTGTGCCGCGCCCGGCGGACACAGCGCAAAGCTATTATAGCACACTTGGACGCACAAAAAAAGAAGAATCCGTTAAATTTACGGCCGAGAAGGCGGCTTGTTTTGTGGGAACCGGGAGCGTGGGAGAAAAAGACGGGCGTCCGGCGTTTTGGAAGGCGTGGAACGGGGGAGGCGGCCGGAGCGGAGCGTTCGTATGGGAGTTGGACGGCGGGCCGCCGTCAGGCGCGCGGGGACGGTTCCCGGGATCGCGCCTTGACGGAATAACGCAAAAGTCAATGGGCCTGCAGCAAAAATACGGCGCTGCTTTTGGCAGCATACACAAATAAGTTGACGGGAACTGTGCAGTTCGTCAAAACAAAACAACTGCCCCCGGAAGTTTGGACGCTGCGACAAAGCGTCCGCGGCACAAACGTGGTTTAATAGAAGCCAGATCCAACGCGCACAGCGCCGCGCAGCGGCATGATACAGCGCGCGCGGCTTCGGGCCGCCGATCCAACTCGCATGATTACGGAGGTTTTATTTATGGAAGTCAATCTGAAAGACGTATACGGACTGTACATCAACGGCCAATTTGTCCCCGCCTCCGACGGCGGCACGTTTGCCACCAAGAGCCCCGCCACGGGCCAGCATCTGGCCTACTGCGCGGAGGCGACCAGAGAGGATGTGGACGCGGCGGTGCAGGCTGCCTGGGCGGCGTTCCCGGCCTGGAAGGCCGTCGACCCCATTGCCCGGGCCGATATTCTCAATAAAATTGCCGACCGCATCGACGAAAACGCCGAGCTGCTGGCCACGGTGGAGACCATGGACAACGGCAAACCCATTCGCGAGACTATGGCCATTGACGTACCCCTGTCCTCTGACCATTTCCGCTATTTTGCCAGCGCCGTGCGCACCGAACAGGGCAGCGCCACGGTTCTGGACGGCGGTTATCTGAGCATGGTGCTGCGGGAGCCCATCGGGGTGGTGGGACAGATCGTCCCCTGGAATTTCCCCTTCTGCATGGCGGCATGGAAGCTGGCCCCGGTGCTGGCTGCCGGCGACTGCACGGTCATCAAATCCTCTTCGGAAACGCCGCTGAGCCTGCTGGTGTTCATGGAACTGATTGCCGACCTGGTACCCCCCGGCGTCATCAACGTCATCACCGGCAAGGGCTCCCGTTCCGGCCAGTACATGCTGGAGCATCCCGGCTTCCGCAAGCTTGCCTTTACCGGTTCCACAGAGGTGGGCCGCAATGTGGCCCTGGCCGCCGCAGGCAGACTGATTCCTGCGACGCTGGAGCTGGGCGGCAAGAGCGCCAATATTTATTTTGACGACTGCAACTTTGAACAGGCGCTGGACGGCCTGCAGCTGGGCATTTTGTTCAACCAGGGCCAGGTCTGCTGCGCCGGCTCCAGAGTCTTTGTCCAGGAGGGGATTTATGACCGGTTTGTGGACGCTGCCATCGCCGCTTTCGGCCGCGTGAAGCAGGGCAATCCGCTGGATCCCGACACCCAGCTGGGCAGTCAGATCAATGAGACCCAGATCCGGAAGATTGAGTCCTACATGGAGCTGGCCCGGAAAGAGGGCGCGACCATTGCCTGCGGCGGCGCGCGGAATACCGAGGGCCCCTGCGCGGCAGGCTGCTTCTTCCAGCCCACCCTGATCACCAACGTCACCAACGATATGCGCGTGGCGCAGGAAGAGATCTTTGGCCCTGTGGCTGTGGTGATCAAATTCAAAACCGAGGAAGAGGTCATCGCCATGGCCAACGATTCCACCTATGGATTGGGCGGCGCGGTTTGGACCCAGGACATTACCCGGGCCTTGAACGTGGCCCGCGCCGTGGAGACGGGCCGGATGTGGGTGAATACTTACAACCAGCTCCCCGCCGGCGCGCCCTTTGGCGGCTATAAGGATTCCGGCATCGGCCGTGAGACGGATCTGAGCATCCTGGACGCCTATACGCAGAAAAAGAATATTTTCATCAACCTGAACAAGACGCCTTCCGGCTTCTATCCCGCCTCCTGAGGCGGGCAGGCAGCCGCGTCCGAACTGGCAGCGCACAGCCCCCCACTGTGCGCTGCCAGCGGCTTTTTGTGCCGTGAAAACGGGATGGACGGTTGGCAGGATGGAGGGCCGCGGCAGCCGGACCGGACGGCGCCCTGCGCCAATGGCATTTTTCTATCAAATGTTCGGAAAACTGCGGGTTTTTTCCAGACTGCCCTGCGAAAATGTCGAAAAAATAATAACAGCCTGTTTCCAATTTGTAAATTGTTCTTTACAAGCTTCCGAATCCGTGCTATACTGGCACTGGTCAAATGTGCCACGTTATGTAAACACTATTTGGATATACTATAGATAGAATCGAAACCGCCGCAAAAACGCGGCAGTTTTCTCGCGGGCCCGGCGCGGGCAACCGGCGCGGTGCGCCCAAATCTATGCAGCCGCTGACAGTCCGTCGCACAGCGGCGCTTCCGATCATCGGATATCACGGATGAAAAGAAGGGAATTGTTATGACGAAGTATAAGATACGCGGAGGGAAGCCGCTGACCGGCCGTGTCACCATCAGCGGCGCGAAAAACGCTGCGGTGGCCATCCTGCCTGCCACACTGCTTGTAGACGGCGTCTGCCGGATTGAAAATGTACCGGACGTGTCCGACGTCCATGTTTTGCTGGAAATTCTTACAACCATGGGCGCGCAGGTGCGCCGCCTGAACCGCACGACCATGGAAGTCAACTGTACCCATGTCCGCAATACTGCCGCGCCCTATGAACTGGCACGGCGCATCCGCGCCAGCTATTATCTGGTGGGGGCCATGCTGGGCCGGTTTGGACGGGCCAAGGTGGCCATGCCCGGCGGCTGCGACTTCGGCACCCGCCCCATCGACCAGCATATCAAAGGCTTTGTGGCCATGGGTGCTTCGGTCAATGTGGAGGGCGGTTATATTGTGGCCCAGGCGGAAAGCGGAATGCAGGGCGGACATGTCTATCTGGACGTGGTTTCTGTGGGCGCCACCATGAACATTATGATCGGCGCAGTCCTGGCCAAAGGCACCACCATCATTGAGAACTGCGCCAAGGAGCCGCACATTGTGGATCTGGCCAACTTCCTCAACTCCATGGGCGCCCGCGTCTCCGGCGCAGGCACCGATGTGATTAAGGTCCGCGGTGTGGAGCGCCTGGGCGGCGGATTTTACTCCATCATCCCCGATCAGATTGAGGCCGGTACCTATATGGCCGCTGCGGCGGCCTGCGGCGGCAGCGTCCTGGTGGAAAATGTGATTCCAAAGCATATGGACTGCATTACCGCCAAGCTGCGGGAGATGGGCGTGACCATTACCGAATATGACGATGCGATCCGGGTTGAGCGCATTGGCCCCCTGCGCCGTGCCAATGTGAAGACCATGCCCTATCCTGGATTCCCCACGGATATGCAGCCGCAGATTGCCGTGTGCATGGCGCTGGCCCAGGGGACCAGCGTGGTCACCGAGAGCGTTTGGGACAACCGCTTCCGGTATGTGGCGGAACTGCGCCGTATGGGCGTGCACGCCCAGGTGGACGGCAAGGTGGCAGTGTTCGAAGGCGTGGAGGAGATCCACGGCTGCCCCGTAAAAGCCTGCGATCTGCGGGCCGGCGCTGCCATGGTCATTGCCGGTCTGGCCGCAGAGGGAGTGACCACGGTAGAGGACGTGCGGCTCATCGAGCGGGGCTATGAAAGCATCATCGAAAAGCTCCAGGGCCTGGGGGCTGAAATCTGGCGGGTGGAAGAGTCCGATGACCGCTCCGCCCAGGCCGCCGGCTGACGGAGAGCTGACGGAAATCCCTGAACGAAATTTAGCGCCCGCCGCATCATGCGGCGGGCGCTTGCTGTTTGCCTGTTGCTTGCCTGCGGCGGGTGCGGCGCTTACAGCGCCATGACAGCCGCGTAGGCGGTGTGGGTCGTGTGCTTAATATCTGCCGGGCGGTCGTTGTCGCCCAGGACGAATACCTGGGGCGCCAGCGCCTGGTAGTCTTTTACCGCGTCCAGACGGGGACTTCTGCCGCCGGAGACGACGACGGTGTCGCAGTCCAGGCGGACTGTCTCTACCGTTGCCTGGGAGAAATCCAGGACCCGCTCCTCAAAGAAGGGCACGGCGTCCGTTTCTGGCTCCGCCGCATCGGGAGTGCGGCCCTGCCAGGTGGAGATGTTGACAGCACGGGCGGGCTTTAGATCGAAGGGGGGAGGTCCGCCGGGGCCTTCGGGCATGCCGGGACCCTCCGGGCCGGGCTTGCCCGGCTCCGGGTCGTTTTCCCCCAGATAGCCGCCTACAGGACCGTTGTGCCCACCGCCGAAGTTGGGTTCCCCCTTGATGACGCCGCGCTGGACGTCGCAGACCACATAGGTCTCGCCAATCTCTTTGGTGGCAGCAAATTCGATGAAAGAGAAATTGGCGTTGGTCTCATACTGGATTTCACAGGCGCGCTTGGCGTGCAGGTCGTCGTACAGATGGGCCTCGCCCCGGGTCAACAGCGTCACCTGGTGGCCCTTCTGCGCCAAATGGAGTGCCGTCTCCCGGCCGGTGGCCTGGCCGCCCACCACCACGACGCGGCGGCCGACCTGCTCCTCGTGGAGGAGGGCGTCTTCTGCCAGCATGGCGTGCTCTGCCCCGGCCACAGGCACGGTTTTGGCGGCGGAGCCGAAGGCGCAGAAGATGGCGTCGTACTGTCCGGCGGCGATGGCTTCCGGGGTGGCCGGCGTGTTCAGCAGAACCTGCACGCCGGATTTTTCGATCTGCCGCAGCAGCCAGTTTTTATAGTCGTTGAGGGGCCACTTGAAGGCAGGTTTTGTGGCTGCCAGCAGCTGGCCGCCAAGCTGGCCGGATTTTTCATACAGCGTCACCTGATGGCCCTGCTTTGCGGCGAGGATGGCCGCCCGCATGCCGGCGGCGCCGCCGCCCAGGACGGCCACCTTCTTGGAGCGGGCAGGGGTGGTGCGGATCTGGTCGAGCACGTCCCGGAAGCCCGCTTCGGGATTGACGGCGCAGGTGCCGCTGTGGCAGCCGTTGCAGAGCAGGCAGGGAATCAGGTCTTCCACATTGCCGGTTTGGACGATCTCGCCAAAGTCTTCGTTGCTGATAAAGCCGCGGGCCATGGAGACCAGGTCGGTTTTGCCCTCGGCCAGGAAGCGTTCAATGTCATCGGGATTGGTGAAGCCGCCCACGGGCGATACCAGAGCGTCAATGCCGCGCTTTTTGAACGCTTCGGCAAACTGAAGGGTATAGGGGTTGCCTTTCTGGGTATTGTAGCCGTTGCAGTGGGTGAAGGAACCATCCCAGCCGCGGACTTGGAAAATGTCTACATAAGGCGCCGCCAGCTGGCAGTAGTCCAGCCAGTCCTCTACGGTGTAGCCAGGGGCCTCTTCGGTGGCGGAGATCTGGCACTCGATGAGGAAGTCCGGGCCGCAGGCTTCCTTTACCCGGCGGAAAATTTCCAGGGTCAGCGTCGCCCGCTCGGCCATGGTTTTGCCGCCGTATTTGTCGGTGCGCTGGTTGAGTACCGGCGACAGGGAGCAGGCCAGAATGGAGCCGCGGTAGGAGACATAGAAGGTGGCCATGTCAAAGCCTACCTTCTGGAATTTGACGCACTGCTCTACAAAATTGTCGATCATCCGCTCCAGCCGTTCCAGGGAGATGCCGGGCTTATTGGAGAAGTTGCGGCTGTAGTCGCCGGTTTTGGGAATGTCATTCCAGTTGGGGGTATCGGAAATGGCCACGTCCTGGGGTTCCACGCTCATCATGGACACGGAGCACAGGGTGTTGTAGCTGTGAATCCGGTCGATCATGGCCCGGAAGCCGTCTTCCACGCCGGGATCGTCCATTTTCAGAGCCGCCATATGGCTGATGTGGCCGTCGCAGTCGGGATAGGCGCCGGCGCCGATGGTGACGGTGGCCGCGCCCTTCCGGGCGAAGTTCTCATAATATGCCGTTGCCTGCCCGAAGTCGTTCATACCGGTGGGCAGACATTTGGCTGACAACAGATGGCTTTTGAGGGTGCGGCTGCCGATCTGCACCGGGCTTAAAATATGGGGATATTTCATAACGGTTCACTCCTTTTTCATAAACCTATCATACAAAACTCCGGCGGGCAGTGTAAAGGGACAGCCTGTGCCATGGCGGGACGATATTTGCGCTGTATCCGCCTGCGCTGCGGCGCAGGTCATCAAATGCCACAGGGCGCGGGGTTTACTTTTCCATGGCAATCTGGTACACTTTTTGACACGGCGGCTGCGGGTCTGCGCTGCCGCCAGCTGGAACCGTGCGGCTGGTGGGGCGGAAACCCGCGCCTTGCGGACAGTGCGGCAGCATGCAGGGAACCGCCGTGAAAACCAAGAAACATGAAAGGCTGTGAAAGTTTGGAGAGTTTGATTCGTGCCGCCGCGCCGTCGGACGCTGCGGCCCTGGCGGAAATCGAAGCGGTATGTTTCCCCGCCGCCGAGGCCGCCAGCCTGGAGGCCATGACCGCCCGCCTGGCACGGTTTCCGGAGTGCTTTCTGGTGGCGGAACTGGACGGGACGCCCATTGGCTTCGTAGGCGGCTGTGTCACAGACCGGCCGGAACTGCCGGACGTGCTGTATGAAAACGCCGCCCTCCACCGGCCCGAGGGCCTGTGGCAGACGGTATTCGGCCTGGACGTGCTGCCGGAATACCGGGGGCAGGGCGTGGCCCGCCGGCTGCTGCAGGGGCTGATTGACCTGGCCCGTCAACGGGGCAGGGCCGGCGTGGTGCTGACCTGCAAAGATCATTTGGTTTCCTATTACGCCTCTTTCGGATTCCGGCGCCGGGGCGTATCGGCGTCCACCCACGGCGGCGCAGTGTGGAATGATATGGTGCTGACGTTTGCGCCGGAAGCGGGGAGCTGCTGAATCCCGCCGCATGCGGCTGCGGACGTGTGGTGGATGCAGCATTGGACAGAACAGCGGAAGATTCATCGGAGATTCTCCGCTGCGCAAGGTTCCATGCGAATATCCTGCGCATTCGCATCGGTTGCTGCGCCGGGTTCCGTGCGCGGCGAAGGGATGTTTCTGCGGGTGGGAGGCGTTTTGTGTGCGCTGCGCACCTGCGAAAATGATATCTCCCGCCCGAATCTGTCACTGGCCTTTCCACCGGCCCTGTGCTATGATGGACACGTAAAGAACTGTTCCCAGCCGGCGTTTTGACCCAAACAAACAGCCAGGAGGTTCTTGGAACATGAAAGCATACACCGCCGAACAGCTTGCCAGCCGCATCATCGATCTGAAGGAGATCGAGAATGTCATGAGCAAGTATTCCTTTCTGACCTACTATAAACGATTTGCCGAGGCGCTGGACACACTGTGGTGCAGTCCCGCCGCCGGTCCGACCCTGACCACCAACGATAAAAAGCTGGAGGGCTATGACGCCGTCCGCACCTATCTCGTGGAGGACGGGGAGGATGCCGTGCGCGCCGACAACGCAGCCATGCGCACCCTGTTCCCCGAGGAGCTGGGCGGCAAGGCCGACAGCGAGATGTGGGGCGCCGGTACCGCCGTGGTGCACACCCTGACCACCCCGCTGATTGAACTGGCCGAAGACCAGCAGACCGCCAAGGGCATGTGGTACTGCGTGGGCCAGAATACGGAGATTGACCACGCCAAAGGCCCCGTGGCCTATTGGAACTGGGAGAAATATGCCGTGGATCTGCGGAAAGAAGACGGCAAATGGAAGATCTGGCACATGATCGTGTGTACCGACTTCAAGAGCCCTGTGGGGAAAAACTGGGCGAACGAGAATCTGGCGCCCGCCGGCCCCTACTACAACGGCTATACGCCGCGGCAGACGCCACAGGATACGCCGCCCATGCCGGAACCCTACGAGACGTTTGCGGAAACATTCTCCTATTGAGTGCGAAAACGCGCTTGCTGTGGCTGAGGCCCCGCTTTTGGCGGGGCCTTTTGCATTTTTCTTGGCCTGGAGTGCGCTCCAGGCAGTATAATAACGCCATGCATTCCCAGCTTCAACCTTGTACCAACGAAAAGCCCCGTTTCCAGCGCCTGTTTGCACAAAGGCGCCTGTTCCCCAAATATGCCCGTCCAACAAGGAGGTTCTGCCATGACGATTACAGAAGTGAGCAAAAAATACGGCGTCAGCGCCGATACCTTGCGCTATTACGAGCGAATCGGCCTGCTGCCGCCGGTGCCGCGCAGCCGCGGCGGCGTCCGAAACTACGACGAGGATGCCTGCCGCTGGGTGGAATTGATGCTGTGTATGCGAAAAGCCGGCGTGCAGATTGATGCGCTGATCCGCTATGTGACCCTGTTCCGCCAGGGGGAGCAGACAGCTCCCGTCCGTAAGGCCATTCTGCTGGAACAGCGCGAACGGCTCCTGGCGCGCATGGAGGATCTGCGGCAATCCCTGGAGCGGCTGAACCAAAAGATTGCGCTTTACGACGGGCTGGAGACGCCTGACGGCGAACCGGCGGCAGAGAAACCGGCTTGAGCAAGCCGGAAACGGCCAGACAGCCGAAAAGCTTCCCGGTAACGGAGCTGTCCTGGGTTTGCGCTGCGGAGCGCGGACAGAGCGGGCCGGCGCGGCTGTGCCATGAAAATCGCGAGCCATTGCGCTGCAATGACTCGCGAATTTTTGCCGGACGAATGTACGCCGCCCGAACAGATCAGATTCAACAAGCTGGCCGCCGGCCCCGTTTCCACAGGGGCTGGCGGTGCTTTTTGCGAAAGCTCGCCGAATGGATGGGAAGCGGTTCTCAATCCCCGTTCTCCCGGGCTGCGATGGCCCGCGCGGCCCGGACACCGGATGCGCCGGCCTGGGCCAGGCCACGGGTAATGCCCGCCCCGTCGCCAATGGCGAAGAAATTGGGCAGGGAGGTCTCCAGATCTGCGGAGAGCTGGAGACGGGCGGAATAGAACTTGACCTCCACGCCGTAGAGCAGCGTGTCATAATTGGCGGTGCCGGGAGCGATCTTGTCCAGGGCATAGATCATTTCAATGATGTTGTCCATGTGCCGCTTGGGCAGAACCAGGCTCAGGTCGCCGGGGGTGGCGCTGAGCGTCGGACGGGTATAGCTCTGGGACAGACGGTGCTCATTGGTGCGGATCCCCTTAATCAGGTCGCCGAACCGCTGGACCAGCACGCCGCCGCCCAGCATATTGCTCAGGGAAGCGATATGCTTGCCGTAGGTATACGGTTCCTTGAACGGCTCCGTGAACCGGTTGGATACCAGCAGGGCGAAGTTGGTGTTTTCGCTGCGCAGACGGGGATCCGAGTAACTGTGGCCGTTGACGGTGATCAGCCCGTCCACGTTTTCCGCCACCACATGTCCATAGGGGTTCATGCAGAAAGTGCGGACCGTGTCGCCGTATTGCTTGGTGCGGTAGAGCAGCTTGGATTCATAGACCACCGAGGTGATGTGTTCAAAAATTTTGGCTGGCAGTTCCACCCGCACGCCCAGATCCACCTGGTTGTTCCGCATGGGCAGGCCCAGGGTCCGGCACTGGTCAGCGAACCACTCTGCGCCGCACCGGCCCGGCGCCGCAATGAGATACCGGCACCGGACGGTCTCGCCGTCCAGCTCCAGGGCATAGCCGCCTTCGGCGGGCGTAATGCGCCGCACCGGCGTGCGGAACCGCAGTTCGCACTGCGTCTGCATATAATCGGCCAAATTGGTGAGGATCCGCAGATTGTTCTCGGTGCCCAGGTGCTTGCAGCGGGCCTGGTGCAGATGCAGATCATTTTCCAGGGCCTGTTTCTCCAACAGCCGGGCCTCCGGCGTTTCCGTGGAGAAGACCTCTTCCGTGGCCCCGAAGCGCACGTTGACGCTGTCCACATAGGAAATCAGGTCCATCAGCTCGTCGTCTGGCAGATAGTCCGTCAGCCAGCCGCCGAATTGGGTGGTGAAATTGTATTTGCCGTCGGAATAGGCGCCCGCACCGCCAAAACCGGACATAATGGAGCAGGGCTTACACCCCGCGCAGGTTTTGACCTTGCCGGTCACAATGGGGCAGCTGCGGCTGCGGATATCGGCTCCCTGCTCCAAAATCACCACCTTCAGTTCAGGACACAGCCGGCACAGCTCATAACCGGCATAAACGCCGGCGGTTCCGGCGCCGAGAATGGCAACATCATAGATCATAAGGAGACCTCCTGTAGAATTGGGGGTTCAGGCGTTCAAACGGCAGGTTCCAAAAGCCTGCAAACGCCCAAACCCGAGACAGTATAGCACATTTTTGAAAAAAAGCAATCAAAAATTCCCGTCGCTTTCCTGGATGCTGCGCTGATAGGATTCGCCCCAGTCGTGCATGGCGTCGAGGACCGGCTTGAGGCTGCGGCCCAGGTCCGTCAGGGTATATTCCACCCGCGGCGGCACCTCGGGATAGATCTGACGGGTCAGAAGACCGTTGGCCTCCATTTCCCGCAGCTGCGCCGTCAGCACTTTCTGGGTCACATTGCCTACAGACCGTTTTAACTCGCTGAAGCGCTTTGTCCCCGTCATCAAGTCCCGCAGAATCAGGACCTTCCATTTGTCGCTGATGAGGGTCAGCGTCGTCTCCACCGGGCAGGCCGGCAGCTGGGTTTTTGGGTTCGTCATGGCCGCGCACCTTCCTGTTCTAAGCTGTAGTCATTATACGGGATGGAGGCGGCAGCCGTCAAGGCAGTTGGCCGGCCCGGCCGGGGAGCAATGGCGGGGGTGTGCTGCTTTACAGTGAAAAAGTGTGCTGCGGGGGTTGACAAATGCCCGCGGCTGGTGTATAATCCTTTCCAGAATTCAAAAATAACTTCTGCCAAAAGACGATGACGAAGACAGTACGCGGTGTCCAAACGCCAAAGCGAGCCGGGGAGGGTGCGAGCCCGGCGCCAGTCGGAACCGCCGAACATCCCTTCCGAGTCGCAGCTCGAACGCGCAAGTCACTAGATGCTGCCGGAACTCCACCGTTACAGGGAGATGCGTATGTTGGTATGCAGTAACGGGTGGTACAGCGATGGTTTTGCCTCGTCCCTTTACGGTGACGGGGTATTTTTGTGCGAAAAACCTCACTTTTGCATATCGCAGGCGCGAGTATGTGAAAGTGAGGTTTTTCTTATGAGCAATTTGGTGCATTCCAACAATCAGAAGGATATGGTGGAGATCCGCTGGCACGGCCGGGGCGGTCAGGGCGCCAAAACCGCCTGCCTGCTGCTGGCGGACGCGGCGTTTTCCTCCGGCAAGTATGTCCAGGGCTTCCCGGAATACGGCCCGGAGCGCATGGGCGCCCCCATCACTGCCTATAACCGCATCAGCAGCAGCCGCTGCACCGTCCACTCCAATATCTACAACCCCGATTACGTGGTGGTGGTGGACGAGAGCCTGCTCCAGTCCGTGGACGTGACCAGCGGCCTGGCCCAGAGCGGCGCGGTCATCATCAATTCCAGCCGCAGCCCCGAGGAGCTGCGCCCCATGCTCCGCGGCTACACCGGCCGCGTGTGTACCATCGACGCCCGCCGCATTTCCGAGGAGACGCTGGGGAAAAACTACCCCAACACCCCCATGCTGGCCGCCGCCGTCAAAGTTTCCGGCGTGGTGGACCCGGAGCGGTTCACGCAGGACATGGAGGCGTCCTTCCGCCATAAATTCGCCACCAAGCCCCAGGTCATCGAGGGCAATATGGCCGCCCTGCGCAAGTCCATGGAGGAGGTGCAGGGATGATCCACGCAAAAGATATCCACGAATGGACCCCGTGGCAGGACATGACCCCCGGCGGTGAGATCTATGAGGGCGGCACCTCCCTGCTGGTGAACACCGGCGACTGGCGCACGGTGACGCCGGTCTGGAAGCCGGACGCCTGCAAGCAGTGCCTGCTGTGCGGGCTGTACTGCCCCGATTCCGCCATCCCGGTGCAGGATGAGAAGCGGGGAGACTTTGACTTTATGCACTGCAAGGGCTGCGGCATCTGCGCCACAGTCTGCCCCTTCGGGGCTATCGCATTTGGAGAGGAGGACGTGTAAATGGGCTACAGAGAACGGCTTTCCGGCAACGAGGCGGTGGCTTTTGCCATGAAACAGATCGATCCCGACGTCATGGGCGCGTTCCCCATCACGCCCTCCACCGAAATTCCCCAGTATTATGCCCAATATGTGGCCAACGGCCAGGTCAACACGGAGTATGTCACCGTGGAATCGGAGCACAGCTCCATGTCCACCTGCCTTGGCGCGGAGGCCGCCGGCGGCCGCGCCGTCACGGCCACGTCGTCGGCGGGCCTGGCCCTGATGTACGAGCTGCTGTATGTGGCCGCGTCCAGCCGCCTGCCCATCACATTGGCCTGCGTCAACCGGGCCCTGTCCGGCCCCATCAATATCAACAACGACCACTCCGACTCCATGGGCGCGCGGGATGCGGGCTGGATTCAGATTTACGCCGAGAACAACCAGGAGGTCTATGACAACTTCCTCCAGGCCATGCCCATCGGCGAGAACCCCGCCGTGCGCCTGCCGGTGATGGTGTGCCAGGACGGCTTTATCACCTCCCACGCCGTGGAAAACATCGAACTGGTGGAGGACGCGGCGGTCAAGGAATTTGTCGGGGAATACCATCCGGAAAATTACCTGCTGAAAAAGGAAAACCCGCTGGCTGTCGGCCCCTACGACGTGGTGTCCTACTATATGGAGCACAAAAAGCAGCAGGCCGAGGCCATGAAGCACGCCAAACAGGTGATTTTGGATGTGGCGGCCCGGTTTGAGGCCATGACGGGCCGGAAATACGGCTTCTTTGAGGAATACCGCATGGAGGACGCGGAGCTGGCGCTGGTCCTCATCGGCTCCACCGCCGGCACTGCCAAGGTGGTGGTGGACCGGCTCCGGGCCGAGGGGAAAAAGGTGGGCCTTGTGAAAATCCGCGTGTTCCGCCCCTTCCCCATGGCGGAGCTGGCGCAGGCTCTCAGCGGCGCCAAGGCCGTGGCGGTGCTGGACAAGTCCGAGGGCTTCTCCGCCGCCGGCGGGCCCCTGTTCGCCGAGACCCGCTCGGCCTGCTATGACCTGGAGAACCGGCCCAAAATGATCGACATCGTCTACGGCCTGGGCGGCCGGGACGTCAGCACGGACGACATCGCGTCGGTGTTCGCCCGGCTGGAGCGGATTGCGGAAACCGGCGAAATTGGCGAGGTCTATGTCCATATGGGACAGCGCGAAGCGGAAGGAGGCTGCAACTAATGGCTGCATATCAACATAAAAAAGCCCTGTCCCAGCCGGAGCGCTTTGTGGGCGGGCACCGGCTGTGCGCCGGCTGCGGCGCGGGCATCACGGTCCGCGCGGTGCTGCGGGCACTGGACCCGGCGGACAAGGCGGTGATCACCAATGCCACCGGCTGTCTGGAGGTCAGCTCCTTCCTGTATCCCTACACGGCCTGGCAGGACAGCTACATCCACACGGCCTTTGAAAATGCCGCCGCCACCTGCGGCGGCGTGGAGGCCTGCTACAACGCCCTGAAGCGGAAGGGCAAGATTGACGGGACGTTCAAATTCCTCACCTTCGGCGGCGACGGCGGTACCTATGACATCGGCTTCCAGAGCCTGTCGGGAGCCATGGAGCGGGGCCACGACATGGTCTATGTCTGCTATGACAACGAGGCGTATATGAACACGGGCATCCAGCGCTCCTCCTCCACGCCCCGGTTCGCCTCCGCCACCACCACCCCGGCGGGCAGCGTCTCCGCCGGCAAGCGGCAGAACAAAAAGAACCTAACGGAGATCATGGTGGCCCACGGCATCCCCTATGTGGCCCAGACGACCTTCCTGAACAATATGAAGGACCTGCACGAAAAGGCCCGCAAGGCCATCTATACCGAGGGCCCCTGCTTCCTGAACGTCCTGTCCCCCTGCCCCCGGGGGTGGATCTATGACGCCAAGGACCTGCCGGAGATCACCCGGCTGGCCGTGGAGACCTGCGTGTGGCCCCTGTTTGAAGTGGTGGAGGGCGAATACCATCTGACCTATGAGCCCAAGAAAAAGCTGCCGGTGACCGAGTTCATGAAGCGCCAGGGCCGGTTTAAGCACTGCTTCCAGCCGGGCAACGAGTGGACCCTGGAGGAGGCACAGAAATACGTGGATCAGCAGTGGGAAGCGCTGCTGCGCAAATGTAAATAAGTGAACGCGCCCCCGGGTCCCCGTCTGCGGAGGCAGGGGGATGCTGCGAGTGTGGTATGGCGCAAACTCCGGGGGGATTTGCGCGGATGTTCCGGCGTCCGCCGTGGGAGCGGGGGATCCTGCGTTAGTCCGCGCTTTCCTCCTCCGCGCTGGCGCCGAAGTTGACCACCATGTCCGACAGCTCCGCCACGTCGCGGATGCTGACCAGCTGGTCGGCGCGGCCGTCAAATTCTACTACATAGAAGTTCAGGTCGTAGGGCCGCAGCGTCATGGTCATGATGGAATACGTGTCCCGGTCGCGGGAGAAGCGGATGGTGATTTCGGAACCGTCGCTGGCAGCTTCGGTGTCGCTGCTGGCAGTGGCCTCCTGCTTCAGGCCGGTGATGGCGTCCAGAACGGCCTCCACGTCTGCCTCGTCCACTTCTTCGCCGTTGTAGGAACAGACCACGGTAGTGGTGAGGTTGCCGTCTTCGTTTTCATCCTCCAGACGGCGGATCAGGAACTGATATTCTTCGCCGTCGATGGTGAAGGTCATGGCCGTCAGGGTATCCCAGTCGATCAGGCAGATGTCCTCCGGCAGCAGGCTCTCCAGATTGGCGTCCAGAATGTCCTGTACCGTACCGGCATCCAGCCGGTATACCAGATTGCTGCCCTCCAGCATGGCGTAGTAGGACAGCGGCTCCGGTTCGTTGGACTGCGTCTCTTCCGCCGCCTCGTCGTGCGTGTGGTCTCCGGCGGCGTCGCCGTCATCTTCCGGCAGGCCCAGCTCGTCCAGAAGATTTGCCAGATCCTCGTTGGCGGCGGCGGTGTCGTAGCTGTCATCTTCGTCCGTTTCGTCGCTGGATTCCTCTATTTCTTCATATTCAGCCACATCGCCAATGAGCAGCACGGCGGTTTCGCTGCCGCCTTCGCTTTGTTCATAGTCAATGGTGACGGTGACCAACGGCTCGTCCAGGCCGTATTCCGACAGATCCTCCGGCGCGTAGGCCACACAGGCTTCCCAGTTTAAACCGGTGATGGTAGCCGCCAGGCTGGCAGCATTGGTGGCGTCCAGGGCAATGGTGTCGCCGTCCTCGCCTTGTGCGAACCAGGTGAAGTCGTCGGAGTAGCCAAGGCCCTCGTTGTCTTCCGGATGGAGCATCACAAAGGAACTGCCGTCCTGGGTGATGGTCAGGGTGCGGGTGGTCTCGTAGTCGTCCAGAGCCTCCATCTGAATCAGATCCAGCAGGGACAGATCAAAGGTGCTGTATAGGTCTGTCTCCAGCAGATACACCGTGTCCTGTCCCTCCAGCATGGCATAGTTCTGGTCGGTGTAGGGATTGCGCAGGCCCAGCAAAAAGGTGGTTTCGGTAGAATCGGTGGCGACGGTGACGGTCATGGCCGGGTCATCCAGCTCGAACTCCGCCAGGCCGTCTTCGCCCAGGGATACGGTTCGTTCGGCCACCACGGCGCAGGCGGTGTCCACCAGGATTTCAATCATACTCTCATCGAGGGGGTAGTCCTCGTCGCAGCTCCACACATCGTCGAGCTTTTCCAGCGTGCAGGTTTCGCCGTCCACGGTCCAGGACAGGCGGACGATATCTTCGGCTTCCACCAGATAGACCGAGATGCTTTCGTCGGAGGAATCGCTGCTGGTTTCCTCCTGCGCCGTCTGCCGGGTCAGGAGGAAGTAGGCGCCGCCCAAAACAGCCAGCACCAGCACCAGACACAGAAGCTTCGCCGATTTCTTCATCAGTGTTTCCTCCTTCGGATCATCACCGCCGCACCGCACACCAGCAGGCCCACGGGAGTGATGAAGATGAACACGGCGCTCCAGGTATTGGCCGCCGCATCCGGCACGGTCAGATAGGAGACGGACAGGCTCTTGCTGTGGATGGAGATGGAATTCTCACTGTCACACATCCAGCCCAGACTGGCCAGGAACAGGTCGGTATTGGCGCCGGAAACCATGGCGTCGAACTGGCTGTTCAGCAGATTGTAGGAAGAATACCAGACAATCTGGGTTGTCACTCCGTCGTGTTCTTCGGTGATGGCCACACCGATGGTAAAGGGACCTTCCAGATCGCCGTCTTCTTTCTCTGTGGTGGTGGTGCCCTCGCTGTCCACGCTCTTGAGATAGGCGCTGTCGGAGGTGGTCAGCAGGCTCTGGATGTTCAGACTGCTGCGGTAGTCCGTCAGTGTGGTGATGCCGTGGGCGATGGGGGCCAGAACATAGTAGTTCCCTTCCGTCAGGGCGGAGGTGATGGTATGGCTCTCAATGTTGGGCAGCAGAAAGTAGGGATAGTTTTGCAGCCGGTGGGAGGCGCTGCCCTCCATGATAATCCCCTCCTGGGCCGCTACGCCGTAGTAGGCCATGACCTCCATGAGATTTGGCAGGTCTGTATACAGGCAGTTGGTCATCAGTAGCAGGTGGCCGCCGCCCTCCAGATAGGTCAGCAGGGCGTCCGCCTCGTCCTCGCTCAGATCCGAGGTGGGGGAGATGATCAGGACGCAGGCGGCGTCCTCCGGCACTGCGCCCTCGCTGATCAGATTCAGGGTTTGGAGGGTGATATTGTCATCCTCAATATAGGTTTCCAGAGACGTGGACAGTTCCTCCAGCTCCGCTTCGCCGTGGCCGGTCAGGGTATAGGCCGTGGGCAGATTGTCGCTGGTGACATAGTCGATGGCGGAGGTGATTTCATTCTCGCCGTCGAACTCGGAGGCAGAATAGGAAAAGGTATAGTAGTTGATGGTGTACTCGTACAGGTCGCTGTAGTCAATGACCTTGTACCGCTTCTCGCTCTCCACGATCAGCGACCCGGTGCTGAGGGACTCGTCCGTGTACTGGGAGGCAAAACTGGGGTACAGTACCGGATCCTTGGTGACCACCGTCAGGTGAGAGGACAGGGCCGTATACCGCTCCAGCAGGTTGGTGACGTAGGTGTCCTCGCTGCCGTTTTCGGCAATGATGTAGATGGTCACGTCGGTGTCCAGATTCTCCAGCACCTGCTCGGTCTGATCGGACAGGGTGAACAGGGAGGAAGTGGTGGTGTCAAATTTGGTGAGAGTGGCCGGCAAGCTGCTGACCACCAGGTTCAGCACGATGACCACCGCCACCACAACCAGGGAAACCACGGCGCTGTAGGTGCCGATTTTGAAGGTTTTGCCCTGGAACATCTCTTTGGCGGTCCGTTTTTTGCGGCGCATCAGCTCCACCTCCGTTTCTCCATCACCTGGACGGCAAAGAACAGGAACAGGCCGCACAGGGACAGCATATAGACGATGCCGGTCAGGTCGAAGGTGCCGTTAATAAACACATAGAACCGGTCAAACACGCTGATATTGGACATGATTTTCGGGAACAGCCCCTCAAATTTCGTGTTGTCATAGAAGAAGACGCCGCCGGTAATCAGGCAGCAGATCACGGTGACCAGGCCGGCGAAAAGATAGTTTTTTGTCAGCAGATCCAGCAGCAGCCCCACCACAACAAAGGCAATGCAGATGGCACAGAAGGAAGCAAAGGCCGTGTTGGACACATAGGAGGCCAGATCGGACATGAGATACCACAGCAGCATGGCGCCGAAGCCCAGTACCGCAGCCACCACCTGGTTCTCCGTCAGGGAAGAGAGAAACACACCCATGGCGATGAGGCTGGCCCCCAGGCAGAAATACGCCGCCAAACCGGAATAGGCAGAGCGGTAGTTGACGGTGCCATACTGGCTCAGAATGGGCGGAATGCAGCACATAATGGCCACGGCGGCGGCAAACACCGTCAAAAGGGCCAGAAACTTGCCCAGAATGATCTCACTGGTGCTCATGGGCAGAGAGTAGAGCAGCTGGTCCGTCTTCTGCTTTCGGTCCTCGGACACGGAACGCATGGTGAGAATGGGAATGGCAATGATGAAAATAAAGGACATGTTGCTCAGGACATATTCAAAGTTGGGATAACCGCCACGGAAGTTCAGCGCCATGGCATAGATGCCGCATACCAGCACCAAAAACGCAATAAACAGATATCCCATGATACCAGTGAAATAGGAGCGCAGCTCCCGTTTATAAATCGCCGTCACGGTCTGTCGCCTCCTCTTCGTCCTCTAAGCCGCCGCCGGCCGCGTCCAAGTCCGGCAGCGGCGCGTCGGGAATATGGAACGCCTCTTCGATTTCCGGGGCTTCGCCATCGGGGAAAATGTAAGTTTCGGGTTCTTCTTCCGGCGCATCGGCCGTCAGCTCCAGGAACACGTCCTCCAGAGAGATTTTTACCAGATTCATGGCCAGCACCGGCAGCCGCGCGTCGCACATGGCGAAAAATACCGGCTCGCGCAGATCCAGCTCCGGCGGGAACTGGATAGACAGTTCCAGGGCGCCGTCCTCTTCTGCGGAGGGGGTCACTGTCAGCAGCTCAATGCCCTCAATGGGCTCCAGGGCGGCACGGACGTCCTCTTCGGCGGCGCGGACCGTCAGATGGAGGGTGCTGGAGCCGGCCAGCAGCCGGGACAGATTTTCCGGCGTATCGCTGGCCACCAGACGGCCATGGGCGATGATCATGACCACGTCGCACACGGCCTGCACCTCCGAGAGGATGTGGCTGGAGAGAATGACCGTGTGATCGCGGCCCAGATCCTGAATCAAATCGCGGATTTCAATGATCTGTTTGGGATCCAGCCCCACAGTGGGCTCGTCCAGAATGACGATCTCCGGGTCGCCCAGCAGCGCCTGGGCGATGCCGACGCGCTGCTTATAGCCCTTGGACAGATGGCGGATCAGCCGGTCCTGCATTTCTGTAATCTGGGTGCGTTCCATGGCAAGGCGCACCTGGTCATTCAGCGCGGCACGGTGCAGCCCCTTTGCCTGGCCCACGAACCGCAGGTACTCCTTAGGCGTCATGTCCGTGTACAGCGGCGGTTGCTCCGGCAGATAGCCGATACATTTTTTGGCGCGGTTGGCATCTTCGTAGATGTCGAATCCGTTGATGCGCACCTCGCCGGAGGTGGCGGCCAGACAACCGGTGAGGATATTCATGGTGGTGGACTTGCCTGCGCCATTGGGGCCCAGGAATCCATAAATCTGGCCGCTGTCAATGGTAAAGCTCAGGTCTGACACGGCGGTGTGATCGCCGTACTGCTTTGTGAGATGTTTGACTTCAATCAAATCTCAACCCTCCTTCATCTATGGAAGCGCTGATGAAATCCTTGTGGAAAGATTTCTTCAGCGCCTCTGTGCAATGCGCCCGGCAGCGCGGACGTTTGAAGCAGCTACTATCTTAACACAGCAATGTGGAAAGCACAGGGGAGAATTTTGACAACATTGAAAACTTTTTGTGAAGAATTTGTGTGGGCTTCTGGAGCGCAGGCTATGGCCTTGCGGGATCCAGCCCGGACAGATCAAAAACCGGCGTATATTCCGCCGCGGCAGACGAGCGCTCCTGAATAAACCCATGCCGCAGGCCCCGGCAGTGAAGCCAGCCCACCACGGTGTCATACTCATCCGCCGTGATTGGCCGGTCCAGGGGTGGAAATTGGCCGGCGCAGCCCATGGGGGTATACTGGGCCATGAGGCTCACCCAGACGTCTCCTTCCCGGAAGGTGTCGGCGATCCAGTCCAGTACCTCCAGGCTGCTGTCCACCGCGCCGGGCAGGATCAGATGGCGGATCAATACGCCCCGCCGCAGGAGGCCGTTTTCATCCAGTTCCACCGGCCCCACCTGGCGAAACATCTCCAAAATGGCGGCCTTGGCCGTTGGCACATAGTCGCCGGCGGCGGAATACCGGGCCGCCAGGGCGTCGCTGCCATATTTCATATCCGGCAGATAGATGTCCACCAGACCCTCCAGTGCCTGCAGGGACTCCACCCGTTCATAGCCGCCGGAGTTCCAGACCACCGGTACGGGCAGCTTGGGGGTCAGAGCCGGCAAAATGTCCGGCAGGAAGTGGGTGGCCGTCACCAGATTGATGTTGTGGACCTGTTCTTCGTCGATCAGCCGCAGAAAGACGGCCCGCAGATGCTCCGGCGTCAGGGGGCGTCCGACAGGGGCGCTGCCGTTGGTCCCATGGCTGATGGCGGCATTCTGGCAGAAACAGCAGCCCAGCGTGCAGCCGGAGAAAAATACAGCCCCGGACCCCATGTCGCCGGAGATCACCGGCTCCTCCCAGAAATGGGCCATGGCTTTGGCGGCGTAAAGTTGTCCGGGCATGCGGCAGTAGCCCAGCTGGCCGGCGGCACGGTCCGCGCCGCACTGACGGGGGCAGAGGGTACAGGGCGTGTAAGTCAGAGGCATGGCAGCTCCTTTCCAGGCAAGGGAGGCAGATGAGGCGCATCCGCTCCGAATTGGAAAAAACCTGCCCGGGTGTATGTGCAGCCCGGGCAGTAGAATCATCAAATTGGCGGAACCCGGTACGGCGGGCTCCGGCGGCGGTCATTCCTGGCCGCTGTTTTCCTGGCCGCCGGAGTGAGAACGGCGGCGGTAATTGCTGCGGTAATAGCTGCTGCGCTTTTTCCGCTGCGAACCGGACTTGTGCGCCTGGTCGCCGGATTTGTCCGCAGGGGACTGCAGCTGGTCGGATTTACCGGCAGCAGATTTGGAAGGCTGGCTCTTTTTGTGCGCTTTCTGCTGGCCCTTGGCGGCGTTGGCGCGGTGGCGGGAGCGGGCGTGATTCTGGCTGGAACGCTCCTGCTGCGCCTGCTTGCCTGCCGGCTCCGAGTGGGACTGCTGTGCCGGGGGAGCCGTCTCCTCCAGGGAGTCGCTGAACTGGCTGATGAGCACCGGTTCCGGCATCAAAAAGGGGTCCGGCGCCGGCGGCTCAGCCGGATGGGGGACGGTGGAAATGGGGGCCAGATCCTTGGGAATGGGCGGGTCGTTCTTTTTGGCCTTGCCATTGCGCAGGACGCAGATGTCGCAGTTGCGGAAGCATTTGGTGGTCGTGGGGTCGTCCTCCATGCGGACGGTGACCTGTTGGCGCAGCAGATTCACGTCGGTGACGGTGCCGCGGCCCTCGGGCGTGTCTACAAAAGACTCCGCTTTGGGGCTGGTTTTCACCAAATCCTCATAGGCTTCCTGCTCATATTTCAGGCAGCACATCAGGCGGCCGCAGGCGCCGGAAATTTTAGTGGGATTCAGACTTAAATTCTGTGTTTTGGCCATTTTGATGGATACGGGCTGAAAATCATCTAAAAATTGAGAGCAGCAGAAAGGCCGGCCGCAGATACCCAGGCCGCCCAGCATTTTGGCCTCGTCCCGGACGCCGATTTGCCGCAGCTCAATGCGGGTGCGGAACACCGACGCCAGGTCTTTGACCAGTTCCCGGAAGTCCACTCGCCCGTCGGCTGTAAAAAAGAACAGGATTTTGCTGCCGTCGAAGGCGTATTCCACCGACACCAGCTTCATCTCCAGCCCGTGTTCCAGAATTTTCTGACTGCAAATGGCAAATGCCTGCGACTCTTTGGCCTTGTTTTCCTCCAGGGAATGCTCGTCCTGTAGCGTTGCCACCCGGACCACCGGGCGCAGGGGCTGCACCACGTCCTCGATGGGGACGGTGTGGTTGCCAGCGGCGCAGATGCCGTATTCCAGACCGCGGGAGGTGTCGATGATGACATGCGCCCCCGCAGGGATCACCAGTTTGCCGGGATCAAAATAGTAGACCTTGCCGCCGGATTTGAAGCGCACGTCCACCACCGTGGCGGTGGTGGGCTGCGGCGGCTCCTTGGGGACTGCCGGTTTTTTCGGCAGAGCGCGGGATGCCGCGCTGAGTGCCGGCGCAGGCGCTTTTGTATCCGGCGCGGGGGCTGTGTTTGAGACAACCGCCGCCGGCTGTTCTTCCGCGGCGGGGATGTTTCTAGTTTCGTCCATGAGATTCTCCATTCGTCAGTTGTCTGCGCACCGGTGTGCGCGCTCCGGAAGCGGCGCGTCCATGGGCCGCCGGATATGAATATCGTTGTGGAATGCGGGCAGTCCAGGCTCCGAAACAGCGCCTTGCGTTCACAGCAGCGCTGCCAGCGCGCCGCAGATGTGGGCCGTGCCCACATTGGAGCCGCTCCAGACAAGGGCCTGGCGCAGGTGGCGGATGGCGGCGGCCAGATCTGCACCGGTGCGCCGGCTGCCGATGTCCCGCGCCTCCTGTTCGTAGGCCGAGCCGCCCTCCCGGACGCGCAGCGCGGCGGTCAGCAGCTCCAGCCACTGCTGGAGAAGCTGCTCCAAGCTGGCCCGATCCAGCTTCTCCATGGGAACCAGCACCGCCAGCATCGCCGCCGGGTCTGCGGCAGCATACGCCGAGGCAAAAGCCACAGTTTGCGGGGCCAGGTCTGCGCCGTTTTCCAACAGCGTCAGGGCCTGCCCCAGGAAACCGCCGCTGCGGGCCGCCGCCTCCTGACGCGCCTCCGGCGTGGTCTGGGGACAGCGGCGGGCCAGTTCGGCCAGCAGCAGCCCCTCTTCCAGCGGCTCCAGGGCCAGTTCGGCGCAGCGGGAACGGATGGTGGGCAGCAGCCGGTCACGGTTGGTGCACAGCAGCAGAAATACGCCGTTGGGCGGCGGCTCCTCAATAATTTTCAGCAGTGCGTTCTGCGCCGCTTCCAGCAAGTCCTGGGCCCGGGGCAGGATATATATCTTTTTTTTGCCCTCGTTGGGGCGAATGAAGGCGTCCTGCCTGGCCTGGCGGATCAGATCCACGGTCAGGTTCCGCTTGTCGCTGTCTACAGTGATGACGTCCGGATGGATGCCCCCCAGAACTTTTCGGCACTGGGGACATTTGCCGCATGGCGGATTGCCGTCTCCGGTGCACTCCATGGCGGCGGCCAGGAGCGCGGCCAGGGTCTTTTTGCCGGAGCCCTCCGGACCGGTGATCAGATAACAGTGGGATACGGCGTTCCGGGAAAAGGCAGTCTCCAGCCGCGTCCGCAGGGCGCCGTTGCCCAGCAGGGACTCAAATCCCATCAGACCTTCTCAAACCGGTCCACGTCCACCACGAAGATGGTGGCGCCGCCGACGGTAACCTCCACCTGGGAGGTGGGGTAATAGCCGAAGTTCAGCTCCGAGTCCGCCGGGATGGCCTGTTTGCGGCTGTGGCTGAAAGCACGGATCAGGTCAATGACGGTCTGAACCATCCGGTCTTCCACGCCAATCATCAGCGTAATATTGCCGGAGAGCAGGAATCCGCCGGTGGTGGCCAGCTTGGTGGAAGAAAAGCCTCGCTTGGCCAGATTCTGCGCCACAGTGTTGGCGTCGTCACGGTCTACAATCGCAAATACCAATTTCATAAAAAACCCTCCCCAAAAGCGTTCTAAGCAGCAGTGAAACGGGGGCAGCCCCGATGACAGATGTACCTTGGACATGTCTGAATGCCGGCACAATCCGGCGTTCAGCGAATGCCCTGTAGTTATTATACCGCGTTTTTGGAAAATAGGCTATAGGTTTTTTGAAATTTCCATGCGGGCATGCAGAAAAGCGTCCGATGGCCAGAACATGGGACGGAGGCGCGGCAGACTCCGGGCCACGGAACCGTGCTGCGGCAGGCGGCGATTTCTGCCGCCGGGCCGGGAAAACTGGGGTGACGGCACAGCGCGGATAAGCGCATGCTGCCTGTGCGCTGCTTTGTGGGGCCGGCCATATCCGGCGCCCGAACCGCGAGGGACGGCGCTTCCTGTCATGGCGCAGGCGAGAAAAGCGCCGTCATGGCGTCTGCAAACAGGCGGATCAGGGGATTCCGGTTGTGCCGGTTCCAGACGACGCAGATGGGAATGCGGTCGTCCAGATCCAGGGAGGTCAGCCGCGGGTCATTGCGAAAGCGCATGTACTGATCAAAGACCGCTACGCCGTCGCCCATCAGCAGCGCCTGCAGAATGGTGTCCCGGTTGGGCAGCCAGACCGGCGTCACCGTCACCTGATGCGCCTGAAACCGCAGCTGGGCCAGCTCCATGGCCATGGGGGACTCGGTTTCCGAAAGCATCAGCAGCTGCTGGCCGTTGAAGTCCTCCACCCGCAGCGGCTCCTCCGCCGGCCGCAAAAGGCCCCGACGGACATAGGCGCGGCTTTCCAGATTGGCGATCTGGATCACATCCAGGCCCGCAAAGTCCAGCAGACTGGTCTTGGTGCAGACCATGCAGTCCATGGTTCCGGCCTGAAGCTGACGGCGCATTTCCAGAAAATCATGACTTTCAAACTGGATTTGCGCCTGGGGATATAACTGCCGGACCTGCGCTCGAAATTGCAGCAGCTGATCCGTCATGTCCCAGTACATGCCGATGCCAGCCCGCAACCGCAGGGAGGGCTGGCCGGCAGCGGCCTGGGCCGCAGAGCGGGCGGCGGCAAGCTGCTGCTGGGTCCGGTGAAAGGTTTCGCGGTAGATCATGCCCTCCGCCGTCAGGGTAATGGCGTTTTTCCGCGTCCGGTCCAAGAGACGGCAGCCCAGCTCCTGTTCCAGCAGGCGGATCTGACGGCTCACCGACGGCTGGGAGACATAGAGCTCCTGGGCTGCCTGGGAAAAGCTCATGCACTGGGCTGTTTTGAGAAAATAGGCGATCTGCAAAGAGGTCATGGCGGGTCCTCCCTTCCTGTGCATTCTTATTATAGCTTTTTGTTTATAACGATGCAACTGTTTTCGATATTTGTCCCAGACCCCAGTGGCTGGTATAATGGAGCTATACCCCTTAGTTCTCCGAAAAAACCGGCTGATGAAGGGAGCGCCAGCGCGCGGAGCGTTCCCCGCTGCCGGTTATGACGGAAAACTCGACATGGAGAGGAGAAAAAGGTTGAAACATTGTAATTTGAGTACCATTCCGAAAAAGGGCGCACAAAACCACGCCCCCTAAAAGCGAGCGAAAAATGAAGTTAT
>CBCPMX010000122.1:0-24491 GCA_965120355.1 uncultured Oscillospiraceae bacterium
AATTACGACTGGCTGCGTCAGAGGTGCCTGTGTTTCATTCCCTTTGGTGCCTTGAAGCGCAGCGGAAAGGAATGGTCATAACCATGACCTACCAGCAGTGTTATGCGGCAAAGCTGAAAACCCTGGCAGACGCCCAGAACCTGATCCACTCCGGCGACACCATTGCCGTCTCCGGCGTAGTGACGGAGCCGGTGGTATTTCTCAGCCATTTTCAGGAGATCATTCCCCGCCTGGAGAACGTGACCCTGGTCAAGAGCAAGGACAATGACTATGCCTTTCTCCGGGACCCGGCCACCGCCGGCCATGTGCTGACCCTGGGCCACTTTTACCACGAAAACTTCCGCCAGGGCCACGAGCTGGGCCTGACATCTTATCTGCCCTCGGACCTGCACAACTATATGCGGCTGCGAACCGCCTACAAGCCCAACAACGTCTTTATCGCCAAGGTGACGGACATGGACGAACAGGGCAATTTCCAGGTGCCTTACTGCCAGATGTTTGAGCGGGAGATTTTCGAGTGCGCCGAAACGGTCATTCTGGAGATCAATCCCCGGTTCCGGCGGGTTCGGGGCGGTTTGGATATCCCGGTGGAGCGGGTGACCTGCTGCTATGTGGCCGATTCGCCTGTGCTCACCATCCCGCCGTCCCAGCCGGCCCCCACCGACGCAGTTATTGGACGATATATCGCCGACCTGATTCACGACGGCGACTGCATCCAGCTGGGAGTAGGCAGCCTGCCGGACACCGTAGGCCGGTATCTGTTCGAGAAAAACGACCTGGGCATCCACTCGGAGCTGTTTTCCAGCACCATGGCCCAGCTCATGGACCGGGGAAATGCCACCGGCAAGTACAAAACCGTGGACCCCGGTGAGCATATCGCCACCTTTGCCCTGGGGGACGAACACCTGTACCGGACCCTGTCGGAGAATCCTGCCTGCCGGATTATGCCGGCATCCTATACCAACGATCCCTTTGTGATTGCCCGCATGGATCACATGATCTCCGTCAACTCCGCGCTGGAGATGGATTTGACGGGCCAGATCTGTTCGGAGTCCATTGGGCCGAAGCAGTGGAGCGGCACCGGCGGGGCCACGGACTTCGCCTTCGGCGCCCTTCACTCCAAGGGCGGCCGCGGCATCGTGGCCTTTTCGTCCACCACCAAGGGCGGAACCATCTCGCGCATTAAGCCGGTGCTGACGCCTGGCGCCGTGGTTTCCATCTCCCGGAACCTGGCCGACACCATCGTCACCGAATACGGCGTGGCGGAGCTGCGGGGACGCAGCGTCCGAGAGCGGGCCGCTACCCTCATCGACATCGCCCACCCGGACTTTCGGGCGGAGCTGCTGCACGAGGCGAAGCGCCTGAAGTACCTTTGAGCGGACGCCGGCGGACCGGCGGGAAATCCGTGCGTCTGCCCCAAAACAAATCAGTAAAACAAGGAGGAACGCCCCTATGGCACAACCTTTAGCGCCCTATGTCCAGCTCCCGGAGCTGGAAGAGTACAGCCAGTGGTTCAAGGACTTTGCGGATCTGTACCGGGAGGACGGCATTTTGCAGGTCACCTGGAAGACCAACGATGGCCCCATGCACCACAGCGGCATGTCCCACCGGGCCATGAGCCAGCTGACCAGGGTTCTGTCCCTGGATATGAAAAACGAGATCATCATCTACACCCATATCGGAGACAGCTGGATGATCGAGTCGGATCCCAACGGCTGGGACACCTATTCTCAGCTGCCCACCCAGCGGTTCCAGCACCAGTATTTTGACGACACCAACCTGATAAAAAATATGGTCTTTGATCTGGATGTGCCCACCATCGGCGCGATTCCCGGCCCGGGGTTTCACTGGGATTCCGCCATGCTGTGTGATGTCACCATCGCCTCGGAGGACACCTGGATGGAGGTGCCCCACGCCCACGGCGGCCTGGTGCCCGGCGACGGCATGGGCCTGATGGCCCAGCATTTCTTCGGCACCAAGCGGGGCAATTACTATATGATGACGACCCGTCAGTGGACTGCCCAGCAGATGCTGGACTGGGGCATGGTCAGCGAAGTGGTCCCCAAGGATCAGGTCATGGCCCGGGCCTGGGAGATCGCCCGCATGTGGAAGACCATGCCCTATGAAAACCGCACCATTATGTCCAATCTGGCCAAGCGCCCCCTGAAAAAGCTCTTTGTGGAGGATCTGAAGCTCCACACGGTTTCGGAGCAGTACGCCTCCCTGCTGCGGGTGGCCGCCGGCGACCTGGGTGACGAAAACTCCGCCCAGCAGGATGAGAAGTACATCAGCCGCACCAACGACTGGCGCTATACCTTCCCCTATATGCAGCAGCCCATGACCAGCGAGACCTGGGCCGCCTTCCGCAGCGAGCCCGGCAAATGGTTCAAGCAGGTGGAGGCCGGCGAGGCAGTCAATCCCCACGCGCCCAAACCGGTGAAGCCCTACCGTCCCGAGCCGCAGAAGGACTGACCGCCCGCGTCCGGCCGGATGCAGTCCCGCAGCGGAACCCACGGCAGGACGCTTTTTCCAAATAGAAAGGTCCGTTCCCGACGCCGCACCGGAGCCGGGAACAGACCTTTCTGCGCCGGGGAGGGGCTGCGCGGACGATTTGCAGCGGAGATGCCCTTTTGCGGAATGCGCCCGTTGCTCTTTGGGAAAAAATCTGCTACAATAAGGCCATCCACCATCGGGAGGGTCCGTTATGTCTGCACTGTTCGACCAGCTGTTCCCCAACACAAACCCGCTGACCATGCTGTTTCCGGTCCTGCTGCTGGCGGCGCTGGCCATGTTTTTTTACCGCTATTATCAGGTGTCCCGGCCAAAGCCCGGAACACTGGAGTGGATTGCGGTCTATGACCGCCCCAAGTTTACCTTGTCGGGCCGCCGTTACCCAATGGAAAAGCGGGATATTTTGCCCCTGTGCCTGATTACGGGGATCTATGCCGTGGTGGGCTTTTTCCTGCTGGGCAGCACAGAGGCCCCTCAGACCTTTTTCCAGTTCAACGAGGATGTCCAGTCCGTCACCATCGATCTGGGAGATCAGTACGACCTGTCCAAGCTGTGGTACTACACGGGCCTGTACACCGGCGAATATACCCTTTGGGTCTCTCAGGACAACCAGAATTGGTACCAGCTGAAGGACGAAGAGGGAGAAAACCTGATGACCCAGACCCACGCCCAGCTGTTTAAGTGGCGGGAGGCGGAACTGGACGGCGCCCCCATCGACACCATCCGCTATATTTTTATTGCCGCCACGAACCGGCCCATGGAACTGGGAGAGCTGGCCCTGTTCGATGCCAGCGGCCAGCGGCTGGATTTATCCTTCCTGGCGGACACGGAAGAAGGCGCCCTTTTTGACGAGCAGGATGTGGTGCCCGAGGAGATCAGCTGGTACAACAGCATGTACTTCGACGAGATTTACCACGGCCGCACGGCCTACGAGCATCTGACCAACGTCTATCCCTACGAGATTACGCATCCGCCGCTGGGCAAAATCGTCATCATGTGCTTTATCAAGCTCTTTGGCATGACGCCCTTCGGATGGCGGTTTGCCGGGTGCCTGTTCGGGGTGCTGATGCTGATCCCGTTCTATGTGTTTCTCAAGAATCTGTTCGGCAAGACGGCCATCGCGGCCTGCGGCACCATCATCTTTGCCTTTGACTTCATGCACTACACCCAGACCCGCATTGCCACCATCGATACCTACGCAGTTTTTTACATTATTCTGAGCTATCTGTTCCTGTACCGGTGGATGACCACGGACTACGACGCGCCTGTGCGCAAATCTGCGGGGAACCTGTTTTTGTCGGGCCTGTTCTTTGGCATCGGCTGCGCCAGCAAGTGGACGGTGATCTATGCCGGCGTGGGCCTGGCCATTTTGTATCTCATCACCCTGATCTGCCGGGGAAAGGACCGGACAGTGGGCGGCTTCGGCCGGCATCTGGCGGGGACGCTGGCCCTGTCGGTGGTGTTCTTCATTGTCATTCCGGTGGTGATCTACTGCCTGAGCTACATTCCCTACGGGCTGGCCAAAGGAATGGAATTCCCGGATATGTTGACCTCCCGGGAATACTACGAATTGATCTGGGAGAATCAGGTCTATATGCTGACCTATCATCAGGGGGTGGATCAGGCCCATCCCTATGCCTCCCGCTGGTATCAGTGGATTGTGGACGCCCGCCCGATTCTGTACTATCTGGAGTACAAGGGAGACATGAAATCGGCCTTTGCCTGCTTCAATAATCCCATGGTGTCCTGGGGCGGCCTCCTGGCGCTGTTCAGCCTGATTCCCGCCTGGCGCAAACGCCGGGATCCGGCTATTCCGCTCATTGGGATCGGGTACCTCAGCCAGCTGGTGCCGTGGATGTTTATCAGCCGCACCACCTTTGCCTATCACTACTTCCCGTCCACCATTTTCCTGGTGCTGGCCTTGTGCTATGTGTGCAACCGCCTCTGGGACCGGGGCGAAAAACGGATGGTGTACGGATTCACCGCCGGGTGCGTCGCCATGTTCGTGGCGTTTTATCCGGTGCTGTCCGGCATTACTGTTCCAAGATGGTACACTTATTATTTCTTAAAATGGTTCCCATCGTGGCCATTTTCGTAAGGGAGGCGCGCAATGCTCGTCAATTATCACTGCCATTCTGACTGCTCCATGGACGGACAGGCCACCATGGCGCAAATGGCGCTGGCCGGCGCGGCGGCTGGCCTGGAACTCATCTGCTTTACGGATCACTGTGACACGGTAGACGGCGCCGGCGCGCCGTGCCGCGAGTTCTCGTGGGAGACCGTGGAGGCGGCGCTGGAGGAGGCCCGCCGGGCCGTCCATGGCCGCGTGGAGCTGCGCAAGGGGGTAGAACTGGGAGAAGCGGTGCAGCATCCGGCGTATGCGCTGGAAGTGCTGGCCCGGCCCGGTATCGACTTTGTCATCGGCTCGGTGCACAGCCCCATGTTCGGGCCGGATTACTACTATCAGCACTACACCGATCCGGCGGAATGCCGGCGGCTTCTGCGGGAATACTGCATGCAGCTACTGGCCACGGCCAAGAGCGGCGCCTATGATGTGCTGGGCCATCTCAACTATCCCCTGCGCTATATGCGCTGGCGCGACGGTGTCCCGGTGGACATGGATTGCTGTATGGATCTTCTGGACCAGGTGCTGGAGACGGTCATCGCTGCCGGAAAGGGCATTGAGCTGAATACCTCCGGCTACCTCAACTGCGGCGGCCAGCCCATGCCGCCGCTGCCGCTGCTGGCGCGCTACCGCGCCATGGGCGGCGAGATTGTGACCGTCGGCTCTGACGCCCACATCCCGGAGCGGATGGCCCAGGGGCTGGCCGAGGGCATGGAGCTGCTGAAAACGGCGGGATTCCGATATTTCACCATTTACCGGGACCGGAAGCCGGAGTTTGTCAAATTGTAATTTCACGGAAGGAGACGGTTACTATGATCGCATTGGCCTGTGACCACGGCGGCTATGCCCTGATGCAGGAGATCAAGAAACACTTGGAGGAACAGGAGCTGGAATACAACGATTTCGGAACGTATTCCGCCGACAGCTGCGACTATCCCGACTATGCCGCCGCGGCGGCCCAGGCGGTGGCCGCCGGGCTCTGTGACCGGGGGATCTTGGTCTGCACCACTGGCATCGGCGTCAGCATCGTTGCCAACAAGGTGCGGGGCATTCGCTGCGCCCTGTGCTCGGACACTGTGGCAGCATCCCTGACCCGCCGTCACAACGACACCAATATGCTGGCCATGGGGGCCGGCCTGATTGGCAAAAACCTGGCGCTGGAGATTGTGGACACCTGGCTCCATACGGACTTTGAAGGCGGACGGCATCGGCGCCGGGTGGATAAGATTATGGCGCTGGAGAAGTGAATGGCCGGGCCTGCGGCCGGAATTTTCAAAAGAGAACTGAAACCACAGCGCCGCGGTGGAACTTCCACAGTTCCGCCGCGGCGCTCTTTTTATGCGGTTCTCAGAACAGATAGCCCAGCTTTTTGGCCTCGAAGGTCATCTGATCCCGGTCGTCGGGATGGGAAATGGCGATCAGATCGCGGCAGCGCTCTTCCAGGGTGCGCCCCCGCATCCGGGCGATGCCGTACTCGGTGACGATGTAGTCCACATAGTTCCGGGGAATGGTGACCTGCGCGCCCACGGTGAGGGTGGGCTTGATCTTCGGAATGCCTTTCTTGGACCGGGACGGGAAGGCCAGAATGCCCCGGCCGCCCTTGGAGTGCAGCGCGCCGTAGGCGAAGCAGAACGCGCCGCCGGAGCCGGAATACTGGCGGGTGCCGATGGATTCGGAGCAGACCTGGCCCGTCAGATCCATCTCCAGAATGGTGTTGATGGAGACCTGATTGTTGTTCTGCATAATGACCACCGGGTCGCAGATATAGCTGGCCGGCCGGATTTCGCAGTCCGGGTTGGAGGACATATAATCGTACATGGGCCGGGTGCCGCCGAAGAAAGCGCCCAGGTGCTTGCCTTTGTTGATGTTCTTCCGGGAGCCGTTGATGACGCCCTTCTGGATCAGTTCGCCCATGGCGTTGTTGAACATCTCAGAGTGCAGACCCAGGTCGTGCTTGTCCACCAGGAACTTGGCCACGGCGTTGGGGATGCCGCCGATGCCCAGCTGGATGCAGTCGCCGTCGTGGACCAGGGAGGCCACATACTGGCCAATGTTTTCTTCCACCTGGGTGGGGACGATATCCGGCACTTCAAACAGGGGATAGCTGGTCTCATACAGCCGGTCCACGTCGCGGATGTTGATTTCCAGACCGCCTTGAATCCGCGGCAGCTGCTGGTTGACCTCCAGAATCACCTTGGAGCAGGTGGCGTAGCACTCCTTCTCCCACATAAGGGACATGCCCACCTGCAGGTTCCCGTTTTCGTCCATGGGCGTGCAGGCGGCGATGAACACATTGCACGGATCGGTTTCACAGACAAATTTGGCGTAGTCGCACAGGTCTGTGGCCCGGTAGGAGACATTGCCAAGGGCCGCGCCCTTGGTCATAGGCGGGGAGTAGAAAAAGCTGCTGGTGCGGCAGTGCTCCCGCATGCCAGGCTTGGTAAAATAATCGAAGTCGCCCATGCGGTCCTTAATGACGCGGATGCCGGTGACGCCGCGGTCAAAGATGGTGTGGAACTCGGCGCTCAGCTCCCAGGCCTGGTTGCAGTCGCCGCACATGCAGATGACGTCGCCGCTTTCAATCAGGCTCAGGCAGTCCTGGATAGAGCCCTTTTTGTTTTCGTACATGGCAAGGTAGGTGTCATGCTGGTGCATTTTGGTGATCCCCCGTTTCGATGAATTGTGAAGATTTCTACACATATTGTAACAAGGAATGGGCTGGAAGTCAAGGAACCCCACTGCTGCGGCAGGTTTTCCTGTTGCTTTGATATCGAAACAATGATATAATACAAATTAGTTATGAATGCTGGAGAGGAAAGCGTGGGAACAGGAGCGGCCGGAAGACCGCTCGGAGTGTTTTGTAGAAATTGGAGGAAGATCTGTGAGCGAAAATACAATGATCCGCGATCTGACCCAAGGCAGCGTCGCGCGGCAGCTGATTACTTTTTCCGTCCCCTTTGTCCTGGCAAACCTGCTGCAAACTCTGTATAACATCGTCGATATGGTAGTGGTCGGGCAGTTTGTGGGCTCCACGGGGCTGTCGGCGGTGTCCATCGGCAGCGACGTCCTGTCCCTGCTGACCATGCTGTGCATGGGCTTCGCCACCGCCGGGCAGATTATGATTTCGCAGTATGTGGGCAGCGGCGACCGGGCCAGCATTTCCAAGACCATCGGCACCATGTTCTCGGTGCTGCTGTCGGCGTCGCTGGTAATTGCGGTGGTGTGCAGCTTTCTGTCCGGTACGATTCTGCGGCTGCTGAATACGCCGGAAGAGGCCTGGGATCAGGCCATGGCCTACTCCGTCACCTGCTATGTGGGCCTGATTTTTGTGTTCGGTTATAACGTGGTCAGCGCCATTCTCCGGGGGATGGGCGACGGGAAACGGCCCCTGGTCTTTGTGGCGGTGGCGGCGCTGATGAATCTGGTTCTGGATCTGGTGTTTGTGGCGGTGCTGGATCTGGCCGCGTTCGGCGCGGCGCTGGCCACGGTGATGGCCCAGGCGGTGTCGTTTATCATCTCCATCATCTATCTCTACCACCGGCGGGAGAGTTTCGGCTTTGACTTCAAACTGCGCAGCTTTGCTGTGCGCCGTGCCCAGCTGGTTCCCCTGTGCAAGCTGGGCTTCCCCATGGCGCTGCAATATGCGGCCATTATGGTGTCGCTGATCTTTCTCAACGCCAAGATTAACGATTACGGCGTGACCATCTCCGCCGTCAACGGCGTGGGCACTAAGCTGCGGAGCCTGTGCAGCATTGTGACGCAGTCCGTGGGCACTGCCGCGTCCACCATGTGCGGCCAGAACCTGGGTGCCAAAAAACGGGATCGCGTCTCAAAGATTGTACACACCAGTCTGGCCATCAATCTGGCCTATGTGGTGGTGCTTTGTACAGTGCTGATGATTTTCCCCACGCAGATCTTCCGGCTGTTCACTGCTGACGCGGCGGTGCTGGAATGGGCGCCGGCGTTTATGCCGGTGATGGTGGTGACCTTTGTGGCAAGCGCCCTCATGAGTCCATACAATGCGCTGATCAACGGCCTGGGGTATGCCTCTTTGAGCATGGTCATTGGCCTTTTGGACGGCGTGGTGGCCCGGATCTCCCTGGGGCTGGCCCTGGGCGCGGCCTATGGCATCATGGGCTACTGGTATGGCAACGCGCTGGCCGGGTTTGTGACGGTGGTGCTGGCGGCGGCCTATTACTACAGCGGTCGATGGAAGACCCGGAAGCTTTTGGTAGAAAATTGACTTGTGACAGGCTGAGCTGCGTCCGGGTTTGCGCCGGGCGCAGCTTTTCTGTTTGCCTGGGCGCGGGCCCGGTATGCTTGCGCCGTTTGGGCTGCGCCCCATCCGGCGGCGGCATTCCTTTGCCGCGGAACACAGAAACGGGACCATCGGAGAGGGAACTATGCGCAAGGCCGCGCCCCGCGTTCTCCGGCACAGCCGGAAGAAAAAAGCCCGTCCGGTTTGCGCCGGAGGGGCTTAAAGAACAAAAAGGGAATCAGGACAGGGCGCCGGGGCTACGAGACCCCTGGCAGGGTGACTGTGACGGTGGTGCCCTTGCCATAGGTGGACTGAATATCCATGTTGCCCTTGTGCTGATTGAGAATCTCCTGGGCGATGGAAAGTCCCAGACCGGTGCCCCCGGACTCCCGGGAGCGGGCCTTGTCCACCCGGTAGAAGCGCTCAAACAACCGCGGCAGATCCTTTTCCGGAATGCCGATGCCGTTGTCTTCTACCCGGGCCCAGACGGTTTGGCCCGTCCGGCCGGTGGAAATGACAATGCGGCCGCCGTCGGCGGTGTATTTGATGGCGTTGGAGACAATATTCATCATGACCTGCTCCAGCCGCGCCCGGTCACCGTTGACCCAAAGGCCGACCTGGGGCATGGACAGGGTCAGTGTGTGGCCGTGGTTCTGGGCGTCCAGGCTTACGGCCTCATAGACGCTGTGTACTGCGTCGGCAAAGTCGAAGCGGACCATCTGCATTTCCATCTTGCCGGAGTCGAAGCGGCTCAGGGTCAGCAGATCCTGGACGATGCGGGTCATGCGGTCGGTTTCGCTGAGTATGACATTCATAAAGTTTTCCCGCAGCTCCGGCGGCAGCTCGTCGCCGGAATCCACAATGGTTTCGGCATAGGATTTCACATTGGTCAGGGGGGTGCGCAGCTCGTGGGAGACATTGGCCACGAATTCCCGGCGCATTTCCTCGTTCTTACGCTGCTCGGTGACGTCGTGAATCAGGACCAGAACGCCGCCTTCCGTCTCCGCGGAGGAAAAGGGCGCCAGATACAGTTCCAGCTCCCGGTCGCCTGCCTTTTTCTGCGTCTCAATGAACTGGGGCCGCCGCAGGGCCAGCAGGGCCGCCAGAGCAACGACGTCGGCAAACAGCGCCTCATACCGGGTCTGCTGGGTCAATTCCACACCCAGCATCTCCGATGCGGCGGGGTTGAAATGAATGACTTTTCCGGTTGGATCAAAGGCCACCACGCCGTCGGTCATGTGCAGGAACAGGGTAGAGAGCTTGTTGCGTTCGTTCTCCACCTGAGAGAGGGTGGCCTGGAGCACCCGGGACATGTCGTTGAAGTTCTGCGTCAGGACGCCGATTTCGTCCCGGGCCAGAACCTCCAGCTTCTGTGAAAAGTTGCCGGCGGCCACTTGCCGGGTGCCTTTGGTCAGGGCCTGTATGGGCGTGATCATAATCTGGGCCAGAATAAACGCCAGCACGACACAGATCACCAGGCCCAGGACCAGCGCCCGCAGAATAATGGCCACCAGTTCGGAGGACAGCGCGTTGACGGTGGTCTTGTCATCCCGGATATAGACGATATACGTCTCTTCGCCGCCGCTGACGGGAACGGCCAAATCCATATAGGAGTCCAGCAGGCTGCTGGACTGGCCCACTTCGCCAATCATAGCCGTCAGAATATTGTCGGTCATGGTGACGGAGCTGGCCTGGTTGGAGCTTTCCAGCACTTCGCCGCTGTTGGAGAGGATGTAGACATTGCGGCTGGACAGGTCAATGGCCAGGTCCGACTGGGCCATGACCAATTCCTTCAGCCGTGCCGGCGCGTCGTCCTCCCGCGCCACAGTCTGCATTTGTGCAATGAAATCCTGGGAGAAGGTCTGCCGCATCTGCGTATAGAATTCCGTCATATAGAATTCGCCCACGCCAGTGATCAGGAATGCGCCGACTACGGTCATCAGTGCGGCGATCAGGATTACCATAATGAGCACCAGCTTCATTCGCAAGGATCGCATGGGGGACCTCCTCTCTGTCGGCTTGTCAAAAAAGCGGCCTTCGCCGCTTTCTTGGAGCGCTGTACTTCATCTGACTGGGCGCAGGGAATGCGGCAGGGACAATGGGAGGGCTTACGCCTGTTCAGCGAACAGATATCCCACACCCCGTTTGGTGAGAATATAATCCGGTTTGGACGGGTCCGCTTCGATCTTTTCCCGCAGGCGGCGCACGGTGACATCCACAGTGCGCATTTCGCCCAGATAGTCGCTGTCGTAGTGCCAGACCTGCACCATCAGCTCTTCCCGGGAAAAGACGCGGCCCGGCGAGGAAGCCAGAAATTGGAGCAGGTCGTATTCCATCTGGGTCAATTCTACGAGACTGCCGTCCCGTGTGACGGTATAGGCTGCCTGGTCGATGACCAGAGGACCGAACTGCAGCGGCGCGTCCGGCGCCGCTGCCTTTGGTTCGTCGTAGGCGCGGCGGCGGATATTGGCCTTGACCCGGGCCAGCAGCTCCCGCATGGAGAAGGGCTTGGTAATGTAGTCGTCTGCGCCGGAGTCCAGGCCCAGGACCTTGTCGCCTTCCTCTTCCCGAGCCGTCAGCATCAGAATGGGCACGGTGTTGCCTTCAGCCCGCAGGGTCTGACAGACCGAAAAGCCATCCAGCTTAGGCAGCATGACGTCCAGTAAAATCAGGTCCGGGTCGTTTTCCCGTGCTTTTTGCAGAGCCGCCGTGCCATCCAGTGCTTCCAGAACGGCGTAGCCCTCTTTTTTCAAATTGAACTTCAAAATTTCCACAATGGCGCGTTCATCTTCTACGATCAGTACGGTTGCTCCCAACTTTGGTCCTCCTTTTTTTGGCGGTATTGGCACGGGCAGTGACGCTCTCACCAGTCCGCAGCGCCTGAATCAGCGTGTGATAGACAGTGTAAAACTCCCGCGGCGCCATGGCCTGGCGGACGCCGGTATCCAGCCAGTCCGGCGGTTCCAGCTTCTGTTCCGCCGGGAACCGCTCGGAAAACTGCCGGCCCACGCCCAGCGCCTCGGCATAAGGCAGCAGATCATAGTAGTATTGCGGCTGCTTTTCCTGAAGCGCCCGCAGCCGTTTCGGCGATGCCGTCAGCAGGAACCGCCGCAGACCCAGCAGCTGCTCCAGCAGCTCACAGCCGTTTTGCGTCCGGCGGCCGCCGTGACGGACGCTGTAGCCGAACCATATCTGGACGGCGGCCGCCGCCAGGGCCGCCAGCCACGCCTTGCCCAGGATGCCCAATACCACCAGAACCAGGGCGCATACGGCGCCCCGAATCACCGGCGTCCAGCCGGTGCGATAGCGGTCCGCGGACGCAGCCTGCTGGATCTGCACCCCCAGCCACAGGCCCGACAGGCCCAGCAGCAGCGACAGAGCGACCCAGGCGCCGCCTGCCGGCAGCAGACCATAGATGGACGCTGCTGCGGCCGCCATGGCGCACAGAGCTGCCAGCCCCCGCACAATGGCAGGATTGCCGCCCTTTTCGTCAAAGATCTGGCTGCGCCAGTAGCGCCGCAGGCCCTTGTGCATGGCCATGCATGCCCGTCGGAAGGTTTTTTCCGTGCTCTGGCAGACCTCGCGTCCGGCAAACATGGCGGCGAACATGGTGTATTCATACTCTTTGCGCTCATTGCCCATGGCCATGCGGCGGTGGAAGGTGGAGCGGGCGCGTCCCCGGTTGATAATGGTCAGGTAGCCCAGGCTGGCCCACTGGGTCAGCAGCACCGCCGGATCAGAGTTTTCGCCATCCAGCAGATACGGCACCGCCGCTGCGGTGACGTTTTCCGGCGGCTGCACCCGGGTTTCAATTTGCAGGGTGCGGAACCGCAGCTTTTTCCGCCGGTATACCTCCGCCGCAGCACACAGCAGCGCTGTGGCCGCCAGCGCCCACAGGCCGAAGCCGCTGTTCTGCCCGGCGGTTCGGTCCACCGTGAAATAGTCCACCGGCAGGATCAGCCGCAGAGACAGCGCTTCGTGGTCCATCAGCGGCGAAACGATTTCGCCGGTGATGACCGAGCCGTTGATTTCCATTAAATAGTCCTCGGCGGTCAACGTGCCATAATAGCCGCTGATCACCTCCGGCGTGGTGTCAAACGTCTTGGGCATGGCCACTTGAAATGTGGCCTTCTCCACCGTCCAGGAGTAGCCGGCGCTCTGTAGGGGGATGGTGACAATGACCGAGAGCACGTTTTCGTCATCGTCGGTATCGTCGGTATTGTCCACCACCGTGGCGGAAATGGTCCAGGAAATCTGGAACGTATTTGTTCCGATGAATCCGCCGTCCCGGGTGATGACCAGGGCGCCGTCCCGTTCTCTGGCCCGATACCCGGCCACGGAACCGTCTTTTGCTCCCGTAGGCAGCGAAAAACGAAGTTCCTCCACTGCCTCTTCCAGATACAGCTCCACAGTGGCTGTGACGGTGCATTCCGCCTCCAGGTCCACGGTGGCGTTGATATACAGCGAGGTGACCGACGCAGCGTTTGCCGGCAGCGCCAAGACCGCCAGCAGCAAAATCAGCGTCAGAACCCGCGTAAAAATCCTTTTCACAGCAACACCTCCCGGTCATAGGCTGCCGCGTCTGTTGGCGGCGGGCCAGCGTTCCCGCACGGGGCAAGTCTTCTGGGTGTATGGGGGGATCCGGCCGCGCATGCTGCCGGGCAGCGCCAGGGACTGCGGCGCTTGCCTGCGGAATGCGTTTTGGCGGATACCACATAGGCTGGGCGTTCCGGTACGCACGAAAAGCCGTTCTGCAGCAACGGCAGTACCGGATTTGACAGCCTGCAGAATGTATATACTCCATGATACAATTTATCACAAGAAGCGGAAAAAGGCAACGGGAGAGTGTGGAAATCCTGCGTCCCTGCCCGGCGGAAGGATGCGCATTGCATATTTGATACCGCGCCGCCAAAAGTGTCTCTTTTCCAATGGGGCGGGGCGTGGTATGCTTTAGGTGGGTCAAAACGCGGCAATCTGCCGGAACGAATAAGGAGGAACTACACTATGACGGACCAGCAGGCTCTCACCCGTACCTATGACGCTTATCTGATCAAAAACGTCATGGGCCGCCATGCCTATTACCACGCGCTGGGCCAGCACCGCAAGGAACTGGATACCATCTGGTCCAAGCGCGACGATATTTCCTGGGCCAACGGCGCCGGCTTCTGGGTCGGCCGCGATACCCTGTATGCCTATTACGCCGATGCCAAGGAGGCCCAGGACCGGGCCACCCTGGAGCTGATGGCGAAAAAAGATCCCACCATTGAAGTCAAGCCTGAAAACGATCAGATGGGCGCGCTGCTCATGCACTCGCTGACCACGCCGCTGATCGAAGTGGCCGGCGACGGCAAGACTGCCCAGGCCATGTGGTATTCTCTGGGCCAGGTCACCAACGCCGGCGCCGACGGCAAGGCCACCGGCACCTGGATGCACGAGCGCTACGCCGTGGACTTCATCAAGGAGGAAGACGGCTGGAAAATCTGGCACTTCTTTGTGGGGACCGACCTGGGCTGCCCCGCCGGCCAGCCGTTTACCGACGCGCCTCCCATGGGCCAGGCCCAGGATCCCGAGGACGCCGAGGCTATGCGCAAGATTTTTGAGGCGCTGCCGAAACCCACCATTCCCATGAAGCTCTACAGCAATCAGTTCGGATGGTGCAATTATCCGCAGTTCCCGGTTCCCCATGAGACGCACACGGCGGCGCTGAGCTACGGCCCCGACCGCTTTGCAGAATAAGGAGGCAGCAACGATGTTTAATGGACTTTCCCTGGAGGCCCACCGGATTGCCTCCATTGTGCAGATTCAGAATCTGATGTCGCGGCACAGCTATTATCACGCCGCCAACATGAACTCCAATGAGCTGGAGGATCTGTGGTCCAAGGAGCACGCAGACGAGCTGACCTGGCAGCAGAACTTCGGCATGTGGAAATCCATGGCCCATCTGAGCCCCTATTACGGCGAGGGCCATGCCGAGACCGGCGAATATATCAAGCAGCAGGCCATCGCGGCCCATCCCGAGCTGGCCGAGCCGCTGAAGGATATCGACGGACGCCGCCTCAGCGAGATGCCCGTCCACACCCTGACCACGCCCATTATTGAAATCGCCGCCGACGGCCTGACGGCCAAGGGCCTGTGGTATACCCCCGGCTACGCGCTTCGCCGTAATTATGTGGATGAGACGGCTTCCGCCTGCTGGATGTGGGAAAAATACGGCGCTGACTTTGTCTGGGAAAACGGCGAGTGGAAATTCCTCCACATCCAGATTGGGATGGACATCATGGGCGACTATGGCGCCAGCTGGACCGAACCCCGTCCGCCCATGGGCCCGCCTCCGGAGGAGAAAAAAGAGCCGGAGAAGGACGCCGACGGCAAAGAGATCAAAAAGTCCCCTGCCATGGGCGGCGGCCTCAGCTGCCCGCCTGACGGTCCCGGCAAGTATCAGATCTACAACCGCACCCGGGTGCCCAGCGAATATCCCCGGATTCCGGAACCCTATGAGACCCTGTCAGAGACATTCTCCTACTGAGTCTCGGGACGGCCGAAACACCTGTACGCCTGTGCCGGCAAGTGGAAACGCATGTTTTTGACTTGCAGGCCCCAGGCGGCTGGCCGGCTTTTCCTCTGTAAAAACTGACCGGCAGCGTGCGGCTCCGCCGGAGCGGAGCCTGGCAGACAGCCTCCAAAAGTGATGCAGCCACTTTTTCAACAAGCTGCGCGTCTTTTCATTTGTATTCCAATCCATGTTCTTGTCCGGCCCCTCTGCTTGCGCAGAGGGGCCGGACAGGTTTGTGCGCAGGGCCAGGGGCAAAATGGTCCCAGGGGCACAGACCCTTTTGCCCCTGGGACACGCCATACGCAAGCCGGTTCAGTTCATTTCCACAAACACATAGGTGCCCGTCGGATCCAGGGACAGCGCCGCTACGGTGCCGCCGGTGGAGACCTCCAACGTCTGCGTGTCGGTCCAGGTGAAGTCAATGACTGCGCCGTTGACGGTACACGAGGCCGAAGCCATAGTCTCCAGATCAATGCGGGCCACGCCCAGGAGTACCGTCTCGTCCTGTGTAAACTCAAATTCATAGGAGGTGCTGTCCGCCTGCCAGAGCTCCAGGGAGATGATGCCGTCGGCACTGGTGAAGATGCCGTTCCAGTCCAATTCCTCCACATTGAAGGTGGGAACGGTGGCTTCCGGTGACGCGGACGGCTCCGCCGTTTCGGAAGAGAGTTCCGGGGATTCCGACGGCGCCGCGGAACTTTCTGCGGGCGCTTTCTCCGCGGGCTCCGATTCAACGGGGGCCTGATCGGCGGGAGCGGCCTGAGACGACGCCTCCTGCACTGCCGCGCCAATGATTTCCCACTGGAAGGAGAAACTGCCGGTGTGATTGTCAGCGGTCACGTCAATGGTGTAGTTGGCCGGGCCGGTCAGCTTGACCGAGAAGCTGCTGGCGCCGGTAGATTCTGTGGCCTCAAAGGCCACGTTGCCCTCTTCGTCAGCGATGGTGATGGACAAGCTGCCGCTTTTGGAGGTCAGAGAACCGGTGACCGTGGCCGTGGCACTGTCGCTGATGGAGATTGTGGCCTGGCGGGTGCCGGTAAAGGCAGTGTAGGCCATGGAGAACTCAGTGGAGGTGTTGACCTCCGAGATGATGGCCTGCTCCTCAGCACCGCAGCTTGTCAGGAGAAACAGCATAAGCAGCAAAGGCACAATACGTTTCATAGAGGAACCCTCCTTTCAGAGAACGGACACTGCCGGCACGGCCGTCATTGGCGCTGCGTGCTGGTCGTGTGCAGACGCACAGCGGCGGATAGCGCAGAAGCCGGGGTCAGGAGAATAAGGTCTGCTGGATATGATACCGCGGCCGGCCTTTGGCCTGCATATGGGCCTTGCCCACATACTCTCCCACAATGCCCAGCGACAGAAGCTGCAGCCCCGCCGCCGTCCAGATGGACAGCAAAATGGCTGCCGCAGCAGAAAAGCCCAATCCCATGGCCAGCCGGATCAGACACACCAGCCATGCGGCGGCGCTGCCGCCCAGAACAAGGCCGCCCAGGACCGTCACGGCCCGGATGGGCCGCAGAGAAAAGGATGTGATCCCTGCCCAGGCCAGGGCCAGCATTTTTTTCAGCGGATATTTGCTCTCACCGGCAAAACGCTCCTGACGCACATAATAGACGGTCCCGGTGGGAAAGCCCAGCTGGGGCACAATGCCCCGCAGGAACAGATCCGTCTCCGGGTATTCCGCCAGGGCCGCCAGGGCCCGGCGGCTCAGAAGCCGGTAGTCCGCGTGATCCGGCACCAGTTCTACGCCCATATGGGCCATCAGTTTGTAGTAGCCCCGGGCGGTGGAGCGCTTGAAGCCGGTGTCGGATTGGCGGTCGCTGCGGACGCCGTAGACCACCTCGCAGCCCTCGTTGTACCGGGCAACAAACTGATCCAGCACTTCCACGTCATCCTGCAGGTCCGCGTCCAGGGAGATGGCCATGTCACACCGGTCCCGCACGGTCATCAGTCCCGCCAGCACAGCGTTCTGATGGCCCCGGTTCCGGGACAGGCAAATGCCGCAGAATATGGGATCCTCCCGGTGCAGCGCCTCGATCATGGGCCAGGTCTGGTCCTTGGAACCGTCGTTGACATAGACGATCCGGCTGTCGGAACTGACTGCGCCGCTGGCGATCATATGCTGCAGCTTCTGCCGCAGACGGCGGGACGTCTCCGGCAGGACCTCTTGCTCATTGTAGCAGGGGATTACCAGATACAAAACATTGGGACGTTTGGACATGGGAAGGACCTCCCCCGAGTACGGCTGAAAGCTTGTCCGGGCCAACTTTGGGCAGCGGCAGTGCGTGCCGGCTTGTATACAGCTTTCCTGATTTTCTTCAGTGTAGCACATTGCAGTACAAATTGCAAGAAGCGTCTGTGCTGGGCGGTTGCCGGAATACCCTGCGCAGGCGCACGAAACTGTGCTTTTTGACTTCCGAAGCCAGGGCAGGCAGCCGGTTTTTGTGATGCAGAAACCGGCCGGCGGAATGCGCGCTGTCCGAACAGAAGAAGTCCGGCGGCCAGAAGATCTGGCGGGGACATGGCTTTGACAAATTGCGCCGCCGGGAAACCGTTCCGTTTCCCGGCGGCGCAGACTGCCGCAACCCCTGTCGGCAAGCCCGTCTATAGGCGGCGCAGTTACTTCAGATTAAAGAACGCCTTGCGGCCCGGATACTGGGCCACAGTGCCCAGCTCCTCTTCAATGCGCAGGAGCTGGTTGTACTTGGCCACGCGGTCGGTGCGGCTGGGCGCGCCGGTCTTGATCTGGCCGGCGTTGAGGGCCACGGCAATGTCGGCAATGGTGGTGTCTTCGGTTTCGCCGGAGCGGTGGGAGACCACAGCGGTATATCCGGCGCGGTTGGCCATCTGGATGGCGTCCATCGTCTCGGTCAGGGTACCGATCTGGTTGACCTTGATAAGGATGGAATTGGCGACGCCCTTTTCAATGCCGGTGGCCAGCCGCGCAACGTTGGTGACGAACAGGTCGTCGCCCACCAGCTGAACCCGATCGCCGATGGCCTTGGTCAGCATGGCCCAGCCTTCCCAGTCGTTCTCACCCATACCGTCTTCCAGGGAGATGATGGGATAGTTGTCGGCAAACTTCTTCCACATGTTGACCATCTGCTGCTTGGTCATGGTCTTCTTGGCCTTGGGGAGATCGTAGCAGCCGGTCTCCTCGTTGTACCACTCGGAGGAGGCGGCGTCAATGGCGATCATGAAGTCCTGGCCGGGAACGAAGCCGGCGGCCTCCACAGCCTGGACGATTGCCTTCAGCGCATCCTCATCCTTCTTCAGGTTGGGGGCATAGCCGCCCTCGTCGCCTACGCCGGTGGCGGGGGTGCCGTTTTCTTTCAGGACGGTTTTCAGCTTGTGGAACACCTCGGCGCACATCTGCAGCGCCTGCGTCCAGCTTTGGGCGCCCACCGGCATAATCATAAACTCCTGAATATCCACATTGTTGGTGGCATGGGCGCCGCCGTTGAGAATGTTCATCATGGGCACCGGCAGAGTCTTGGCGTTCATGCCGCCCAGATAGCGGTACAGGGGCAGGCCCAGCGCGTTGGCCGCGCACTGGGCACAGGCCATGGATACGGCCAGAATGGCGTTGGCGCCCAGACGGCCCTTGTTGGGTGTGCCGTCCAGCTCGATCATGGTCTGGTCAATCTCGTTCTGATCCAGGACATTTTTGCCCAGCAGGGCTTCGGCGATTTCGGTGTTTACATTGGTGACCGCCTTCATGACGCTCTTGCCCAGGTAGTCGCTGCCGCCGTCGCGCAGTTCGCAGGCCTCATAGATGCCGGTGGATGCGCCGGAGGGGACGATGGCCCGGCCCATGAAGTCTTCCACATAGACTTCGGCCTCCACGGTGGGATTGCCGCGGGAGTCCAGCACCTGCCGTGCGTGGATGTCCAGGATCTCAAGATACTGTTTCATTGTCAAAACCTCAATTCTTCATAAATAATTTGGGGAAAGCCCAAAGGAATATCAGACAAAGCGCAGGGCACAGGCTGCGCGCGATCAGACCACCGGCTGATTGGCCGCCTCGATGATCTGCACAAATTTCTGCGGGTCCAGAGAGGCGGTACCAATGAGTCCGCCGTCAATGTCCGGCTGTGCCAGCAGGTCGTAGGCGTTGCGCTCATTCATGGAGCCGCCGTAGAGGATGGACACGGCCCGGGCGATTTTTGCGCCGAACTGCTTGCGGATCACCGTACGAATGGTTTCACAGACCTCTTCGGCCTCCTCGGGCGTGGCGGTCTGGCCGGTGCCGATGGCCCAGATGGGCTCGTAGGCGATGATGGTTTTGCGAACCAGCTCCGGCGCCACGCCGGACAGGGCGATTTTCAGCTGCATGGTGACCAGCTCTGTGGTAACGCCCCGTTCCCGCTGTTCCAGAGTCTCGCCGACACAGACAATGGGCGTCAGACCGGCAGACAGCGCGGCATGGACCTTCTGGCTGACATCCAGATCTGTCTCGCCCATGGCGCGGCGTTCGCTGTGGCCGATGATGACATAGCGGACGCCCAGATCGCAGAGCATGGAGGCGCTGATCTCGCCGGTATACGCGCCGGATTCGGCGGCATGAACAGTCTGGGCCCCCACGGCGACACGGGTCTCTTTCAGGCCACGGATCGCGGCGTGCAGGCAGGGCGCGGCGGGACACAGAATGATGTCGCACCAGCGGCCCTTGGGCAGAATGCGCCGCAGCTCCGAGGTGTATTCTTTGACTTGCGTGGGGGTTTTGTTCATTTTAAAATTTGCGGCGATGACGGTCTTGCGGTATTTTCTGTTCACGGTTGACCTCTCATTCCGCGTCCAGGAGGCAGTCCACGCCGGGCAGCACATGTCCGGCAAAGAAGTCCAGGGACGCGCCGCCGCCGGTGGAAATATGGGTGATCTTGTCCGCCAGGCCCATCTGCTCCACGGCTGCTGCGGAGTCGCCGCCGCCGATGACGCTGATGCAGTCGGATTCCGCTACGGCCTTGCCCACGGCCTGTGTACCGGCGGCAAAGGCAGGGAACTCAAACACGCCCATGGGACCGTTCCAGATGACGGTGCCGGCGGCCTTGATGACTTCGGCAAAACGGGCGGCGGTGTCGGGGCCAATGTCCAGGCCCATCATATTGTCGGGGATCTGCCCTTCGGGGACGACCCGGTGGGGCGCGTCGGCAGCAAAGGCGTCGGCGGCCACGGTATCGGTGGGCAGATAGATCTTGGTACCCAGCGCTTCAGCCTTTTTCAGCAGCTGACGGCAATACTCCAGACTGTCCTCTTCGCACAGGGAGGTGCCGATACTGCCGCCCTGGGCCTTGGAGAAGGTGTAGCTCATGCCGCCGCCGATGAGAATGGCGTCCACCTTGTCCACCAGGTTGTCAATGACACCGATCTTGTCGGAGACTTTGGAGCCGCCCATAATCAGGACGAAGGGGCGCTTGGGGTTTTCCATGACGCCGCCCATGATCTCCAGCTCCTTCTGTACCAGCAAGCCGGACACGGCGGGCAGATATTTGGTGACGCCGGCGGTGGAGGCGTGCGCACGATGGCAGGAGCCAAAGGCGTCGTTGACGAACACATCTGCCAGCGCGGCGTACCCTTTGGCGATTTCGTCGTCGTTTTTCGTCTCGCCCTTGAGGAAGCGGACGTTCTCCAGCAGTAAAATTTCACCGGGCTGCAGCTTGGCGGCTGCGGCCTGGGCCTCCGGGCCGATGACGTCGTTGACAAAGTAGATGGGCGCGTCCAGCAGCTCTTTCAGCCGTTCGTAGACCACTTTCAGAGAATATTTCTCCTCAAAGCCGTCCTTAGGCCGTCCCTTGTGGGAGCAGAGAATGATGGCCGCGCCTTTTTCCAGCAGCGCCCGAATGGTGGGCAGAGTTTTGACAATGCGGGCGTCATCGGTGATGTGCCCGTCAGCGTCAGTGGGAACATTGAAGTCGCAGCGGACCAGCACGCGCTTGCCGGCCAGATCCAGATCGTAGATGGTCTTCTTTTTGCAGTTCATAGCGATTCCTCCCTAAAACGGGGCTACGGCCCCGGTGATTTCATCGGTTCTGTTGTTCAGATGAGGGCGCTGTTTTCCATGACGCCGTGGTCCAGCAGACCGGGGAAGCCGTTCTGCCGCAGCGCCTCAAAAACGACAATGGCCACGGAGTTGGACAGGTTCAGGCTGCGGGCGTCAGACACCATGGGGATGCGGACGCAGCGGTCCCGGTTTTCCTCCAGGAACCACGCCGGCAGGCCCTTGGTTTCTTTGCCGAAAAACAGCCAGCAATCGGCGGAAAACGCCGCCTGTGTATAGGGCCTGGGGGCTTTGGTGCTCAAAAGCCACCGGTCTGCGGCGGGATTGCGGGCAAAAAAGTCCGGCAGTCCGTCATAGTCGGACACCTCTACCAGGTGCCAGTAATCCAGCCCGGCCCGCTTCACGGCTTTATCCGAAATGTCAAAGCCCAAGGGCCGGATCAGGTGCAGCCTGCTGCCGGTGGCAGCGCAGGTGCGGGCAATATTGCCGCAGTTTTGTGGGATTTCCGGCTCCACCAACACGATGTTCAGCATACTGCGCCTCCTTGCCAATCGGGGATAGGATTTCCGAACCACACCTATTCTATGACAGTTTGCGAGAAAATTCAATAGCTAAAAATTTTATTTTTGCGGTTTATTTCAGAAAAATGCGCCGTTTTTTGCAAAAAATATTTTTACTTGTCCGGACGTCTTGAGTTGAGAGGGAAGTTTGGGAGGTTTCGCCATAGCGTGGAGATTTCCGGCGGATAAAACGGAGGGAATCGAGGAGAGCCGGCAAGCGGCGTTGCCGAAGCACACGAGAAAAACAGGTGAAGCGAAAATACAAGCGCCCTTGCACAAGGGTCTGCCCACTTTACAAATTCCAAAAACCCGATATAATATATCATGAGTTTTTATACGTAGCCTGCTGGGACTGCGGGGCGCTGCAAGGAGAAGCTGCAGTCCGGAGTTGCCGAAGAGGTTAACGGCGCACCGCGCCGGTCCTGCACCGCAGGACGGCGTGGAGTCGCCAGGAGGGATTTTACTATAATGACAGAATTGGATCATATTCGTAATTTTTCGATTATTGCACACATCGACCACGGCAAATCCACGCTGTCCGACCGGCTCATTGAGGCCTGCGGCGCGGTGGAGCAGCGGGAGATGGAGGATCAGCTGCTGGACAATATGGAGCTGGAGCGGGAGCGGGGCATCACCATCAAGGCCCGGGCCATTCGCCTTCGGTACACGGCGAAGAACGGAGAAACTTACACCCTGAATCTCATTGACACGCCGGGCCATGTGGACTTCAACTACGAAGTCTCCCGTTCCCTGGCCGCCTGCGAGGGCGCGGTGCTGGTGGTGGACGCCGCCCAGGGCATCGAGGCGCAGACTTTGGCCAACACCTATCTGGCCATTGACGCGGGCCTGGAGGTGCTGCCGGTGATCAACAAAATCGACCTGCCGGCCGCCGACCCCCAGCGGGTGAAAGCTGAAATTGAGGACATCATTGGCCTGCCGGCTATGGACGCGCCGGAGATCTCCGCCAAAAACGGCATCAATATCCCCGCCGTGCTGGAGATGATTGTGGATGGCGTTCCAGCGCCCCAGGGCGACCGGGAAGCGCCCCTGCGGGCTCTGATTTTTGACAGCCAGTATGATCCCTACCGCGGCGTGATTGTCTACCTGCGGGTCATGGACGGCACCCTGCGCACCGGCATGACGGTGCGGATGATGGCCTCCGGCGCGGAGTATCAGGTGGTGGAGACCGGCTATTTGCTGCCCAAGGGCATGTCCCCCACAGACGCGCTGGGCGCCGGCGAGGTGGGCTATTTCACGGCCTCCATTAAGAATGTGTCCGACACCCAGGTGGGCGATACCGTCACCGACAAACACAACCCCGCCGCCGGGGCGCTGCCGGGATACCGGGCTGTCCAGCCCATGGTCTATTCCGGCATCTATCCCGCTGACGGCGCCAAGTACCCCGATCTGCGGGACGCCCTGGAGAAGCTGAAACTCAATGACGCCAGCCTGTCCTATGAACCGGAGAGCTCCGTGGCGCTGGGCTTCGGGTTCCGCTGCGGATTTTTGGGCCTGCTGCACATGGAGATTATCCAGGAACGGCTGGAGCGGGAGTACAACCTGGACCTGATTACCACTGCCCCCAGCGTCATTTTCAAGATCACCAAGACCGACGGCAGCGTGGTGTACATTGACAATCCCCTCAATTACCCCGACGCCACGGAGATCGAGGTGGCGGAGGAACCGTATGTCAAGGCCAATATCATGGCACCGCCGGAGTATGTGGGCAATATCATGGAGCTGTGCCAGCAGCGGCGCGGCGAATTCAAGGATATGCAGTATCTGGACGCCGACCGGGTGGAGCTGCACTATGACATGCCCCTCAACGAGATTATTTTTGACTTCTTCGACGCCCTCAAATCCCGCACCCGGGGGTATGCGTCTCTGGACTATGAGCTGTCGGGCTACCGGCCTTCCCGGCTGGTGAAGCTGGATATTCTGCTGAATGGGGAAGTGGTGGACGCCCTGAGCTTCATTGTCTTTGCGGACAGCGCCTACAGCCGCGGCCGCCGCATCTGTGAAAAGCTCAAGGAGAACATTCCCCGCCAGATGTTCGAGGTGCCTATCCAGGCTGCCATCGGCTCCAAGATCATCGCCCGCGAGACCATTAAGGCCCTGCGCAAGGACGTACTGGCCAAGTGCTACGGCGGGGATATCACCCGGAAGAAAAAGCTGCTGGAAAAGCAGAAAGAGGGCAAAAAACGCATGCGTTCCCTGGGCAGCGTCCAGGTGCCGCAGGAGGCGTTTATGGCAGTTCTCAAATTGGATGAAGACTGAATTGGATTGTTTGCTCCCCCTGGACCGGATCCCGCCGGCCCAGGGGGAGTTTGGCTTGCCGCGCGGTGCTGGGGCGGCTGCGAAGCCCGGCGCAGCCGGCTTGTTTGACAAGCTTTGGGGCGGGGGGGGGGGGGGGGGGGCGAAAGAAAAAAAAAAAAAGAAAAAAAGAGTGGTAGGGGACAAAAAGTGCCCCCCCACTTTCATCC